>WTIT01000094.1:8501-37008 GCA_011526375.1 Methanobacteriota archaeon
CGGACGCTAGAACCCACACAAATAGCATAATTCCAATTCTAGCAAATAATTCATTAGTATGTGTAGAAATTTTAGCATTTGAGTCGGTGCTCAAATGTAAATTCAGAGGATCACCATCACACTAGGTCAGTGTATTGCTTTGGTGCACGAGCCTGAACTACAGTTCTGTAAACACCAAAAATAGCCCATAACATTAGCATTCCGGTTAGTAGGATTATCCCCCAGGCCTGAGATGAATCTAATGACCAAGCGAACATCAGAATCGTGACTATTGAGAGTATGCCTCTACGAACTCCTTGAGGCACAGCTAAACTCATGTCCAAATGAGGAGGTCCGCCGCCAAATCGGCGTTCATAGAACTCCCCTTGAACCACTGCACCTATGATGATGATTGACAAGGTAGTCCAATAAAACAGATTTCCGTTGGTGAAAAAGTCATCAGCAATTTCCTCTTGTCGAGCAGCCTCAATTGCTGCTGGATCTTCTTCAGCAACAAACAATGAGTCATAGTCACCTACGCTAATTGTTCGAAGTTGTAGACTTTCTGAATCGTCAGTGTATGTTGAATCTGGTGCACTTATTGAGAAGGATAGTATGTTCCACAAATCTCCACCATCGAACTGTCCATTGCCGTTGACAGCATTACCAACAAGTTGGAAGGATACGCTTCCAATGTCTGAATCCGGAGCAATCCATGTGACAACCCAGTTGTTACCTGGTTCAGATTGTGAAAGTGCACCTGATTCCTCAGGAACTGTTTGTGAACCTTCACCAGCCTGTAGCGTCCCAGAGTTATAATCCCAAAGTAAGAATCCACCGTCTTCATTCGATGCATGTTGCAAAGAGATAGTAAATTCATATGATTCTCCTATTGAGTATGAGCGTGGGACGCCAGAAATCGAGACAACTACTTCGGTAGATGGCGCTCCATCGCCGTGACATGTACAACCTGTATCAATAACTAAATCAGAGCCATTTTGCCATGGAGGGCCGTTTGGATTCGCAACCACAGGGGCGAGCAATAAAAGAGCCAAAATTGCAATAATTAACCGTGGCTTCATATTCATCACTGTCTCCCCAAGTTTTTCGAAAAATAGCATACCTTTGAACATTGCCTAATTTTTCCAATAAATGTATTAATCACGATTCTTTAATGGCATTGTTCAAATCTGTCATCATCTTCTTACCGTCGCCAAACATCATCATGGTCTTGTCCATGTAGAATAGGTCATTGTCTACTCCAGCATAACCAACTGACAGTGAGCGCTTGATTATCACTACAGTTCTTGCTTGGTCCGCGTCAATGATTGGCATTCCAGCGAGAGGTCCTTCTCCAGTTCTTGCTGCAGGATTAGTAGTATCATTAGCACCGATTACTAGTGCGACATCACAGTCTGGGAATTCAGGGTTTATTTCATCCATTTCGATTAACTGTTCGTATGGTACATTTGCCTCAGCAAGCAGTACATTCATGTGTCCCGGCATTCGACCAGCAACTGGGTGTATTGCGTAGAATACTTCAGTGTCATACTTCTCGGCGATAAGGTCTGCAAATTCTTTTACTTGATGTTGACATTGAGATACCGCCATTCCATATCCAGGGACGATGATTACTTTCTGTGCTCCATCGATCATCATGGCAACTTCATCAGCATCAGAGCCAACTTTTGTTCTAGTCAGTGATTCTTTCTCACCAGAACCACCGAATGCTTTGAACAAGACATCTGGTAATGTTCTGTTCATAGCCTTGCACATGATGAATGTTAAGATCAGACCAGATGCTCCAACCAGAGAACCGGCAACAATCAATACTGAATTGTTGATAATGAATCCAGTAAACGCCGCAGCAATACCGGATAGAGAGTTCAACAAAGATACCACAACTGGCATGTCTGCACCGCCGATGGGTAGAACTAGCAGTATTCCCAAAACTGAGGATACACCAATCAATCCAAATATGACATTTTTATCAGTAGGATTGTCTATTCCATAGTAAATTAATCCAAATGCCGCAATAATCAGTAGCACTTTTACTGCGTTAAGCCAGCTTGGACCCCATGTAGGAGTTTTGATCCACTTCCCAAAGATTTCAACCCCTCCCTTTAATTTCAACATTGCTAGAAGGGAACCTGTCAGAGTCATCCAACCAACTAAAGCAGACAACCCAGCAGCAACCATAGTTACTGTTAACTGCAGACCAGTGGGTAAAGTAGAGCCTTCGATATACCTCCACGTTTCTGACAGTGCAACTAGGGCAGATGCAGCCCCACCAAATCCGTTGAACAATGCAACCAATTCTGGCATTCCAGTCATCTCAACTTTTACCGCCATCCAGTAACCAATCAATGAACCAATCACCAAACCAGCGGCAATGAGTGTCCATTCAGCGTCGCCTTCGGCTAATTGCATGTCAAGGACTGTTGTTACAACAGCGACTAACATTCCTAGCGCACCTAATTGATTACCTCGTGGTGCTGTTCTTGGATGTCCTAATTTTTTTAGCCCAAATATGAATAATGCCGCAGCAATTAGGTAGCCGATAGATGTCCAATCTCTTATTTCCATCTCAAGCGCCTCCCTTCTTCTTTCCAGCAATCATATTCAACATTCTATTAGTTACTGCGAATCCTCCAACGACGTTAATCATCGCCAAGACAACAGCAACGAACGCCAAAATACCCGAAACTGCAGTGTCTCCACCTTCGTATGCAACATTCGCACCGATTAGGGCTCCAACTATGCTGATACCAGAGATTGCATTTGCACCACTCATGAGCGGTGTGTGCAATGTTGCGGGAACCTTGGTAATTAATTCAAATCCAAGGAATATAGATAATACAAATAACGTTATGCTGCCTATTAGTAATTCTGGTGTCATTCAATCGCCCCCATCAATCTAGTTTGTTTTTCATGCATATTACCATCTATGCAAATCAATACTCCGCCCATTCCATTGACATAAAAGTCAGAATCTTCAGGCGCACCAAAAAGAATGTCATCATCATCAGATAACACCACATTTCCATCATCAACTAGTGAGGTTATGAAGGTAGTGAGATTGTTTGAGTAGAGCATGCTTGCTGTATTGGCTATCGTGCCCGGTAGATTCGATGTTCCAACTATTATCACACCATTATCAGTGGTAATAATTTCTCCTGCTTTTGTATCTTCACAATTGCCACCAACGTCAGCATTCATATCCACAATTACTGCTCCTGATTTGAATTCACTTACGGCACTACTGGGGACTGTTATTGGTGCTGGTCTGCCAAATATTCTAGCAGTGGTGATAATAATATCTGCATCTTTTGCAACCCCACACACTGTATCATTCACCTTTTGGATAAATTCTGGAGTCAGTGGTTTGGCGTATCCTGATTCATCCTCAAAATCATCCATACCATCAACTTCGATGAATCGTCCACCTACTGATTCGATTTGTTCTGCTGCAGACTTTCTAACATCTGATGCATATACGACTGCACCTAATCTCTTGGCTGTGGCTATTGCTTGAAGTCCAGCAACACCACTACCCATAACCACTACCTTTGCAGGTCTGACGGTTCCCGCAGAAGTAGTCATCATTGGAATGCCTTTAGGTACATTTGCGGCACCCAATAATACAGCTTTGTAACCGGCTAGGTTATCTTGACTAGAATTGACATCCATTGATTGTGCTCGCGATAGCCTCCTTGGTATCATATCCATTGACATTAGAGTGATTTTTGCTGTTAAGCATTCCTTGACGTAGTCTGGATTCCTGAAGGGATCTGCTACGCATGCAAGATTAGTATTCTCAGCGATACCTTCGACCCCAGGAAAGTTGATGCAGATAATGTTCTTACAGCCTAGAACTTCTTTACGACTAACGACACTTGCCCCAGCATTGGTATATTCTTCGTCTGAGTAGTTGGCTGAGATTCCTGCTCCTTTTTCTACGAATACTTCAAAGCCTGCTTTCATCAGTTTTTTTAGGCTCGAAGGAACGATTGCTACTCTTGTTTCATTGTCCGGTTCTTTTGGCACACCTAGTCTCATTTTGTCCACCGACCCGAGTAAAACAAACTGGGTCAAATTAGCCCAAACAAAGGAGGCTTTTAGATAAGACGCTTCAAATGGAGATTATTGGAAACCAAAATCATACCATCTAACTTATTTTACTCCTACACTTGGAATAACACGAAGGGTGTTTAAAATGTCACATTCAAGAAAAAAAATTGCGGTAATTGGGGCAGGAAATGTAGGTGCAACTTGTGCTTTTGTTTTAGCTCAGAAGAAACTTGGAGATATTGTTTTGCTGGATATATACGAAGGTTTTGCTAAAGGAAAAGCGCTTGATATGTCTCAAAATGGGCAGGTGCTAAATTATGATGGAAATCTTACTGGCACATCGAATTATGAGGATATCGCTGGTGCAGATGTAGTAGTTGTCACATCTGGTTTTCCTCGCCAACCTGGTATGACTCGTGAAGATTTAATTGCGAAAAATGCCAGTATAGTCCAACAAGTCGGCGAGGGCATCAAAGAACATGCTCCCGAATCGGTAATCATTATGGTCACTAATCCTCTTGATTTGATGACCTACCATATGCAGAAAGTTACAGGTTTCCCATCACACAGAGTGTGTGGACAGGCTGGTGTACTAGACAGCGCAAGAATGACTCACTTTGTCGCCGATGCTGTAGGTTGTTCCGAAGAAGATGTCCAAGCAATGGTTCTAGGTGGACATGGTGATACTATGGTCCCACTTCCTCGCTTTACCACAGTTGGAGGAATTGCAATTACACATTTACTTGACGAAGACACTATTGATGCAATATGTAAGAGAACCGCCTCTGGCGGAGGAGAAATCGTCAAGTTGCTCGAGAGAGGTTCAGCTTTCTATGCTCCAGGTTCTGCGGCAGCAGTCATGGCGGAAGCAGTATTGAACGACCGGAAAAGGTTAATTCCAGCCTCTGCATACCTCACAGGTCAGTATGGACTTGATGATGTATACATAGGGGTTCCAGTAATACTAGGGGCTAACGGCATTGAAAAAATACTTGAACTCGAGTTAACGAGTGACGAATTGACTAGTTTGCAAAATTCGGGTAACTTCTACAAATCTCAATTGAATGACATACTAGGATACTAAATTCTCTCCAAGTACAGAGATCTTTCATTACCTTCAGTGGAAGCAATTGACGTTGGAGAATCGGAGTTGGCTCGACATACTAATCGGTAAATTCCCTTTTTTCTTGTTCTCATTCTTGTTAATATCTCTTGACCAGTAAAACAACCCTTGTTCTCGTGAACTTGATAGTTTAATCCACATTGATATGGGTTTACGGAACCAGAAATTTCATAGCCATACCACGGAATAATGTTGTCGATTCGCCATTCTGTGAATGATTTTTCATCCCCATCTAATTCTAAGCGATCCAATTGTTTTGAGTATATCTCCACAGTATACAAATTGTTTATCCCGATTTGTGTGATTTTGCTAAATCTTTTCATTTTATCATGAGATTTTCCTTCATTATAGACTATGTCAATATGATTCAAGTTAGTTACATTAGATATGGTTACATCTTGAGATAGGACTTTAGAATTAAGATAATCAATCATGCCGTTGAAATCATCCGCAATTGTAACGCTAATGTACATATTGTTTAATTTAAAAATATGCATTTGAGCAATAATTTTTGCTTTGTTATCTAATACTAGCGTATCAATTACTTCATCGTGATTAATCTCGACTTTATTTGAGGAAAGGCCGTCGAGAAATTTCTCCACATCACTACCTGTGAAAATTAGGGCTTGAGCATTGTCAAATGCCATTCTAGGCAAAAGATCACCTATGCAAACGATTCTCCGCATCCGCAAGAGGATTGGGCATTAGGGTTGTTTATCTTGAATCCGCCACCCATCAATCTATCCTCGTAATCAATCTCTATTCCGTTTAATAAATGACTAGATGAATTAGGAACAAGAATTCTGAACCCGGAGATGGACAACTCTTGACAATCAATTTCAGTATCTTCGACAATTTGTAAATCATACATATATCCAGAACAACCGCCTGATAGGACACCTACTAAAAGGGCCATACTTCTGTCATCACCAAATGCTTGGTCTAACATTGAATGAGCGTTTTCTGTTATTGTTAGTTCTACATTCACGACTGCCGGAGTCTCAACTACAACCGGACTTGCACTCTCGCATGTTCCACAATCCATGGTACTCCCAGTGTGTTCATCTCTATGAATATGTGCATCAAATGATGACCATTCAATCGACTATTGATATTTCATAACAACAAGATTTGTGATCATCGACACATTCTCTTTTGCAGGATTGTATACTTTTGTTATATCTTTCCTTAATCAGACCAGCGATCACACTTTCATCCATATTGCAGAAGAATAGCGATTTTTCTGGCTGTCCACCACATGCATTGCCTTCAAGAACAGTTATTTTACTCGGGGGGAGATTATCAAAATCTATTTCTCCCATTCCTAAATCTCGCCATTCCGACTTAATGTTGTTCCAAAAAATTTCGTCGTCGGTAATGTGTTGTAGTTTCACGGCTAACTCCTGACCTATTCTAAATCCCACATCTTCGAATAATTGGTTAGTATTGATTCCTAATGCAGTCAGGGTATTTGATTGTGGTATTTCTTGACTATCAACTATGTCACCACCCTTAGTGAGGACCGCATTTGAGTTGCTATCTATACCCATCTTCATCGATTGTTTAAATCTCTCATAAAATGACCCTTCGCCGAGGGTCAATTTTAGTGGCTCAGTCATCAAACCATCAACCATCTTAGCCTTAGCGGTAGAGTACGATGTAGCACTATTCCATTGAGTTTTAAGTAGTTCAGATTGGGCAGTCAGTAGCATTTCTGATTCCATTAGGATTGCAGTATCTTCTTTTCCCCTGCCGGTTGGAAGTTCTTCAGTTTGGACAAATTGTATTCCCACTTCATTATCGACAAAGACTCCACATAGATTGAAATCGGCATGGTGACGAATTTCCATTCTAGAATCTAATTTGTCGTAAAATCTAATTGTTTTTTCATCTATGCAGACAACCAGTTTTACATCTACATCACGATTTAGTGCCTCAGTGATAGCGTCAATACATCCCGATCTCAAAATATGCAGTATTCCCCATCTACCAAGTAACAACCAGACATGTTGTTCAGCCTCTGAGACTATTGACTCGATGGTGGCGTGTATTGTATGACGGTCCTTTAGTACCGAAAATGAATCCTCCTCATATTCAAGTTGTCTTGAAATTATTGCGTGATTGGATGACGAATTTAACGATTCAAGATTTTCATTTATTCTCCTCAAATCCATTTCTTTGGTCCTGATTATTTGTTTGAATACTTCATTTATCGTCATGCCAAAGAATCTAATCGGTTTGTCTAGTGTGGCTTTAACTAAACCTTGTTGTTGTAATTTTTTGAGAGAATTATATGCATCCATCCTCGATAATCCTAGCCTTTTTCCAATTTCACTTGCTTTAGCAGGCGGTTGTGAGGCCATATCGATTATTAACAGGGCATACTTTTCTTCAAGTCCAGCCTCTACTAACTTATTGATTAGGTCACTATTGTCAGCCAACTAATCACCTATTTTTCTTCTTTTGCTCTTTGATGAGGATGTTGCATCTTCTGATTTGATCTTTGGTACGTTTTATCTCATCTTTAGATAATCCTCTTGGTATAGCTTGTTCAAAACACTTAACAGCATCTTGATACCTTTCCATTTCAGCGTATGCTGTGCCCATATTGTACAGTGTTTTACCCCTGACTTCTTCCGGTCTTATCAGCATAGCCTGGTGATAGGATTCAACGCATGCGGGATAATTTTCTAGATAGTAAAATGCGTTACCTCTTCCGTTTAGGATACGGATTACCATCTCATCATCATTGGAGAATGAAGGTAGTGCTCTATCAAAACACGACAATGCTTCAGCATATTTCCCCGCCTCAATAAGGGCAACTCCTTGGTTATACCATGATATGTCTTGGTTTGCCACGGAATTTGATGATGGATTGCGAAATTCTTCTTGTACCAGTGAATTACTCTGAACCTCTAGGGCTGCTTTTGCAAGATCTACCTGGGGGTTAGGCACTGTTTCTTGTACAGGTTCCGCCGGTTGAGGTCTTGCAAGAAGTTGATTCGCTGACATCATTTCTTCTTGACTCACTGAGGATACTGATTCTGATAACTCTTCATTTTCATTTTGAGATGTAGGAATTGGTTCTGGTTGTGATGTTTGTGATTCTTCAATAATGTTTGATTTGTTCGCATTTATTGCTTCGATCTCGTTGGCTTTTATACTACATTTTTCCGCAGTAGTATTGTCACCTGCGGCATACAACGCTTTAGCCAAACCACGCCATATTTCTGGTTCATTTCGGTTAATTTGAATTAATCCTTTCCAAATTTTAACAGATTCCATGTGGTTGTTTGCCATAGTATGCGCTCTTGCATGTAATTCAGTTTCTCCTTCACCGATCAGATCCAATGCAGTTTTAGCCATTTCAGGGCCTTCTGGCAATGTTGGCGGCAGTCCAGATTGAGATTCTAAAACTCTAGATTCACCTTCAGCTAACTCAACCAAGGTAGTTGCGAGTTCAATTCTTAATGGACTTTCAGGATTTGAAGCAACAATAATTGTTGCTGCTGATAAGTAGGCTTGAGGGTCTTTAATCTCCATTGCCAATGGTGCCCATTTTTCTGCCGCTTTAACGTAGGATGGGTCTTCTCTCAGAGCGTTAGAGTAACATGTTGACGCTTCCCTCAACATTCCTTTCCTTTGTTTTAGCGAGCCTAAATTAAACCATCCTTTTGGATTGGATGGATCTAATTTTTGGGCATGTTCAATTGCAGAGATAGCGTGGTCTTCTAAATCCAATCTAGCCATAGCACCGCCAGCAATTAACCATGATGGAGCATGTTTGGATGCTTCTGTTTTCAAATGAGGTTTCAACAACGCTAGTGCCCCTTTAGCATCTCCAGATTGTATCATATTCTTCGCTTCTTCAGCCATTGCATCTAGGTCTAGAACATTCTCGATTTCTGGTTCAATAGGGACTACTGGCAAATCAGGTATGGCTTCTACAACTGGCTGTGTTACTTCTATTCTTTCTTGTATCTCTTCCCGTGCAACAACGACTTCTGCTGCAGATCTTAGTTCATCAATATCTAATTGCTGATTTTCATCAATGTCGTGGTGTACAGCTTCATCTAAAATTGCTTGAACATTAGTGAGTCCTGTTTCTTCAACGACCTTTTCTACATCTGATTGCTCATACTGATCAATTTGTTCAATTTGGGGCATTGATTCAATGGGTTTAGATGCAACACTGCCCTTACATCTGTCCTTTACTTCGACAATAGTGGGATGACCAGGATAAAATTCAAGCGCTTTCACGGCCATGTTATATGCTCCAGATTCATCACCGATCCGTTCTAGCAATATGCATAGGTTGGCGGTCGCTGGTGCATGGTTTGGATTTACATCCAAGCAAATTTGAAATGCTTGCCTAGCACCTCTCGCATCCTGTTGTGCCTCTAGTAAAACTCCTCGATTAAACCATGCCATATCGGATGACGGGTCGAGTGAAATCGCTTTGTTAAACGATGCTAGAGCAGATTTTGCATCACCGGCCCTCGATGCTTCTTCACCGCTAATTAACAATGATTCAACTTGACTGCTGATATCATCTGTATCGTCGCTGATTTCATTGTGGGTGTTATGTTCCATATGCCTCATCTGCTTGCTATTGAATTCTAATCATAAGGGTTACTTATCTATGTATGTTCAAACACTTACATTCAATAACCTTGGATACTTGGGATATTTATGAGTGAATATCCATTCAAGATTTTGGGATTAAGCGGAGAATATAGGCCTACTTCTAAGTGTGGCATGCTGGTAAATCACGCTCTTGAAATTGCTAAATCCCATGGCGCAGAAGTTCACTTTTGGGATTTAGATGTAAAACCACTACCACTGGTGGGTGAAGACGGATGTTGGGATAATTCCAATGTCAAAGAATTCCAAGATCTTGCATCTCAATGCGACGCTTTTTTGTTATCATCCCCTGAATATCATGGAACGATGTCAGGTGCGATGAAGAATACCTTGGATTGGTTGTACAGTAAGCATGTCAAGGGTAAGGTGTTCGGTCTAATGTCGACCCTAGGAGGCATTGAGAATTCAAATACCCTAAATCACATGAGAATCTCACTGCGTTGGTTACATGCTTGGCCTGTTCCAGAACAACTTGCGATAGGTAAAGTCAAGGAAGCATTTGATGAGAATGGTAATTTGATTAGTGAAGATCATAAAGAAAGGCTAGCGAAATTGGTAAAATCTGTTCTTGATACAACCAAGACATTTTCTCAGTAGGTGTGATATTTGTCCAAGCCTCGATTTGAAGATGAATTCGGTGGAACATACATATTAATTGAACCCGGTATATTCTCCATGGGTGATCTTGTAGGGGACGGATTGGCACGAGAATTACCAACTCATAAAGTCGAAATTGAACGACCTTTTTTTATCGGGCAAAGACCTGTAACCCAAATTCATTGGGAATCTGTAATGGGATTTAATCCATCAAAATTCCAGGATGGTTGGAGTTCTGGTTTGAGACCTGTTGACTCAATCTCATATGTCGATTGTATGGAATTTATTAGTAGATTGAATCAATCATTCAATAAACCCCAATTATCAGTTGATGGTATTTGGCGACTCCCAACAGAGGCAGAGTGGGAGTATTGCGCAAGGTCAGGCACAGATACGAAGTGGTGTTTTGGAAATTTTGATGGAGATTTGGATGACTATGGATGGCATGCAGGTAATTCAGGAGCTTCAACAAGGGAAGTAGGATTGAAAAAGTCAAATAATTGGGAGATTTTTGATATCTACGGATTGATATCAGAGTGGTGCTTAGATAATTATCGGAATGATTACACAACTCCATCAAAGCAATCACCTTACATAAGTGATTCAGACATTTACTGCGTGCGCGGAGGTAGTTGGTTTACTGAGAGCGACTCAACTAGAAGTTCGGCAAGATCACACGCTAAACAAGATAAAACAAGCGATGGTATTGGTTTGAGGTTAGTATGGGAACCGCTCTAAGTTATTCTTCTTCAACTGTTATGCCTAAACTATCATCTAGAGTCGCTAATGTTTGATTTTGTGGTGTGATCCCTTGGCCAATTGACCATTTTCCAGTGAAGGTTTCATCCAATATTGTCAACAAATTTTTTTCTTTTAGTAAGTTAATTCCAGCCGCCGTTCGATGTATAACAGGCGATATGTCCTCATGATACAAAGAGTCTAAAATTGAACATATCTCTTCAAATTTACGTGTACCATCGCACAATTGCCATAACATGCTATTCTTTGTGTCAAGTGGCCTTCGTATCTCTTTGGGTGCGCGAAATAATTTTGCCAATATTTTCTCAAATCGATTAAATCTTTTTTCGATTCTTAATACCACTTTTTTGCCACTGATATGTTTTATTTCAGGGTCCAATCCTACCTCTCCGAATAAACCCCACCACACTGGTAGTCGGCATGGGTATTTGCCGTACATTGCATGATTCTCAATGCCAGATAGGTCCATACAAATCCCTCAAAAATCTATCAAAGTCCATAGCAACATAGTACTCATAGCAATAACTCCGGTAAAGGCGGTAAACTTCGTCAATTCGACTCTTTGTGTAAAATTTCTCAAGTACCATGTTACTACGCCACAAACAGAAATCACCACCCACAAAGCATACCACAGAGTAGGATATTCTGCCATATTATTGCCTACGATTCATATCTAAATATTGTTGCCCATAATATTGCCATTGTTCTAGTGTCCATCCTTGCGGTAGTCCTTCTTGAGGAACTGGCGGGTATCCGGTAGGTGATTGGAGGATGTTATTTTGACTGATGGAATTCATAATTTCAGGAACCGCTTTTTCAGCGACAACATTTGATGTGGGCGGGCCGGAAATTGGAGGCCCAGAGACTCTTTGCTCACTGCTAATTTCAGTTTCTTTGTCATCAAATTTACTTCGGTTTTTAACGACTAGTAATGAAATAATTATAGCTGCAAGCAATGTAAATATTACCCCTCCTGCAATAATTGTGGATGAAAAATTAGCGCTCTCTGATACCGGTTTGACAAATGTAATTGAAACTCTATCCTCACTAATTAATACATTATCATCGTCATATAGGACTACACGTATCTCGCCTTCGTATATTTCCCCTAGATTAATAACTTCACAGTAGGTAGAAGACTGCCTGTTTAGTGAATTGACTAATTTTTCTTCGATTGAAATGACTCCATCTTCAACTAGTGCAGAATTACAAATTAATTGCCAATTTTCTGGTGTAGAAAATTCTGCGATGTATTGTTCATCAGAACTGGAAATTGTAGATATGTTCAGCCATAAGGATCCGAAATCTTCCGTTACTAGTGTGTTCTGTGACAAATCTATCGATATATCTCTAACATAGTTAACAACCAATTCAGTTCGTTGATTCAATCTTTCATCTTGTTCATTATCTACCAATAAAGAAAAATCGAATATTATTATCGAACCAATCTCGATATCTGATGGAATTATCAAATCAACCCTAACCTTACGCGAACTATTTTTGTCAAGTGAAATCGAATGATACTTATTGAAGTCATACGGTCTAACCGTATTTCCAATTGTCATATACCCTGTGATAATTCCACTGTATGTCTCGCTGTTTAAGGTAGCTAAGATCTGCAGGTCTTGTTCATCAACATTGCCAAAATTGATGATTTCAAAACTTATTGATGTACTGTTACCTATTCCTGTACTAACTGTATTGTATGTCTGAGAGAGTTCGATTGCCCTAACTATATCAGTGACTAAAGTCAATTCGATATCATTATCATCAATATCTATATCGTCCCCATGCATTGTCGGCATAGCAGATATTTTGATATTGAAAAATAAACTATGGTCAACTCCATCTGGGACATCAATTACAACGCGTACCATCTTTATTGAATCTAGATCTGAAATCTCACCTAATTGTACTATGTTGTTGAGTAATTCATCTTCAACATAGATTCTGTAATCCCATTCATTTGGTATACCTTGAATCAGAAACTCAGCTGGAACGGCACCATTACCTAGGTTAGATAATTCTAGTTGTAGTTCATTTGCAGTGCCTGGTATAAGAGTTTCAGGCGCTTGAACAAGCTTTATCGCAAGATTGTTTACTTGTGCGACTTGTAAATTATCTATACCTGTCGAGATGAATACCTCACCACTCCTTTGTGAAACAATCGAAGCGAAATATTCAGGGCAATTATCTCCTACCTGAGCGGTAACTGGTGCTGTTATTTTAGCGCTGAATGTACCGGTATCTCCAGAGTTCAGAAATAATTGTTGAGGAAATATATCTGTCACTAACCAATCATTGCCACTCTCAATTATTGTATTGGTTTGGAAAATGTCTTGGACAGAAGCATTGTTTGTGACAGTAAATGATACAGTAGTACTTTCTCCTGGTTTAATTATCAAATCTTCTTGTGATGATTGCGATGGATAAATAGATGCATCGCTAACCATACTTGCTATGACCTCGACAGTTAATTGGTCGGTTCGAGAACTATCATTTTGTGAAATAGCAATTAAATCAAATGTTCCAACTGAGTCAGGAGTTGCGTCGCTAGCAACAGTATATGTTAACATAATTGGAACTGTAAATCCAGGTTGTACTAGGACTTCTGTTGGTTGATTCCATGCAAATGAAACACTCCAACCTACTGGTAATGTGTTATAATCTAATGATAACGAAAAAACATCTGTTGCGCCTCCTACATTAGTAATTGACAGCGATGCAAAGCATGAATTCCCCGGTATACACCTTATGATATCTGTAATTGGTAAGAATTCTGGAATTCTGTCTGGAGTTACTTCAAGTTGTAATAATAAGTTGGTAGTTACTTGTTGATGTGACTTGGATGTTGCAGTAAAAGTAACAGGATAATATCCTAAACTTTCACCAATTTTTGGCTTAAAATTAAGTTCTATCAATTTAGTTTCTCCTTTATCCAAATAAACACCATTAGATTCAGTAATACTTACTCCACTTGTTGTCGAAAAATAATATTGCCAATCAGCAGGAATGCCAAACAAAGCCGGTGTAAATGATTCCGAGACATTTCCAGTGTTTGTTAATTGAATTGTAACCTTGCCCCAGCCATTTGGCACAGTTCCAGATGTAGATAGGCCCGTAGAAATGATACCATATTCATCGGGTCGCAGTTCCTGATCGTATACTATTACTATATCATCCATCCAAAGGCCAATGTCATTGATATTCGAATCACTTGTGAAGCCAAATCTAAATTGGGAATTGCTGTGAAAATTCTGCTGAGGTGAAGGAATCAACGGTGAATTCGCCCCTGCATTGCTAACAGACCAGGTTTGCCAATTGGCTGAATCTGAGAAGTCGCTATCTACGGTTCCCGTAATACTCGCCAATTCTGTCCAACTATTAGCCGGATTCATACTATAGATTTTGACATAATCTCCGCTGGCTAAACTACCGGTATAGTAGAATGAAATACCGTTCGTTCTCGTTGGATTTTGAATAGCATCGGACATGTCAATCATGGGTGTGATTAAGTCTGAGGCTAAATTTGCGCTGTAGCTTGAAGACTGTCCATTGCCGATATGACATGCACTACCTTCAGATAGTGATGTATCTGAATTCATGCCCCAACTTTGTCCAACCGACCATAAACTCAAATCATCACAATTGAAGTAGTGACTTGCGACAGTAAACGTGCCTAACAGCTCATCATTTGCTGGATTGTCGTCTACAGATGACATACTAGGCATAACGATTACAGAGTGATTTCCTGAATATGATGGAGTAAATTTGAATGATGTCGTAGAACTGCTTTGTCCCCTGATTGTGTTGATTTGGTTTGTTGAATTAAAAATTTCAAAATTTTGATATTCATTGTGCAAAATCAAAGCATTTACATCGACCAATGGAGAATTTACCGTACCGAGGTTATCAACGGTAATGCTCATTTCAATTTCAACATCTTTTACCGCGTCTACAACAAATAATAATTCAGGTCGATTGAAACTGAAAATTGGATAATTCGAAGAAAACATTTGATATTTTTGCTGGTCGGCAAAATTCGGATAACTATACGATATGTCGCTAACTGAGAGGTCAATTCCTGTTGCTCTATTCATGCTATATGCCTTCGAAGATTGGTCATCGGGTAATGATTGAAACGGGACAGTCGTTGCCGACAGAAGTAAAACAATCAAAACTGCTAGTTGAATTCGCATTCCGGTTCGTTTTAGACAAAGTATGTAATCTATATGAGTTAATTGGCGTCGTCTTCCGAATCTATTGATTCGTCGACCTGTTGTTCTGCCTGTTCTAACTTCAATTCGTTCTTACGCTCCTTAGCACGTGCAGCAAAATATACGGTGAAGGATGGAATTAATATCATGGAAAAGCAACCTACAACCGCTGCAACAGCCCACAAGAATTCAGTACCTGCATCTACAGAAAATACCTCTATTTCCTCGAAGTCCTCGTTTACTGTCGTAAGAATAACATCTGGAGAAGTACTCTTGTTCCCTTTTTCTGTTATCTCAACAATCACCACTGAAGGTGTGTGGAAATATTCGATGATTTCTCTCGCTTTTTGCTCGGCAGATTCTAACGAATTAGCGTAAACAGTACCATTATTTCGTCTGCCGGGGTCGGTAGTAGTCATTGAATAAATTGCTTCATCCCCCCCGTCATCGCTAATTAGCTCATGAGTGTTATTGTAGTAGCATCTGTCTTCACAACTAAAATCGTCTGCATCAGGGTCACCAAGGTCAGTGTGGCTGTATAAGCCAGCGGAACTGGTTAGTTTCATGACTGAGTTCCTGGATAATCCTCCAGCACTGGCATTAACCCAGGTCAAGTTGTCCCCGTCAGCAGTGAAAGTCCAACGCCAATTCGTTACATTGTTGTCTTCATCGTAAAGTTTTGTTGGTTCATTTGTTTCATGCACAGTAATTTCAGTTTCTGTAGTGTACAGGTAGTACGAGGGAGATATGGTAGCCCCATATACAGCATATCCAAGTAAGAATATCAATGTAAATGATAGACCAAGCAAAGTCCGAAGCAAGTTCGGATTTTGGGCTAACGCCTTCTGCATGTCTAACCCTACTAACGCCCCTTCAATAACACTTGCATTTTCCCAAATTTTCAAGTTATGGCTCCACATTTGCACCCGTTTCATTGATATAGGGGAGTTTAGTCGGCAAAGTGCTTGGTGTTGCTGTATGACCACATATTATGATATTCCCGCTGACTTGCTGATTCCAGCATTGGCAGAAAAACTATCCACTGTTAAGGAAATTGAACAACCAAATTGGTCAGATTATGTCAAAACTGGTGCTGATCGAGAAAGACCACCTACCCAAGAAAATTGGTGGACTATTAGAGCTGCCTCAATTCTAAGAAAAGTTGCTCGTCAGGGGCCGATTGGAGTTACTTCGCTGGCCCAAGACTATGGTGGCAGCGTTAACAATGGCGCCGGCCCAAACACACCAGGTGTGGCATCAAGACACATCATTAGAACAGCACTACAACAATTAGAGTCAGCGGGCTTAGTTGAACTAGTATCAACCAAGGAAATTGAATCTGTAGATGGGAAACAACAATTGTACTCTGGCAGAAAAGTTACTTCACACGGACAGAAACTTCTGGATGAAGTTGCACATTCCTGCAGAGATGTTGCAAACGAAATGTATCCTGGTTTGGCAAAATATTGAGGAAGTGGGAGTTTGTCAATTATGTCTGCTAGCGGAGATGACCAACTAGCAGCCATCAGGGAACAAAGAAGGCTTGAGCTACAGAAGCAATTTGAATCTCAAGCACAAGCACAAGCCGATGCCGAGATTGAATCTCAACGGAAAAATGCAGAATCTCAAGCAGTTTCAAACGCCATGAAACAACTCTTGACTAGCGAAGCACGAGCAAGAATTGCGAGAATATCGCTAGCCACTCCTGAACGCGCTGAGTCAATACGCAAGTTAATTCTTGAATTAAACCAAAACCAAAAATTTACTCCCCCTATGAATGATGATACGCTAAAGTCAATTTTAGCCACACAATCCAAGAGCCGCAGTAATGCGTCCATTAGAAGAATCTGAGAAGGTGCTCGAAATGTCAAAAAATAAACCAGCAGCAAAGAAAATCCGCCTTATGAAGGCAACCAAGCAAAACCGCCGTGTCCCTGTATGGGTCATGTTAAAGACCGACCGAAATACTGTTTCCCATCCTAAGAGACATCATTGGAGAAGAAGCAAACTCCAGAGGTGATTAACTTGGCAAGACCAAACGAATCAGAACTTATCGTACCCCTAAGAAAAGCTTGGAGTATCACGCGATTTAAGCGTGCACCAAGAGCAATGCAAATTATCAAAGATCATGTCATACAACATCTGAAAGTCAAAGAAGACGAAGAAGTTTGGATTGACCCTTCAGTAAACGAACACATTTGGTCAAGAGGAATTGAAAATCCACCAAGAAAAGTACGCTTGCAAGTAATCAGACACGATGAGCCAGATATCCCTATCGAGGTTAAACTATTTCAGGAGTGATAATTATGGGAAATATTAGACCAAGTTTCATTAAAATTAGAGCAATCGCACTTGTAGAGCAACATGGAGATAAATTCACTGATGATTTTGACCACAACAAAATGATGGTTTCACAATTAACTGATGTAAGTTCCAAAAAACTACGTAACTGGATAGCAGGCTACGTCACAAGATACAGGCAAAGAAGAGTTGATTGAGGTCTTTCGATGCCTGTGCGCATTGACTGGGATAGGCAGCCAGTTAGCATCCATAGCGATGATAAATCTGAACTGAAATCGCTGATTGATTTTCTAAAAATCAAACACTCTATTCGCAAACGTTCAATCATAATGGATGATAGAGAATCTGGTGGTTTTTTGTTTTTTATTTATCAACCATGTGACCCGAGATGGATCGCAGAATTTTATCAAGGGTGAATACATGGGAGATAGAAAGAAAATTCCGTTACCAAGTTCTCGTTTTGAACTAATTATCGTTTGTGTTAATACATCCCATCCTGGAAACTTAGGTGCGATAAGTCGTACTATGCTCAATTATGGTTTTGACAAACTACGATTAGTTAACCCTGAGTGTAGCCCAGATGATATTGAAGCAAGAAATAGAGCGAAGCATGCTGGTGTAATTCTTGACAAAGTCGAAATTTTTGATGATTTTACCAATGCGACTGAAGATTGCTCACTCATAGTTGGTACTTCGGGGAAAAGGGAAGTTGGCAGTAAAACATCATTTAGACACTTTTGTTTTCCATGGGAGTTATCTAAAAGATTTAACGAGCACACAGGTCGAATTGCATTGGTATTCGGTGGTGAAGGAACTGGACTGTCTACAGATGATTTAAGAAAGTGTGATTTCTTAACCACATTACCAACGTGGGAAGGTTATCCAATAGCAAATTTATCACACTCCATCAATAGCTTTCTTTACCAATTACATTCAGATAGAGTTAGGATTCAACAAGGTAATGACTCGGGCTTACCAGAAATAGTGCCATTAGAGAGGAAACTCTCGCCAGAATTAAGAGATAAATTCATACAAGCTGTTAACGAATTTAGTCAATCTGTTCCTGGCAATCAGGAGCGAAAAGATAGTATTATGAATTCACTAACAAGAATGGTTATGATGTCCTCTCCAACCAATGACGAAGTAACGCGATTGATTGGCGGACTTATTGACGCAACAACTTCACTACAATACTCTGTTGACGATGATAATTGGAAGAAAAACCGGCGCCGAAGAGTCGAATGAATTACCTATGCCAACTGGCAAGTGACTTCGGTGTCTCCCAAACATGCATCGCTACTAACTGTAATTTGTTTCCATAGGCGGTTACTATGTGTGGTTCAACTTGTTCGAAAGCCCATTTGGCTAAATTTTCTGCAGTTGGTATGAAGTCAACAACAACTGTTCTGTGTTCATCACCCATGTGCTTTAGAGCATTTAATGCTTCATTATCACCAGAATAGACAACGAATGCGTGATCGACGACATCGTGAACTTCCCGAGTTAATATCGCACTGATATCAGAAAAATCCATCAACATACCTTCTTCTGAAACTCCAGATACATCAACAACATCACCTTCTATTTCAGCTTCAAATCTATACCTATGACCATGCATGTGTCGACACTTACTTTTGTGATTAGGCACTCTATGCCCAGTGTCTGTTTCAACATATCTTCTTATTCTTGTTACCAATATTATCCCTCTCTAAATTCTAAAGCTGCGGAGTTAATACAATATCTCTCTCCACCATATTCTAGTGGCCCATCCTCGAAAACATGTCCTAAATGAGCGTCACATTTGGAGCATTTCACCTCAATACGGGCCATTCCATGACTGTAATCACTGACTCTCTTAATATCGGCGTTATCATCCTCAGTATGGAAAGCAGGCCAACCGCAACCTGAATTATACTTTCCAGTCGATCTAAACAGAAGTTTACCACAACAAATGCAATGATAATTGCCTGTTTCGAAATGTTTGTCATAAATTCCAGTAAATGCTCTTTCTGTTGCACTGTTACGTGTTACTTGATATTGTAGTTCAGTAAGTTTTTCACGATAGACCTTGTCCATATGTTCAGATTCTAAGGCTAATGCGTGTGATAATACTGTAGACCAATCATCTTGATACTCAACAGGGTCTTTCCTGCCAATGGCATGGAAAGCTAAGATTCGTTCAATATCAGACCCCGTCTTACCTGAACTCCTCCCTAATTCGTCAGGGTCATATGAAGTGTTAGTATTAGCAAAAATCGTATCAAAGTCTAACTTCAATACATCACAAGATACAATGGCGTCTTGCAGTATAGACTCCTTATCGCCATCGATGTATGGCAGCTCCAATGAAACATTTTCTGCATCCCAGTTACCAATCTCAAAAGCATGATTCAAAATTTTGTAAAATTCTGGCCTACAGTCGGGATAAATTGCGTGGTCACCAGAGTGCACACCAAGTGAAATCGAAACATTTGTACTCAATTCATTACTTAGACTCAGTGCATATCCGTAAATAATCGATGAAAATATTGCATTTCGGTTCGGTACAACAGTTGATTTCATCTGTTCTTCTTCATAATGGCCAGTAGGGACTTCTTCTTTTGATGTTAAAGAGCCAGAAAACATAGACATTAATGAGGATAAATCAACTACTTTGTGAATTACTTTGTACCCATTTTTTTCTAAGTATGCTATATTTTGTTCAGCTCTTTCTAATTCCACTATGTGTTTTTGCCCATAGTTAAATCCAATAGTGTAAACAGAATTCCCCTCTCGTATTAGCCTCAATAATAGTGAGGTAGAGTCCATGCCACCGCTTAATGCCATAACTGCCGTTTTCATTAGTCAATCCCCATCCATTTATGCGTTTGTAGTGATAACCTCCAAGAAGGATTCATCTTTACTAGGGATTCAGTTTGGGCAAAGTTTCTACCATTCCATTCCACACTTTCCGACTCTATGTAGCATGGTTGCAAAAATAGATTATCGAAACCAGAAACCAACTCATCGTATAATGACAAATCTTGACCAACGTACACGCATTTTAATTCATCACCGGTTCTTTGTTTAATCTTTGTATTTGGATACAACTGATCTTTTGGAGAAACACAAATCCAATCGATTAAACCTTCATCGATTACTATTGTTCCATTTGTTTCAATTGATATGTGATATCCGCGTTCATTAAACAACCTTCGTAGGGGCCAGAGGTCATTAAGCATAGGCTCACCACCAGTTAATATCACATTTTGGCAGGGATATTTTTCTATTTCTCTGATAATTTGTGCCGCAGTCATTTCTTCATAAGTTAAGAAATCAGTGTCACACCATTCACACCGCAGGTTGCAATTACCAAATCTAACAAAAACATGAGGTATACCTGCACGTGCTCCTTCTCCCTGAACGGAGTGAAAAATCTCAACTATATTGTAAGTACATTCTAAATCTGGAGGATCATCGTAATTTATTGCACTTGAATCAGATTTTTCGGTCAAATTATCGCCTCAATTATTGATGAGTTGGAATAATTCTTGTCTAGGTTCTGCTTTATCAAAAAAAACTCCACGCATTGAAGATGTTGACATTATTGCATTTGCTTGTTTTACGCCTCTACACCTCATGCATCCGTGAGCAGCTTCGATAATTACTGCACACCCAAGAGGGGATAGATGAGTTTCTAAATCGTCAGCAATTCCCTTGGTAATTCTCTCTTGGTTTTGCAGTCTACGTGCATGACATTCAACAATTCTAGATAATTTGGATATGCCAACAATGCGATCTACTGGTATGTATGCGACGTGGGCTTTTCCGTTGAATGGCTGAAGGTGGTGTTCACATGTGGAATGAAATTCAATATCTTTTAACAATACAATTCCATCATATCCCTCGCCATTGAATGTTGAGCTAAGTATTTCTTTTGCATCCATAGTATATCCGCTGAATATCTCATCCCAGGAATCAATTACTCTCGTTGGTGTCTCTAAGAGTCCTTCACGATTTACGTTATTTTCCAAATATCCAAGTAATGTCTTTACCGCTTTCTTTGCATCTTCTCTTGATGTCATAATATTACCTTCCGTGCCTATTATCAATTTCATCCAACTGGTCTAATAATTTCCTACAAGCTGTTCTAATTGCGTCTGCAACACTGACAAATTTTTTGTCATCTCCAACGTGATTTCTAATGTCTTGCAAAATTTCAGCCGGCATGTCTAGTGAAACTTTAGGCATATTCCTGCCTGAATAAAAACAGATATAAGTATTACTAGAATATTACTCCAGTATTACATTGTCCAAAATACTGTACTTCTTTGGTCAATGTTTAGCGAATGTTGAAGAAGCGCCAAGAACGCAATTGTATTGATGAAGTCTGTGAGCAAGGTAGAAGAAGCCCTCCACGCGTTAACAGAAATTAGACAAAACTCCGGTAAAATGGATACTATCGGGCTTAGTGACGATGAGATAAGCAGCTTTTGTCTATCAGACGAAAATTTGTTCAATGCTATTTCAGAAGGGCTCGTTAATCATCGAGATTTGAGAAATAGATTAGGTGAAGAAGTACTGATGACTGATGAAGTTGAACTTGTATCAACACTTCAAGAAGATTATGTCAATTTCTATGCACCTGCTACTGTAAACCCATACATTGCTTTGGCTGGTAAAGGTCCATGGATAATTACTTCTCACGGAGCGGTAGTTCACGATAACGGGGGTTATGGAATGCTTGGTGCAGGTCATGGACCCTCATCAGTTATTGAAGCCATGTCACAGAATTGGGTAATGGCAAACGTAATGACTCCATCATTTAGTCATAGCAGACTTGCCAACGCATTGAAAAGTGAGTTAGGCCATACAAGAGGGCACTGCCCATTTACCAAATTCATTTGCATGAATAGCGGTTCCGAATCGATGACAGTTGCACTAAGAATTGCTGATATTAACGCTAACAAACAAACAGGACCGGGCGGAAAATATGAAAATTATCCAATAAAAATGGTTGCAGTAGAGAGAAGTTTTCATGGAAGAACTGATAGACCAGCCCAAATTTCTCACTCCTGTAAATCAGGTTATGATAAGAACCTAGCAACTTTCCAAAACCGTGACAATCTAATTCTGGTTCCTGCAAACGACTCAGCAGCACTGGAAGCAGTATTCAAGCGATCAGTAGAAGAAAAATTCTTCATTGAATTAATTGCCATAGAACCAATCCAAGGTGAGGGTAATCCAGGAATGTGTGTTACTCGAGATTTTTATGACACTGCTAGAAGGCTAACTAAAGAACATGATTCGATGCTATTAGTAGATTCCATACAAGCAGGAATCAGAGGTCAAGGATGCCTATCAGTAATTGATTATGATGGATTCCAAGATGCAGAAGTCCCTGATATGGAGACATGGTCGAAAGCAATTAATGCGGGCCAATATCCACTTTCAGTTCTTGGCATGAATGAACGAGCTTCATCGATGTATGTTGTTGGCATTTATGGTAACACGATGACTACGAATCCTCGTGCTTTAGAAACAGCAGTTGCAGTATTAGAACAAATAACACCAGATTTAAGAAAAAATATCAAAGAACGTGGCGAAGAATTCGTCATGAAACTGAAACTACTAGCCGAAGAATTGCCAGGTACAATAACTAAAGTTCAAGGTACTGGTTTATTGCTAAGCGCAGAATTAGAACCAAGTAAATTCCCAGTTGTAGGGTTTGATGCTGTCGAACCGTGGTGTCGTAGAAGAGGGTTGGGAGTTATTCATGGAGGACATAATGCGCTGCGATTTACTCCTCATTTTCGTTTAACGTCAAAGGAAGTTGATTTGATTATCGATATTGTTAGAGAAGCACTAATCGAATTCTCACGATAGAGTCGTAACTATATCTTCACGTTTGAATTGACGTGCCGCATAATACGCTGCCAAACTGGCATATAACACTGAAGATGTAAACCAAATTACAATATGTTCGATAATTACTCTATCTAGCAATAACTCTCTCAATGCCAATAGGACATTAATTACCGGTATGCTAAACCAAAAACTTTCAATGCCATCCAAATTTATGACTTGAGTAAATAGGGCAGGGAATATTATCAGAATAATTGCTGGACCGAGTATTGAACCAGCTTCTTTTACACTGTGAGATCTCATTGCTAGAGCAAGTTCTAACGCAACGACCATTATTGCAAATAACATAATAGAGACGATGATTAGAACTATCGCCTCAATAGACAACGCAGGAACTCCGATGAAATCTGATGATGCCAAGTATCCTATTGCGAACAATAGGCCAACTATTTGCAGAAGTACACCGACTCCTGTAATCGTTGCAACCCCAAGCCACTTGCCTAGTAGCAATTCGTTCCTTGTACATGGTAGCCCCAATAATGCTTCTAGAGTGCCTCTTTCACGTTCACCTGCTGTCATGTCTATCGATGGCTGTATCGCGCTTGAGAAAGTCCATATCGCCAACACTAGAGGGATGAATAATGAAAGAATTAGTCCAGCTTGTTCACCTTCTGTTGCGACATCAGCCTTGTTAGTATCACCATCCCAGCGTAATGGATCCAATGTGGAATCAACTTCTAAGCCACCATCAATGATTCTCAACTCAGTGATGTTATTTTCAAAAGCAATAAGCGATGTAATAATTCTTGCTTTTGCTTCAGTAGAACTTTCTGATGTCGATAGATGTATGATAGAATAATACCATATTTCTTCAGAATAATTCAACCTTAAAATCGCATCAATTTCCATGTTTCTGACTTTGTCTAAGTCATCCAAAGGAAGTGATAATGACTCGTCAAATGTCTTGTTGATAATGGTTAACTGAGTATAGTTTTCATCAAAACTATTGATTAAGTAATCAGGGAATTCGTTAGATTGAATTTCGATATTAACTATCTTGTTATCTAGTTCGGCAGCTTCAGACTCTAACAGTATGGGGAACACAATAAAAAGAACAGGAAACATCAATATTGGTATAATGATGATAGCTACAATAGTTCGCCAATCTCTAACAAACTCAACAACCTCCTTTTTGGCTATTGTCTTAATCCGTTGTGTAGACTTACTCACTTTCAATCACCTCACTATTTGATGACGTGCTTGGAGTTTTAGGTCGAAACAATTTATTCCAGATTTTTGTCAGACCTTTGTCATTGTTACTATCCTCAAATCTTATCCTTGCTTTTTCCTGAGTCAATGCAACATATGCTTCTTCTAATGTGTTGCATTCATTTTCGTTGATTAGTTCATCTGGAGAACCATTCGCCATGACATTACCGTTATGGATAATGATGATTCTGTCACAAACTTGCTGAGCTTCAAACAACTGGTGGGTTGAATAAACAACGGTGCCGCCTTCTTGTTTTATCTGCTCAACCAAAGCCCTAACTGTTCTAGCACTCGTAATATCAAGTCCTGCTGTTGGCTCATCAAGAAGTAGAACCTTGGGGCCATGTGCTAGCGCCCTTAGTAATGCTGTCTTTTGTCGCATCCCTCTAGAAAATCCTTTGGTATATCTTGATAAATTTTCTTCCATGTCTAGACTTTGAGCAAATTTAAGGGTTCTTTTCCAAGAGACAGAGTCATCGATTCCATACAATCTACTATGATATCTGATATTCTCCCAAGCAGTTAACCTAGAATACAGTCCCGTAGATTCTGGAACTACACCTAAATTATCCCTCATCAAATGAACAGGTGTTTGATCACCGAGAGTTACGCTTCCCGATGTTGGACGATATACGCCGGACATCAATCTAAGCAATGTGGTCTTACCTGCTCCATTACTACCAACAAGACCAACAACCTCGCCTGAATTTATCTCAAATGAAACATCATCTAAAGCAAGCACTTCACCAAATCGTTTTCTGACGTTTGAAATTTTTAGAAGAATGTTGTCATTAGTCATAATCAACTAGCCCTGCCTGATTCTATTGCTTGGTTAAGCCCGGGATATTTAATCTCAAGTTTCCTTGCCCTCTCAAGTTGTTGCTTAAGTTGTGAGAAGATTTCTTTCTGTGGCACGCCCATATCAATTAGATTAGCAAACATCTCAAATGCGCCAAATATAGAACCGGCGTCCAAATATGCATCATTAGAGATTCTACCACTGTACCTCAGTGATTCTAATTGCTTTGAAATGAAATTAGCCTCTGCTTTCAATCTTGGTCCATCAATGTGTGATAGTGCCATAAGCTGGTCTACACAGGTTCGCATGAAGCGAATTTAATTAGATGGATTATGATTGTTTCCTAATACCTTCTGTGATAATTCTACCAAAACCCCACCCGTTGACTTTGGGTGAACGAACGCAATAAGGCAATTTTTGGAACCAACTCTAGGTTTTGAATCAATCATAACTATTCCCGAATTGGTAAGGTGTTCAATCATCATAAGTATATCTTCTACTTCAAAGCATATTTGTTGGATCCCCACACCTCTTTTTGCTATGAATTTACCAATTGGAGTATCTTCACCCGTAGGTTCCAGCAATTCAATCAATGCTGGTTTTTGCATTTCATTAGCAATAGGAATGAACCGGGTTATTACTCCTTGCTCAGTTACCACTTCGTCTTCTTGTTCTGGAATTAATCCCAATAATTTCCAGAACTTTTCTCCATCATCAAGACTGTTCACTGCGATTCCTATATGGTCTAGTCTTATTTTCATCAAATCACCTAAAACCCACTTGGCGCCATCCATGTACCAAACTTTTCTTTCATGGCCTGCATAATCTCTCCCAAAGTGCATTCACATCTAATTGCATCAAGTACTAGAGGGAATAAATTTTCATTTTTCTCTGCAGCATTTGTTATTTTTTCCAAGGCGTTAACTACAGAATCATTATTTCGTCTTTCACGTATTGATGCTAGTTTATTTCGTTGTGTTTCGCCTAATTTATCATCCAATTTCATGGCTTTGATGGGGGTTTCTTGCCCCATAACTCCATGGTTTACGCCAACGATTTTTCTTTTACCCGATTCAACATCTTTGAGATGGCTATATGCGGAATTGTGAATTTGTCGTTGCTGCCACCCTTCCTTGATTGCTTCCATAGCACCACCTTTTGAGTCTATATCTTTAATCATTGATAGCGCTTCATCATAAATTTTAGCGGTTAAATATTCGACGTAATGCGAACCACCTAGTGGATCAATAACGTCTGCAGCACCACTTTCTTCAGCAATGATTTGCTGTGTCCTTAATGCTATAGTGGCACTATCCTCAGTCGGCAAACCTATTGCTTCATCATATGAGTTGGTGTGTAAACTCTGGGTGCCACCACAAACCGCGGCCAAGGCTTGGATTGTAACCCTTGAGATATTGTTGAGGGGCTGTTGTGCTGTTAGGCTAACGCCGGCAACTTGTGTGTGAAAACGAAGTTTCTTTGATTTAGGATTTGACGAATCATATCTGGTATCAACCAAATCATGCCATAATTTCCTTGCTGCCCTAAACTTTGCTACTTCTTCAAAAAAGTCATTATGACAATTAAAAAAGAAGGATAGTCTAGGAGCGAATTGATCTATGTGTAAACCACTTTTTATTGCAGCATCAGCATAATTTAACGCGCTAGATAGAGTAAATGCAACTTCCTGTGTAGCAGTGCAACCAGCTTCCCTAATGTGATAGCCGCTAATTGATATTGTATTCCATAACGGTACTTGTTCAGAACAATAAGAGAAAATATCTGTGATCAACCGCATACTTTCATCTGGTGGAAATACATATGTTCCTCTAGCCATATATTCTTTTAATATATCATTTTGAATTGTCCCGCGTATTTTGTTCGGTGGAACACCTTGTTCTTCTGCTACAACAATATACATTCCAAGTAATATCATGGCTGGTGCATTAATTGTCATCGAGGTTGAGACTTTGTCAAGGGGAATTCCTGCAAACAATTCCCTCATATCGTCTAATGTGGAGATAGATACTCCAACCTTTCCGACTTCTCCAATCGACAATTCATCATCAGCATCCAATCCCAATTGAGTAGGTAAGTCAAAGGCTACAGATAGGCCTTTTTGACCCCTGTCTAAAAGTAATTTGAATCTCTCATTTGTTTCTTTAGCACTCGAAAAACCAGCATATTGTCTCATTGTCCATAATCTAGAGCGATACATTGTTTCGTGTATGCCTGCCGTATATGGAGGCTGCCCAGCAGGAGTATCTACACTGGAAAATGTCCGAGGGATATCAATCCCTGAGAGAGTCTTCCACTCGGTCTTTCGTTCATCTGCCATATGGCTGCCAGTAGTAGGCGATTCATCAAAACTACTGTCGTGTTGATATTTTCATAATCGATTGTTCAGAATCAACAACATGTTGGGTCTCCACAACCGCCTTGACTCTCAGATATATCAACTACTTCAACCTCAAATGTCAATTCTTTACCAGCAAGAGCGTGATTGAAGTCCGCGGTGACCATATCATCTGAGAGTTCAGTTACCGTGAATGGAGCAGGTCCATGAGGCATTTGTGCAACTAACTGGAAACCAATTTCTAAACTCGTTTGCTCCTCTAACTGGGCAAATTGTGCCCTAGGTATTTGCAGTATTGCTTCGTCATCTCTTTGACCATATGCTCTCTCTGGAGATAGTGTGAATGTTTTCTTATCTCCGACTGCAGCACCCATCAACTCCTCCTCAAAGCCTGGAATCATTTGTCCCTTTCCGACAGAAAATTGTAGTGGATCTCTTCCTTCACTCGAATCAAAAGTTTCTCCATTTTCTGGCAATGTACCTTTGTAGTGTACTTTAACATCCATTCCTTTTTCAACTATTTTATTACTCATATTTTCATCTCCTTG
>WTIT01000040.1 GCA_011526375.1 Methanobacteriota archaeon
GCTTTGTGTTTGGTTGAACGGAACATGCGAGGTTTAGGATTGCCGCTTTGTTCTAACATTGTTACTCCACCGATTTCAGCAAATGAAAGGCCTATTGATTGCCAACCATTAATCGCTTCTCCCTTTTTGTCCATACCTGCCGCTAAACCAAATGGGTGTTCATAATCAATGTCGAAGACATTAATTGGGAGTTTTTTTCTGGATTTATAAATCATCGAAAGAAATGGTCTTGTAATAGGATTATTACCAAAAATTCTCAGTGACCTAACTGAGCGAGCATGAGCTTTTTCTGAATCCTGTAAGGCAATAATGGGGCGGATAAACAGTCTAAACCCTAGCCCCATGACTAAGCCTCTACAACGGTATCATTCAAGACTTACCCCTCATTGGCCCAATTATGCAGATGAATCATCCACTATGGCCAGTGGTCAGAGAATCTGCTCGCAGAGTTGTCCGTATTGAAAAGATCATTATTCAAGCTCCGGAAGAATATTCAAATGATATCACACAACTGTGTAATTTGATTAGTGAAAAAATCCCGCAAAGAAGCACATTTCCATCACACGAGCACACTAACTGTGATGAAATTTGGATCTATGATAATACCAATGATGAACCATATCCCATAGCCTACATTGGCCTTTCCGAACCCGACAATAATGTTTGTTGGATTGAGCTAAAGATTGATCAAGGGTTTTTTTCGATGCTGGAGTCTTGTGAGCAACTACTGAATGCAGGTTACCCTGGATGTGTTGGTTGTGATAATTCTCTACCAGAAGGTCGATGGAATGAAAAAACGTTCAGACAAGAGAGGAAAAATCACTCGAATTAATTTCAGTACAAATTTGCCTAGATACTATAGTATCTAGATTAAATTAGGCTATAGAGAGGGTTCAAGTATCGTCGCCTGTGGCAGGTAAATCATGGCAGTTGTCGTCATCGCTGAGAAGCCAAGTGTAGCAGAAGACATCGCCAAGGTTCTCGGCGTCACCAAGAAAACTGAGACTCACTGGGAATCTGATGACCTAGTTATTACATGGGCAGTCGGACATTTGCTCGAGTTAAAGACACCAGAGGAATATGATGAAAGATTGAAGGATTGGCGAAAAAGTGTGGAGTTATTGCCATTTATTCCTGAACAATTTGAACTTAAGCCAAATAGTGGCCGTGGAAGCAACAGAAAGCAGTTAACTGCAATAAAGAAATTAATTTCCACCAAATCGTGCACAGAAATTGTCAACGCTTGTGACGCCGCAAGAGAAGGTGAACTAATTTTTAGGCGAATAATAGAGTTCTCGAAGTCAAAGGTCCCAATGACTAGAATGTGGTTGCAATCGATGACTCCTGATTCAATTATGAGAGCATATGACGGTAGGCAAGATTCAAGCGTTTATAGTATGCTTAGAGACGCCGCTGTGAGTCGAGCAGAAGCAGATTGGATCATCGGAATGAACGGTTCTAGAATAGCCTCTACATTCCTAAGAACCGGAAGAAATGATGGAACTTCGATGTCACTTGGCAGAGTGCAAACCGCTACATTGGCGCTCATCGTTGATAAGGAATTAGAGATTTTAGGACACAAAGCCGAACCGTTTTGGGAACTTGAAGTAGATTTCAAATCAGGTAATAGCGAGTGGAGTGCTCGTTGGGAGCGTCGAGATAACGTAGAGGACAAGGATAATCCCCTAACAAAAGCTCACAGAATTACTCAGCCAACTGAGAAAGAAGCGATAGAGAAAGTGCTCGCTTCTAAAGGTGAATTCCTAACCAAGCAGACTCATCGTGACTCTAAAGAAAATCCTCCATTAAATTACGACTTGACATCACTACAAAGAGAAGCCAACAGTATGTGGTCATGGACGTCAAAGAGGACTTTGTCGGTTGCTCAGCAACTATATGACACTCACAAACTAACTACCTATCCACGTACTGATTCTAGATATTTACCGGAAGATATGATTGAAACAATTGGCAAAACCATTGCCCAGTTAGGTGCGCAAGAGAAATTACAACCTCACAGTCAAAGACTAAAGGAAAATGGCCTACAAAATGTTAGCAGAAATTTCAATGATAGCAAAGTGTCTGACCACTATGCAATTATTCCAACCGGTAAACTTCCACAAGGCAACTTAACTGGAGATGCAGCGAAATTGTATGATTTAATTTGCCGCCAGTTTTTAGCGTCTTTCCATCCTGTTGCCATTTGGGACGTTCAAACAAGGACCACTACTAAAGAAAATCATGATTTCGTGAAAGAAGTTAGAGTACTAAAAGAGGCTGGTTGGAGGGAAGTTAAACCGAAGAGTAACAGTATACCACAAAAGTGGAATAAACTACCAAGCAATCCAGCCCCTACTGAAGCGCTCGAGCACAGATTTAGGGAAGAATTGACCAAACCAACCAACCGATTGAAAGAAGCAAAATTACTCTCATTGATGGAACATGCTGGTAGAAGTATTGATGATGAAGCCATGGCTGAAGCAATGAAAGGCAAGGGTTTGGGAACACCTGCGACAAGAGCAGACACAATTGAAAAATTGATTGCAAGAAATTTCATTCAAAGGGCCAGATCAGGGAGTTTACGTGCAACTCCTGGTGGAATCAAATTGATTGAATTATTAAGAGCAATACCCGTTGAATGGATTACTTCCCCAGAACTTACAGGCGATATGGAAGCGAAATTATCATCGGTTCAAAATGGTGATTTTTCAAGGGAAGAATATATGAAAATTATTTTTGACAAGGCAGAAGAGATGGTTGATCGTATAAAGAACCATGACCGCACGCAATTATTCAAGAACAAAAACGCAATTGGCTGCTGTCCAAAATGCGAAGAGCCCCTATCAGAGACTGTTCTTTCCTATATCTGCCCAAAAAATGAAGGAAAAGGAAACGGTTGTGATTTCGTATTTTGGAAGAATACTAGTGGTAGGTGGTTCGATAGAACAACTGCTGCAAGACTATTGAATCAAAAGGAATTGACTGATTTACACGGATTCTTTAATCGAAATGGTGAACCGTATGTTGCCAGTGTCAAAATAACTGAGAGTGGAGCAGTTGAATTCTTGGGCGGTGGTGAATCAACCTCATCTAGTGATGACGATGAATTATGTGATTGCCCTGTCTGTTCAAGGGGAACAATAAGAAAAAATGCAACAATGTTTGCCTGTGATAATCAAGAATGTAAGTTTAGAGGACTTTCTCAAGAAATGTGTAAGCGAAATATAACCGCAGATGAAGCAAAAATAATCTTTGTCGAGGGTAAATCAAAACTGCTAGATGATTTCATTTCGAAAAAAGGTAGACCATTTAGTGCATATCTGAAATTAGATGGTAATAGAGTGAAATTCGAGTTCCCTCCTAGAAAAGCGGCTGCCGGTGCTAAAGAGTTCCCAGTAGTTGCTGGTGTTGTAGCGATATGTCCAAAAACCAAAGAAGAGATTATTGAAACCCCTACTTTCTATCAACCAGCGAATGATGGTTCAGATTGTAAGATTCAAATCGCCAGAGAGATGTCATCTAGGGAGATAACTAGAGACGAAGCTAAAACCCTAATCGAGAAGGGTGAAATCGGTCCATTTGATGATTTTGTTTCAAAGAAAACTGGCAATAATTTCACCTCAATCTTATATTTGAAGAAAAATCAAGCGGTTGGTTATAAATTTGCCAAAAAGTAACCGATTGAACACATTGTTAACATAACAATAAAACCACTCGATACTAGGACACCCACATGGACGACCATCCTCCATCACATGATTGGGATGTTATCATAGTTGGAGCAGGTCCTGTCGGAGGACACACGGCCAATTTACTAACCAAACGGGGCCAAAGAGTATTGTTGCTAGAAGAACACAATGAAATTGGCAGACCCTTCCAATGTGCGGGTCTAGTAACTCCAAATGCTATGAAACAAGTCAACTTGTATGATACAATTCTCGAGGAAGTTGATGGAGCACTGATTCACGGGCCATCTGGAACATTAGTTCCTGTTGGGACAGGTGGAACAGTTAGAACATATGTGGTCTGTAGGAAGTTGTTTGATGAGGCTGTTGTCAAACAATCAATGGTATCGGGTGCAACTTTATGGTTAAACTCCAAGCCAATCAGCGCAGAAACAGTAGATGATAGAGTTAATCTAACTGTCAGCAGGGATGGTCAAGAGGTTCAGATTAGCACAAAATTACTTGTTGGATGTGATGGCGCTCATTCTTGGACTCGAAGATATTTCAAGATGGGTCGGCCTAAGGAATTAATGATCGGATTCCAGACAGAGGTTGTTGGATATAACAATAGAAAACGATGGTTAGAGATGTACTCCGGTTCAGAGATTGCTCCCGGTTTTTTTGCGTGGGTAATCCCTTCTGGCAATGGCAGTTGTAGAATTGGCTTATGGTCTACTGCCGACAGATTAGAAGGTAGAAGTATAGAAGAGTGTTATCACAACTTATTGAACCATCCACTTTGGAATGATAGATTTAGTGACATACGTGAGACAGCAAGATATTGTGGTCCAGTACCTAGCGGGATGGTGAAAAAAGCCTACAAAAACAGAGTGTTGTTGATCGGTGATGCTGCTGGTATGGCCAAGCCAACAACTGGAGGAGGAATAGGTCCTGGATTCGAGCAAATCAATGGTATTGTCGATAAATTATCAATAGCGATTGATAAAAATACGCTCAGTGAGGAACACTTGAAAAACATAGCTAAATCTCATTTTGAGAAAATGCGCAAGGAGCAAAACCGTGCTCGATCGCTTAGAAATCTATTGGTTAGCGATTGTGAAGACGAGGAATTAGATAGAAATTTTGAACAATTTGCTAAGCCAGAAATTATCAAACTAATCAATCAAGTAGGAGATATAGAAAAACCAGTTCCGCTCGGTCTAGCATTAATAAGAAAAGTACCTGCGTTTAGAAAATTAGCACTCAAGGCAGGAATGAAATTGATTTTTAGCTGAGGGAGATACATGGGCAAACTTGTGCTAGAAGAGAGGATAAAATATCCACCATTCGAAAGCTATCGATTTAAGCCTGAATTGTTGCCAATTGCCATAAAAAAGACTGAGATAGAGCACAACGTTACCGAAAGTGAAGCATATCAAACAATTAGAAACTTGCCGCCACCATTTAGAATCGGTAGTAAAGCTTCATGGTTGGTAGAAAGGCGCTATACCCTTGATGATGAAACACTGAAACTGGATAAAGAACATGCACAAGAAATGCTTGAGGCAGTCCCCGAAGATTCTATTGTTGATAAACAGAGAAATGGATGGTACTTAACACCAAATATAATTCACAAACAGGCAAGAAAGATTATGAATTTCTCAGTATCAATTTTGTTAATTGCCTTGACTTACTTATTTTTAGAACCTGTAATAAGCTACTTCGGCGTTCCTAGTGTAGGGACTGGGCGAGTTAGGTTTGGGTTGTTAGATTATCCATTATTAGCAGTTATTGTTGTACCAATTTTATTTGTACCAATTTTCATGAGAGTCGGAGCCAACTTCTCTGATTTGGTAAAACAAAGGAGGTTCTTGAGGTCGCAACCAAAGGCCCCTAATATCAAATTCCATAGCGATACTACATCTGGAGGAGACTTGATTGCTACAATTAATTTCCCAGAAACTAAAGAAAATTGGCAAGGTATGTCTGTGCTTTGGAGAGTTGGAGTTCTTCCACCAAGTAGGAAAGCACTGATGGAAACCTTAGGTCGTAAAGAAAATACTCAACCAGCCCCTGGTTTAACTACAGAATTGCCTCATCATTGGAGTGTCGATTTAGATGATGGGACTGGTGGAGGAGAAGATTCTCCGATGCAAACCACAGATATCAAAGGAGGTCTATTTTTGAGACCGATGCGAATAATGCAACAATCAGAGATCGTCAATGTGGCATCTGATAGAACTGTTATTCCGCCACCAAAAGGAGATTGGCCGGGTACTATTTTTTCCCCACTAATCAGAATACATTGGGAAATGGTGATAATTATTGAACGTGAAAATCTCCCGGAACTATTGTGGGTCCAGCCTCTTAAAGTCAAGCACCCGGCGTTGTTTTGTGTCACTGATGCTATTGTTAACTCAGGTAGAACGGAAACAAATCATCCCTTGTCACTATCTTGAATTAGTATTGCCTCGGTACCGGAGCCACTAACTCATTTTTCAAATCACTAAAGATTTCTGTTGCAAGTGCATTATAATCACTATCACGCTTTGATGGTACAAATCCGGCTCTAATAATTGTATTTTGCAATTCAACTTCAGAGGCAGAAATCTTACTTGTACCAGATGCGGAAACAACATTTTCTTCCATCATTGTCGAGCCTGCATCATTAGCACCAGATAATAATGCCATTTGAGCAACGCCAAGTCCCATTGTCGGCCATGAGGCTTGAATACTAGATATGTTATCAAAGAAAAGCCTTGATACTGCAAGATGGCGAATATACTCGGTTGGTCCTGCACCTAAGACATATTTATTTTGACCACGGTTTCGTTTCCCAAATGAATTAGTCTCAAGTTGCACTGGCCATGCAATAAATGATGTAAAGCCATTATTGTATTTATTTTTAGAAGAATCTTGTAAGTCGCGTATTTTAGCCATATGTTCGACCCTTTGCCTCAGAGTTTCTCCGAAACCAAATACGTTTGTTGCGCTAGTAGTTAATCCAAGGGATTGTGCCTCTTCCATAACTCTTAACCAATTATCTGGACTACCTTTCTTGGGCGAGATATCGCTTCGTACTTCATCAACTAACATCTCTGCACCACCGCCAGGAAGGCCATGTAAACCAGCAGTTTTCAATTGACTTAGCACATCGATCGTGCTCATTCCCGAGACCTCGGCTATCCCTTCGATCTCAATGGGACTGAAACAATCCAAATCAATAGATGGATGTTCACTTACTAGATATTTGATGAGGTTGATGTACCAAGAGAATTCTAATTCTGGGTTCACACCACCCTGCATCAAAATTCTCGAGCCACCTATTGCTTCAAGTTCCCTGATTCTTTTTGAAATTTCTTCATATGTTTGTGTATAGGTTTCTTCATGCCCTGGGGGTCGATAAAATGAGCAAAACTGACAGTTTATTGTACAGACATTGGTATAATTTACATTTCTATCGACCAAATATGTCACATTTCCGTCGGGGTGTATTTTTCTTCTGCGCAGATCTGCTGCAATAGTTAAATCATGTAGTGGTGCATTTTCATAGAGTTCAGTTGCTTCATCAATTGACAATCTTAGAGATTCTGAATTTTCTATTGACCAGCCTTGCTGTCGCTGGAGTATAGATTGCCAATCCATTACAAGCACCTACTTGTCAGAGCCAACAATTGATTCTATTTCAGCGATTGTTTTTGGACACATATCTGTTAGTACGACAGGGCCATCTTTAGTAACGAGAATATCATCTTCAATTCTGATTCCAATATTGGCGTATTTTTCTGGACATTCTACATCTGGCCGCCAAGCTCCAAAATATAATCCGGGCTCAATTGTCAAACACATGCCACTTTCAAGTAATCTTGGTTCCCCGTTCGGCAGGTAGACACCAACATCATGGACATCAAGACCAATCCAATGGCTTGTATTGTGCATATACCAATCTTTCAATTGCCCATCTGTCATGTCCAGAGAATCTTCTAGACTTTGTGTAATGACTCCTAATTTGATTAAACCTTCTGCTAATACTTTTCGAGCTGCTTCATGAGGTGCATTGTATGGATTACCGACGACACACTCATCGATTGCTGCAATTTGTGCATCTAAGACAATTTGATAAATTTCTTTTTGGGCGTCGGTAAATTGACCGTTATTCGGCCATGATCTTGTTATATCAGCCGCATATCCTCTGAATTCTGCACCTGCATCTATCAGTACAACATCACCATCTTTGCAGTAATCTTCGTTTTGCTTGTAGTGTAAAATTGTTGCATTTTCTCCACTACCAACAATAGATGGATATGACCATCCTGAAGTTCCTGCATACCTAAAAAATCCCTCGATAAGTGATTGCAACTGATTTTCCTTTGCATTGTTGCCACCCCCGTGTTTCATGGCAGCGATATGAGCGAGACTAGAGACATCAGATGCAAACTTCATTTGAGCAATTTCTGAGTCTGATTTAATCAAACGCATTTCTGCAATCAAATTACTTGGATCTTCGATTGAAATTGGACCTGTTCCGTACCTTTGTCTTGCCCGGTCTCGCTTTTTTATCGCTTTCACAACTAACTCATCGACCTCTGGCATGATACCCATCCTATGCATGATTTTTGATGATTGAGCAATAAAATCTGCTAACTTTGCTTGTAATTCATCTACAGAATGAGCATAATCAACTGGCCAGTTTTCTACTGCCCCCTCGACTCCGGGCCTTCTACCTTCCCAAATTTCTTTGAGTGTATCTTTGGGTTGTACAAACAGATGTGTTTCCCACTTGCCGTTGATATTTAGCGAACACATAACTGCATCTGGCTCTGTCCAGCCTGATAGGTAAAGTAGGTTACTTTGAGTTCTATATGGGTGATGTACATCATTTGAATGGATAGTTTCAGGAGAAGCACACAAGATTAGCAAATCTCCGTTGTCAAATTTACTGAACAACGCCCTTTGCCTATCGTTAATCTCTGCATTAGAAACTGGTTCTGGCATATCCCCTAACTGAGTAAACATCTCTGCAAACATGATTATTCCACCTGTTTTATACTATTCAAACCTTGGTAAGTTTATTTCCCCCATTTAGGTAGGTTAAACGATTTATCTTCTTTTGTGAATCTTATGATTAAGATAATTGTCAAACCTAGAAATATTATGCACGATAATATGAGAAGTATACTAACTCCATCACTGCTTGATTGTGCATCTGATTTAATTCTAATTTGAATTGAGGATTCTGTTGAAGAACCGTCATTATCTGTAACCACAAGTGTGACATCATGATTTCCAGTTTCAGAAAAAATTGTGTTTGATAGGTTCTTACCAGTATGAATTATCTCTCCGTCAACATACCATTGGAATACTAAATTATCTATATCATTCGATGTGTCTTGAGTCATTGAAGCGTCAATATACCACATCTTAGATGCCTCTGAAACAATAATCAACGCATCAGAAGTTTGATCTGAAGATGATTGAAGACTTATTTCAGGAGCAAGATTTTCGACAATTACCTCGTGATATTGTCTAGCATAATGACCTACCGAATCAATTGCTAAAACAGATATGTTCCAAGTGCCTGATTGATTAAATTCAATCTTGACGCTTGAATCTGAAATATACTCACCACTGACGAGACCACGAACTACTCTATTTGGCTCGGTTATTGTCCATGTGAGTGCAACAAGTGAACTATCATAACCATCATCAACACTTGCTGCAAATACTTTTGATTCCATCTCATTAGCTTCTTGTGAACCTAAAATTGCAACTTGTGGAGGAGTAGTATCAAATGTCAAAACTTGTTCATCAACATTGGAGAATATCAAAAAAGAATCTCTTACAAAAATTTCAAAATACCAATTTCCGTCATTCAGCCCTAGATAATCTTGATTTAATTCAACGACATAGAGACCGCTTTCGCTTAGACTATGATTCAAGACAATTTGATTAGTCTCTGAGACACAGGAATTACCACTATATTCACAAATATCTGCCATGAATATTAATTCATTGATAATTCCATTGATGTTCACTTCATTATTTTCAACCCTGACAACATCATAAAAGAGTAATTTCGAATTTAAGTCTTCAAAATTCTGAAAATTTGGCTCATAATTAATAATCGAAAAATGATTACTTTGGCCTACAAACAAAACGATTGATTGCTCTGATATTTCTGGATTGTTTGGCGATACGATTGAAAATCTACATGTGCAGTTTAGTTCATTGACAGGAATTGACAGTTCCCAAAAATAAGTATCGTCGTATACTTGAACATCAGTAAATGTACTAGATGAAATTACGTTGGATGTCGATAATAGAGGACTATTGTGCTGAATGATATGATTCAACGACCAAACTAGTTCTGATACCGGTACACTTGATTGGCCTGATATATTGATATAATTTTCAAACAATAGGCCTGGATTTGTTGAGATTCCGACGCTCAAATCGTCTTGTCCGTTATCAGCAACTGAAGCAGAACTAAGTGGAAAAATAATGATTGATGTCATGAAGAAAACTGTCAGCATGGACAGCAACTTAGGTGACATGTTGTTTTGTGGCATGGAATACTCAAGAAGTTTATCTTTACTTGTGCTCATTCACTAAACGGGTCACACAATTCACCCTGACCCGGGAAGCTAGTTGGGTCACGTGGATTTGTATCCCATTTGTACTCACAATAGTTAACGTGTCCATCTCCATCCGTATCGAACATTCTATCAGCCGCATCATATGGATCGAAATCAAAATGATACTCCCAACCTGTTGCCATTCCGTCATCATCATGGTCTTGGAAGTAAACTTCTGGTCCATCGTTCCACTTATCACCATCAGTATCATTTGACACTGGGTTGGTATTATTCTGCATTTCTTCATAATTAGTGTAATTAGCAAGATTCTGGTAGAATTGGGCACCATCTGGCGTGTCTGGATCTATATTGCAATCAGAAAATGAAGAATCATTGTAGCTTGGACAGTATCTCTTTATGAGACCTGTTCTGTTCAATCCATCATTGTCTGGATCCTCTTCGCCGTCCTCTATACCGTCCAAGTCGCTATCAATCATCGATGGGTCAAGAACACCTCTTGCACCGTATGCTGATAATGATTCATTGTCAACAAGTCCCGACTCTATTGCATACTGTGAATATTTTACCTCCCACCCATCAAACAACTTATCTCCATCAGAATCCTTGTCTACGGGATTAGTATTCCACTTATCGGGTGCTTCAGCACCGTTTAGCAGTGAATCATTATCAATATCATAAACCGCATCAGGCAATCTAGCAATTGCGCTGACTTCGGATGGGTCTAGAGCCCATCTTCCATTACAATCACACAACGGGTTATCTGGCACACTAAATCCGGTCAGGTTCATTTCGTGAATCTCAAATTGCTTTTGTTGGACAAAACCACCAAGGGTGTTTATCCACATATATCCACCTGGACTCTTTGCACAATTGTTCGTTTGACTTGGTACGCAGTTAGGTATATTCCAACTACTAGTGGCAACCCACAGGCTGTGTGAATTGGTATTATCTTCCTCTGATTGTACTTGCATCTCCCAGCCATCTAACATACCATCGGAGTCTGTATCATTAACTAACGGATGGGTAGCCTCTTGGAAAGGACGCGGAATATACAACACTTCGTTGCCATCCTTTAGCCCATCACCATCGGTATCGGAATTATTGGCGTGGGTCCTAAATCCATCCTTACCGACTATAACTTCCTCACCATCTTCAAGACCATCATTGTCAGTATCAAAAGCACACGGACTTGTTGTGTATGCTTCACCGCCTCCTAGTGGCCATTGCAAGGTTCCACCACCGCCAGTTGCTTCAAACTGGTCATCCAATCCATCTCCGTCAGTATCTGGGTTAGAAGCATTGGAACCAGAGTCACACAAAGAAGAGTATTCAACGAAATCAGATAACCCATCAGAGTCCGTATCTGGCAGTCCTGGATCAGAAACCACGAGAGTAATTTCAACACCACGGTTAACAACTAATATTTCCCAGCCGAATACTTCGATTCCATCTATTAGACCATCATTGTCAGTATCTGGATCCATAGGATCTGTTGACCTTCCGATTATTAGACTTGGATCACCATTTTCATCAAATGGTTCATTATTTTTGAATTTCGCCTCATATTCGTCCTCGTTGGTGAATCTCTCATTATCTTCAACCACAACAAACCACACTGTATCTCTTGATGTGATAACTTGGTCTTCTGTCACATACATTTGGTATATTGTACCAGAAGAAGGAGCTTTGATGTTAACTGTTTCAGTTTGTCCACCGGCGATAGTGTATTCGCCAATAACCACAGTTTCACCGACAGCAACGGTATCGCCAATAGCATATCTTACTGTTCTTACCCTTGTATTGAATATCAATTCTTCATAAGTAGCGGAACCATCACCATCACGATCCCAACCATCCATGTCAGGGTCATCATCGCCATTACTGCTATCTCTTGGGTTTAACCCGTTATTAGTTTCCCAGCCGTCTGGCATACCATCTTGATCGGTGTCTTCTAACCATGGAGAAGTGAAGTTTTCAGCTCCAAATTGTTCTGCAGAGCCATACTCTTCAAGGTTGTTTAAGCCATCATCATCCCAATCGAAGAAACCATCAGATGGATCACTCGGGTCAAGGACATTAGTAACTTCTAGTCGGTTGAGACCCAAGCCATTGATGACATTTGTTGATGGGAAGATAGAGTAACAGTATTCGTATCCATCCGGCATTCCGTCTCCATCAGAATCCCAATCCGACGGGCCATTAAGTAGTCCGTCTCCATCGTCATCAAGATAGAACCATGAGGTATTCTTGTTCATGAATGGTGCATCAAAGGCAAATGTTTGGGAATTATCATCTTTGATTGGTTCGTTACAGTTACGGTAAACCAACTGACCGTTTCTGTCAAAACCTTGGGTTATGCCAACAGAGGTTGTTCTTTGCAGTTGTTCCCGAGATATTTCCTCGGCATCAGTGAGCAAATCACCATCAGAATCTTCAGCAGTTGGATCAGTACCAAATAACTCCTCTTGGAAATTGGCTAAGCCATCATTATCGTAATCTAGCACATTATCGCAAGAATGTTCCCCGAAACCGTTACCAAGTTCCTCCCATGATGGGGTGTCTTCATCAATATTGTAATACTCTCTTAAGTTACTTTTCAAGTCAGCTGTTAACAATACGCAATCCCAATTGCCGTTTAATGGATCAAACAGCGTAAAAGAACCACCTGGAATTTCGACGTCAATCATATAGGTTGATTCCCACTTATCATTCAAGCCATCATTGTCTGTATCAGATCTCTGCGGGTCTGTTCCGAGTTCTTGCTCTTGTTGATTTGTCAACCCATCATTATCAGGATCGCCGTTAGGACCCTGATTAGGATCTGGCCATGAATCGGTTTCATTTTCTTGATCTGCTTCCTCAACATCAGCTTCTCCTGGGTCTTGTTCGAGAGGGTCAGATTCACCATCATCTAGAGGATTCAAGCCATGCTCTACTTCCCAACCATCACTCATGCCATCACCGTCAGTATCCTCATCTAATGGATCTGTACCATATTGAGTTTCTTCGAGGACATCAGCCAAGCCATCATTATCTGAATCGATTGCCTCATTGGTGGTAATTCCGTCACCAGATATTTCTTCCTCAACAGCGCTATCGAAGTTTCCAAGACCTTCACTGGTTTGCAGCACCCCGGAAACGCCGACAAATATAGAACCAAAAATTAAAGTTGAAACAATTGCAACATAGGCCATTTGATTTGGGTTTAGAGACATAATAATCACTCCTAAGAATTCGGCTAATTTCCTCTCGACATCTATCGGTTATAGAGGTTAAGCATCCATGTTCCATTGTTGATTATCAAATATAGGTCAAAAGTGAGCTTATTTTTACACTAATTGCATTGTTTGATATTTGTATTTCACATTTGCATTTTTTCCCATTTGCTCGCTCCCAAATACCGCACAACTTTCCTATAACTATCGGTGCATTGGGCTCCAAAGATACCTCGAAATGGTCAATATCATCTTGATTATGTAAGTAGATAAGTGAACCCAAACCATATGGATTAAGATGTGAAGAAATTACAGAATCCCAATTATTTTGTTCGTTCAGATAGACGAATGCATCTCCAGATAAGAATAATTCTTTGAATGATTCTAACACAATAGAAAATGAACCGTAGATTCTATTGTCAATTCCATCAAGTTGCCAACTATCTGATAATTTACTTGATATCTTATCGGTATAACCTCCCAAATTGAAGATTAGCCTATTGATAAAATCACATGGCAAGACATAGGATACAAGGCCATTCAATGCCCATCCGACTTCTTGTCTCTCGATCAAATTGCCAACACCAACTTCTTGTTTGTTAACCATGTAGTTCCACGGCGTACATTCTAATTTTAGCGGTGGAGATATTTCTTTTTGCAGTTTTTCCAATTCACAAAGTATCAATTTTTCTTGAACCTGCTTCCATTGGATTCGACTACGAGATCCTTGTTCAAACTCAGTTAAAGATAAATAAAATCCTGCTATGATTGAGGGATAAACGTTGGTAATTATGCTGTGATTATTACTATCAAAAGACCCCCAACCAAATAATTGCCAATAATTCGCCAATAATTTTGACCGCTTCCTATTAGCGAAAAAACCGAAATTAATTTTAGATAAAGGTGATAAAATTAGTTCGAAAGAATCGGCTGCCGAATTGTGTAAAATTCTACCAATCGGAACTCCGATATTACTCTCAAGTAATGAAACAAAATTTTGCAATTCATTTTCTTGACATATGTACCAATAATTGCCTTCTGCGTCGATTATTCTGCCATTACCTCCGCTTGAGAAGTGCCGTTGGAATCTAGATGTCAAATCAACATCATGTAATTGATTTTCGTCGTCAACAATTGGCATAAAAACACATCAGAGGATATAACCTGATTGCTCCTCTTCGTTAAAGCAATAGCGAATAATGTGGAAATTGGATTTCAATTGTGAAACATCTTTTTTGACGTTAAGTGGATTTTCACCATGAAGCAAAATTCTAGCAAAAAACCTAGCAACCTCTGCCATTTCATTTTTGCCCATACCTACTCTCGTCAATTCTTGTACGCCAAGTCTCAATCCAGAAGGAGAAAGGGCTTTTGTGTCCCCAGGCAACATATTCATGTTTGTTATAATGCCAGAATCCTCGAGAAGTTTAGCAGCTTTAGCCCCGGCACCCGAATCAATTTCACCATGCCTTGTTAGAACTTGATGGGATGCAGTATAATTTCTACCCTCTGCTAATACATCAAAGCCTTCTGCAGCTAATGACTCACCCAAATGCCTTGCGTTGGCTACCACATCTCTTGCGTATTGTTCACCATATTCTTCAAATTCTGCTAGTGCTACAACTTTGCCAGCAACATGGTGTAGGTGATAAGATGAACAGACCCCAGGGAAGATTGCGTTGTTCAACTTTCTATGTATCGCATTATCTTCGCTAGATGAAAGTAAGAACCCACCCTGAGGGCCGGGGAAAGTCTTGTGTGATGAGCCTGTCATTATGTCTGCGCCCTCTCTAAGTGGGTCTTGAAATTGGCCACCAGCAATCAAACCTAGCACATGCGCTCCATCGTACATTACTGTGGCACCCACTTCGTGTGCTGCTGCTGAAATTTCTTCAAGTGGGGTTGGGAAGAGGAATACTGATTGACCAATCAAGCAAACCTTTGGATTAATTTCTCGAATCAAATCACATGCACCATCGATATCTGGTTCCATACGGTCAATATCCCAAGGATAAGTCGACAAATCAAGATCTCTTAATCCAACAGCACCCATTCTAGCGTGGGATATATGACCTCCGTCAGCTGTTGAGACAGCAGTTATTTTGTCTCCAGGTTTTGCCAGTGCCTTTAGTGCTGCTATGTTAGAAACCGTACCGGATGTTGATTGAATATTGGCAAAGTTAGCTTTGAATACTTTTTTTGCCAAGTCTATGCCAAGGCTTTCGATTGTATCAAAATCATCACAGCCTTGATAGTATCTTTTACCTGGCAAACCTTCAGCATATCGTCCGTGTAAATCACTACATACTACTTTTTGTACCATAGGAGATACAATATTTTCTGAAGCAATCATACCTAGCCCATTACGATATAAATTACCACTGGATTTGGTTGCTTCTAGGACTGCTTCAGCCTTTGTCAAGTTATCTTGGCTTGGTTTCCATGACCCCGGTACATCTACTGCCATAGAGTGGGGTTATCGATACGGTCTTTGAACAAATTGATTCCTAGTTTCTCTATTTTCTACTAGGTGGCCGTCTTCTAGTATCTCTTACTTTTGACTTGGGTTCAAATTTGGGTTTAGATGAATTACGCTCTGAAATCCTGGTATTTGTCGGAATTCCTCTCCTACCTAAATCGAGTGTATGAACAGGTTTAGAGGCACCGGGTATTTGCCCAGTAGGGCGTGCACCAACGCCCTTCTTTCGGTCAATGTAACTTGGACGGCCACGATAAGCAACCTTACCAATCAATCTTTCAAGTGCTGCTGTTTCGGCTCCGTCTTCTTTTGGACGCTTTAACCACCATCCCTCACCAAGTGGCTTGAGTCTAGGTGGTCTTGCTTTACTCATCTTGCCGCTTCGTCGCTTTAGTCTAGATTTAATCGCTTTATCAGAGTCTTTTGGTAAATGTTCAGTCATCCACCCAGGAAGACCAACATCGAGTATTATACCATTCACGGAGACGAGTATTCCTGAGATTAACAAGTGAGTACCGACAGGGATATTCGACCTATCCGGTGCTACTTTGAATCGCTTCATACGCTTGGCATAAGCAACCATAGCCTTTTGATCTCTGTGCCGGATTAATTTTCGTTGTTGCCTCAGTACTCTTCTGCTTGTTGAGTGACCAAATAACAAAAGTACGGTGGCGACCAAGCCCTCCATTTGACCAACTTCTGTGTAAATATATATTCCAGAAAGTAGGAATGTTGGCACTAATATGAAAAAGTTGAAAATTATTGATAAACGTCCGCTCTGATATTTTGGAGTCATTTGTTTCCTAGTCGCTTCGTGAGCTGCTATTAGCAGATTAGCATTGATAGCCTCATCCATTCCGCCTTTTACACCAAGAGCAGCAACAGAATTACATGGTGCTTGATTTATCCATTTCTTCATGGTCTTGCCTTCACCATTCACTAAGGCAACCTCAAACTCTTCAGCATCTACTGGCAGCCCCAAAATTGCGGATAACGCTAACACTCTTGGGTCATTCTTATCACTTTTAATCAACTCCTCCAATATTGATTTAGCACTGTGCCAATCACCTTTGTCTACTAAGCACAGGGCCGCAGCAATCCTAGGTCTAACACCGGTGGGGTCAGCTCTAACCAATTTTAACGCGAGTTCTAAAGCATCATCATGCATTCTTTGAGCGCGCATCAATGAAATCATTGACAACTGAGCAACCCTCGACAATCTATCTTTACCAAGGAAATCTGTGCTTGGTTTGGGATTCCATCCACGCATCATCTGAATTTGTTGCTGTAGATTGTTTATACAAGGATTGTTTTCCCAGTCCCAAAAATCATCTTCAGTAACATTTCCAGTAAATGGATCTAGCCACTCGCAAACAAAGGCTAGTAGTTCTGGCTCGTCATATCCTTCCGGCTGTTCCAAACCATGCAAAGCATCTCTTGCAGCATCAAGTCTTCTTGAAGCAATATGACCAGTGGCTATTATCATCCTTGCAACATCATCATCCCCACCCGCTTGGGCAAGGACTTTCCTTGCTTCTTCAATTGCTGATGGCCAAAGTCCTCTAATTGCTTGTTCCCACATTCTTGCTCTGGCCTTTTCAAATCTCACAACCGATTGGTCACCATCGATTGAACGCATTTGAAATCGTATCAATGTATCTAAGTCTTCAACTAGAGCGGCCTCTTCTACCAAGGTCCTCATCCAATCACCACCAGCCAACCTCACTGCGCCTTCTCGTCTTTCGTCTGGATTCAAATCGAATCTTAATTCTCGAAGAGAACCAAAACGGATAATTGATACCAACCATGTCAACAAGAATACTAATTGACCAACGGCAATGAACATCCAAGTTGCTAACAGACGCATTTCCTCATTAAATCCGTACTCATTTTCTAAGGTTTGAGTAAATGGCATTAAATCGCCAAACTCCTTGTAACAAACGAGTAACAGGAGCAGAACTGTATATCCGGAAAAACCGGCAAATGCAAATTTTAGTTGACGTGTTTGTGCCTCTACCTCTGTTCTGATATCGCGAGGGCTGTCGATAATTACCCCAAAGACGCCACCAAAACTCTGTCCGCCAAGCATTAAGTTTCTCGTTAATTCAAAGATAAACGCTAGCCCAACAATTGCAATATTGAGGGATAGATATAGTGACAAAAATTGCGGTAGACTTTTGACAAACTCCCAGTGGAATAATATCTCTGAAATTAAGTCAATGCGGACATAAATGGAGTGCCCAATAATTCCACCGTAATTCAATACCTCTGCTGAATTATCAGGGTTTTGTAACAATATGTATAACACTGTAACAATACCATTCAATGCCGTTACAGGCATGGTCAATAGGAAAATAACTAGCAGTAGAGAGAATAGCCGGTTGAAAAATCGGGGTTTATCTGGATCTATCGGATTCCTTCTACCGTTAGCGGTTCGCCATTTGCCAATAAGTAGCATATTCCATGACGCCCCCATTATTCTGCCATAAGCAAAGATTGTCGGTGACATAAAGACCAACATTGCCAAGGCTAGCCAAAATGGCTCTATTACTCCGCTACTTGATTCTTGCAGACCATACATCAAAGACGCAATTGTGATGCCAATTATGATAAAAAGTGTCAGGGTTCTACGGAAGAAACCCAATATTGCATTGGTATTAGATGGCCTCTGATTCCTTGATAATTGGGCATTCATAGTTTCCCAAGGCGAAATTAAGATTGGAATTGCTACTAGTAAACCAATTATGTATAGTGATGGAGTGTAGAAAAAGTCTGGCGCAAATATGAACTCACCAATCAATATCAATACTCCAGTCATCCCCATCATATACAATCCTAAACCGTAACCTACCGAGCCTTCTGAAAGTAAATCTCGTGCATCTTCGAGGTCCCTAGTTACTCGATGAACCTCGTACAAATCGTCATCAATCTCGAATGCTACTTGTAAATTAGCCAGTTGTATCGGAATAAAAAATTTCCACATCAATGCGGCGACAAGTAAGGCTAAACCAAGTGGATATAGGTAACTGATATCAAATGAATCTGAGGAATTGCCAGCTGCCGTTGCTGTTTCGATAAATAGTGTTGCAATTAATGCAAAGCCAAAGACTAGTGTGAGGAATCTCAACCTTTGCATGAATGTGCGACACATGCTTTGCACATCAATACTTTGGTATTATTTTCTATGTCTTAACAAAAATCTCTCAATTCGGTCGAATGCTTCATTCAAAATTTCAAGATTAGGTAGATAGACAATTCTGAAATGACCTTTACCTAAGTCGGAAGAAAAGCCACTACCATGAACAACAAGAACATGCTCTTCATGCAGTAGTTGCAACACAAATTCCTTATCGTTATCTCGCCATTTGGCATCTGTTAACTTAACGAACATGTAGAAAGCACCACCAGATGATTGCACCTCCAATCCTTCAATTGAGTTAATTCTGGAGATACACAAGTCTCTTTGTCGAACAATTTTATCAGAATATGACTTCATCCAACTGCGGTCTGAATCCAAACCAGCTAAATAACCCAACTGAGCAGGTGTAGAGGCGCACAACCTTGAGCGAAGCAGGCGTTCAATACCATCTCTTACCAATTGCATGCGCCCTTTAGGATCATGAATTCCCAAATATCCAATTCTCCAGCCGGGTGCATAGTATACTTTTGAAACACCATTAAGGACAAACACAGGAACATCTGGTGATAGACTTGCTACGCTTCTTTGTTCACCTGTAAAGTCAAGTCCATCGTAAATTTCATCAGCAACTATAACGCAATTTGGCCATTTCCTAGCGATAGAAAGTAGTCTGAAAATTTCATCCTTACCGACGACTGCCCCGCAAGGATTGTTAGGGTTTATCAAAACCAGTAGCTTAACATTTTCATTCATCTTAGCTTCTATATCATCGAAATCTAATTTCCATCCATTATTTGGTTTTAGCTTGTATTCAACAGTTTGTGCGCCATACATCTGAGGATAAGCCATGTATGGAGGATAATGTGGGCCTGGGGCTAAAACCACATCATCTTCCTCTAGTGTTGCTGCAAAGATAATTTGCAACGCTTCAGTTACACCGTGGCAGACATAGATATCTTCTTGCCTTGCAGGCCATCCTTTCCTTCTTTCGTCTTGGGCAATTGCAGCCCTTAGTTGCGGCAGGCCATAAGACGGTGAGTAGCCATTGTTACCATCTTGTAATGCTTTTACATAAGCATCTACCATGTGTTTTGGAGTTGGTAATCCCGGGTATGCTATTGGATCACCAATGTTTAATTTCAAGATTTTGTGGCCTTCTGATTCTAATTTTGTTGCTGGAACAACTACATCCCTGATAGCATATTCAATGCTTGAAGCACGTTGAGCAACTGGGATTTGCTTCTTAACCATCTAATCAACTCAAATCGCTCAATTTGACATCTACCATTCTAAGCACTGCTTCGAAGTGTTCCTCTTCAACTGGTTGGACGGACAGTCGTTGGCCTTTTCTGATTAGCAACATACCCTCACATTCTGGGTTATTTCTTATATCATCCAAAGGAATAATTTGAGGTAGTTCCATTACTGGTTCAATATCAACCATCATCCATCTAGGGTTTTCAGGAGTAGCTTTTTCATCAAAATATTTCGATTTAGGGTCTTGAGCAGTAAAGTCAGGATAACCTTCACGACAAATTCTTGCTATTCCAACGACATGTGGTGGTTTGAAATTGGAGTGATAATATAGCACTAAATCTCCTTTTTTCATTTCATCTCTCATTAGGTTTCTAGCTTGGTAGTTCCGCACACCATCCCAATGAGTTGAACCGTCAGCAACTAATTGCTCGTATGGATAGACATGAGGCTCCGATTTCATCAACCAATAGGCGACCATGCCTAGTCCAAAAGTTCCCGCTCTTTTGAGATTTGGATTACCAAGCATCCTTTACATCTTCAACAATCACTGCATCTAAAACATCTATGTCGGCCTTTTTGTCCATTATTAAGCCAAGTTTTCTTGCCATTGCGTTGGATTCACTACCTGCTCCAATACCCATCTTTTCCAGAGTAACAAATATTGCCGGCAACAATATAAGGGCACTTGCCGCTGCAACCCATAATAAAATCAAAATTACCGTAATGAACGGTTTAATTTCAGGAATTGGAATTTGGTAAGCAGTAATCATTCCTAAAGAGGTTACAACAGCTGCTTCAAACAGTGACATTCCCGTACCAATGGCTGCGCTCTTGATAGCATTGATACCACCTCCAAGTTCTCTTATACGGTTAGAAATGTGTATAGAGAAATCAACCCCGACACCAACCAATATTGAGCCAATCATAACAGTAACTAGCGAAAGTGTAACATCCATTTGCCACATTACTAACCATTGCAGAGCAACGGTAGCGATAACAGGGGACGTTGTCCAGAATGAATATTGTATGTCCCTAAATACAATGGCTAGCACAATAAGTGTTAGTATAATCGCAAACGCAAGCGAAGTGTATTGGGAGCCAACAATCAGTTCGTTGACTTCAATCGCAGTTGCTGCAACACCCGTTAGGTGTTCTGCTCTACCACTGTCAACGGATCGGAATGAATCTGCATGTTGATTGACAGCTTCGACACTCTTCGCCGTATCAGCAACTGGAATAAACGGCATGTCGACATAAATTAGAGTTCTATCGTAATCTTTGTTGATGAAAATTTCTCTAGTCTCATCAGTAATCGAGGCATAAAATACATTCAGCAAGAATATTTGAGATTGCTTTGTTCCCGGCAAACCAAAATTGTCTGGTTGAATAAGTAAGTCCCAAAACGATGCGTCAGCAGTTACTTCGTTGTTTAGTAAAACCTCTGCAGTCTCCTTGATGTCGTCAGGTAATGGTGTTACATTGACGAATTCATAAAGTTGAGCACCCGAAACAGTTGGTGCAATACCTGTTGATTTCATCAAAAACACAATAGATACAGCAGATGTATTATCTACAGTATTCAATTTACTCTCAAGCTGATCTATTCGTTTGAGATTTTCTGCCGGATCGTCATTACCAGTATCTTGGTCATTGGTATCACCGGTAACATTAGCATGGATAAGCACCATTCCAATCTGTCCAGCATTGAAATCACTACTGTACTGTTTCATCTTAATTACAGGGTCTTCACCTTCGGGCGCCATCCCCAGCAAGTCGATATTTTCCTCAACGTTACTTTGGCCTAGCGTAGCGGAAAGAAGAATGAGCAACAAGAAGATGCCGATTATACCTCGATTGTACTTGACTGGGGCTTCTACCAATTTATCAAACGCTTTCAACGGCGGATGTTTTGGCTTGCGCAAATCCAGCAGTAATGTCAGATTGGGCACCATGAACATGGTTAGTATGTATACAATGACAATACCCATGGATAATGCAATACCGACTGTCTGTATCGGCGCCATTGGAGTAAATACTAGCGAAATAAACCCGATAACCGTGGTAACGGCAGATAAGAATACAGCCTTACCTGTGGATGATAATGACGCTTTCATTTTTTCCGATTTAGTCCCCCCTTCCTCGGCATACCGATTGGTAATATGCAGACCGTATGAGACGCCCAAGGCTAGTAATATTGGTCCGACAATAATGACTGTCATCGTGACTTCATAATTCGTCCATCCAATAAGACCTAAAGTCCAAAATACGGCACATAACGTTGGTAATCCTGCAATAATCACCACCTTAATGCCCTGAATGGGTCTTATGCCAGTAATTCCTGTTTGCAATAAATCTGAGTGGAAAACGAACAAACCAAGTGCGACCAGAACAATAGCAGTTGGGAAAATTTCCCAAAACAACTTGAAAGAAAATTCCGTTACTGCGTTGGTAATTGGAACTGGCCCCGTTAGCGTCATTGTCAAATTCAAGTCATCCCATGTGCAAACACCAGTTTCAGGGTCTGGAACACCGTCATTGTTGACATCATCACAATATCGCTCTTGCTTGCTAAATTCATTGAGTTGGGCTTGGGTCTTTGCAATCAAATCCTTGGCTTCGACCTCATCAGACACAGCAACCGCCATTATGGCTCTATCAAGTAATCCATCTGGGCCTCCACAATCCCTTTCCCCTGTAGTACAAACGTCTCTAGCTAGTTTATCCAAACCGGGTGTTGGAGAGCCATCATCTTCGTACATTTCACCTAACACGAGATCTATGGTTGGTTGGCTTGGTATTTCGTAAGAACCCCCAAATTGGTCATCGGTTTGAGCGATTAAATCGTTCAATGCTTCTGCGGCTTGGGCACTAGCACACTCTTCTTGACCAGCTGCACATCCTAATTGTCCAAGTTCGTTAATGAAAGCCTCACGAACTCGAGGTGCACTCGAATTGACTTCTTTCAGTACAGTCGATAGTGATAGGATGTAGATTACATCGTCATTGACTGAGTCTGACAAATAGGGATTGAGTTGTTTCTCGACATAACTCATTTCTTGTAAGATTCGTTGGTCTGTAATATTTCTAGTCCCTGATTCAACATAGATAATCATTACATTGGTAGACCAATCATCCTCTACTAGAGCGATTAATTCTGCGACTTGGCTACCTTCGGGAAGGTAAACTTCTAGATCTCCGTTGACGTTTAATGCTGGCTCGCCTGGCTCATCATCGAATCTTGTATCATCCAAAAAGCCAGATTGAGACACAAAGAATGCTGTCAATAGCAAAAATACAACTATTGTCGCGATTGGAAATTTGGTTATTGCTCCTGTTGCGCCATGTTTTTGCCATTCTCGCTTGAACCGGTCAGGTGCTTCTAATACAACATCAATTGCTGACTTAGCCCGGAAGTCTCTGACTCTTGCAGTAAGGTCAACTGCGCCCGACTGAATCTTGGATTTGCTGTAATCTGCCAATGCTGCAATGCGCTTGGAAAACTTCCGACTTTCCATTGATGGTTCAGAGGATTCCTTTCCATCAGACATAGCCTTCCCTATGACCCCCACAAGGTGCCGCTTGAAATGTTTACCGACATAATGATTGGAATATTCATATTCCCCAACCTAGAGCGTTGGTTTGATATCATGGAAGTAGTGGGCGAGTTGGACCCGTGCTGTTAACGAGCATGGGGCCGGTGAGGCACATGCCAACTCCAAGACTTAACGAAAAACGCTGGTCTGTTGACCTAGAAAAGAAGATACAATCTGAGCATTCAGCCAACCATGAAGAATATTCTAAGAGATATGGCTTCAATCCTGACTCTGGCAAAGAAATATTCGTCATTGACACACCGCCTCCATATCCTTCTGGCACGTGGCATATTGGCGCTGTTGCGCAATATTCGATGATTGATGTTATCGCTAGATCTCAAAGACTTCTCGGCAAAGAGGTTTATTTTCCGTGGGGCGTAGATAGAAACGGGATTAACATCGAGTTTACCGTTGAGAAAAATACGAAAAGAAAAATGAAAACTTATGACAGAGCTGAATTTTTGCAATTGTGCGAGCAAACCATTGAAGAATTCACCCAAGCTATGCGCAATACAGCCCGTAGAGTGGGTTTGTCATGTGATTTTGATAGAGAGTATCTAACTGATGCCCCTGATTATCGTTCGGTAACACAATCAATCTTCGTTGAATTGTTTAAGAATGGTACAATCATCGAGGATTTACGACCCAATATTTACGACCCTGTTGAAGGAACTACAATTGCGGATGCTGAGGTTGAAAGGTTACAAAGAAAAACTAAACTTGTCGACGTAAAGTGGGAGCTAGATAACGGTTCAGAGTTAATTATCTCAACCACTAGACCAGAACTAATTTGTGCTTGTGGCGTAGTTGTTGTTCACCCAGATGATGAACGATATCAGCATTTAGTCGGTCAAAAAATAAAATTACCAATTCCAGTATCTGGCCGAGAGGATTTTGTTGAAATAAAAACTCATCCATCAGTCAAATCAGAATTTGGTTCTGGGGTACTGATGGTATGTTCGTTTGGTGACCAAAACGACGTAGCGGTTTTTAGAGAATTAGGCTTAACTCCTTTCCAAGCAATAAACTTGGAAGGATGCATGACTGATTTGGCTGGACAATGGTCTGGTCTAACTGTCATAGAAGCCAGAAAAGCAATCATTGACCACCTCGAATCAAACGGTCAGATAAGCCAAATCGTTGAAAGAGAACAAGAAGTGCCTGTGTCTGAAAGAGGCAAGAATCCTGTGGAGATTATCCTACTGAAAGAGTGGTATGTAAGACAAACCCATATTCAAGACAGAATGAAAGAACTTATTGAAGAAATAACCTTCCACCCAGTTAGAAATCGTCAATTTTTGCTAGACTGGATGGACAACATAAGTATCGATTGGCCTATATCCCGAAGAAGATGGTATCACACAGAGATTCCAATTTGGTACAGCGCTGATGAAAAATATGTCATTGTACCACCATCTGGCAGCTATGTTCAGCCTTGGAGAGAACAGCCACCATCGGGTAGCAGAGTTTTAGACAGAGAAACACGACAAGATGTTGGCTCGTTTGAAGATATGAGCGATGAACTTGGAGAAATTACCGGAGAGGAAAAGGTATTTGATACCTGGATGGATTCATCTAATTCCAACCTTTTTGTTAGTGGATATTTGAACCAACCCGAGATTTTTGAGAAGTCATTCCCGACCGCACTAAGACCTCAAGGTAAAGAGATTGTTAGAACTTGGCTATACTATACTCTGCTGAAGTCTGCATTGCTACTAGACAAACCTGGTTTCCAACATGTTTGGATTGATGGTTTAGGAATGGATCCATGGGGCAGAAAAATGAGTAAGTCATTAGGCAACGGCATAGATGCAGACTCAGTTCTAGAGTGTGGTGCAGGTGGAAGAACAGGCTCATGGAAAGTCAAGGGCCCCGAGAAAACTGTCAACCTAAAAGCCAACAAAATTGGTAGCGAATGTTTCCGATTATGGAAGGCTTGTGATGCACAAGTAGGAGATGATTTCCAAATAAATCCAGAGGAGATTGAACAACGGTACTTTGGTGTTTTAACTAAATTATTCAATGTTGCACGTTTTGCATCTCAGTTTGATGTACCAAGTGACTTGGACAATGTTCCAGATGACTTGAATATCGAAGATGAATGGATACTATATGAATTCAATAACATAATGGCTGAAGTAAAGTTGTCTTGGGAAAATCTGGACATCTATACCGCAACTCAAGCACTGAAAACTTTCGGCACTGGAATCCTTCCAAGCCACTATTTAGAAATGGTAAAATCAAGGCTGTATGATGGTGATGCTAAAGCGGCTTGGACAATTCATCGAATAGTTAGAGATTTCTTGAGTGCGTTCAGTCCTATATGTCCATTTTTCACTCATCATATTTCACAAACAATCTATGGCGTTTCTGCTGTTGATATTGACAAGTTCCCACACAACCCATTGGATACAAAATATGACCAAGCAAGAGGGGATTTATTGAAATCAAAAACTTTCGATTTACAAGCTTTCAACGGTGAGGTTTGGAGCACAAAAAAGGAAAATGGCATATCGCTAAACCAACCCATTAGTGGCATTAGTATACCCGATAACCTCAGTGAGTTTACGGAAATATTAACCTCTATGCATAGCTTAGAGTGATCATATTCATTCTTCCTCTGAATGTGTTTTGAGTCTTGTTTGTTTGGTAGTAGGGGTATCTAAATGACCTAGTCTAAAGCCAATCAGTCTGATTTTCTTACCATCTTGAACATTGTTAGCAAAAAGTTTCGCCGCTAGGCTAGTAAATACCTCATCATCATCCATTGACACAGGTATTGAACGTCCATGGGTATGAGTCTCAAATCCCGTATAGCGAATCTTAACTTCAGCAAGCCTTCCTGATACACCAACATCTCTAGCAGATTTCATTACTCGTCTAACGATACTAAGAAGAGCCTCTAGAACCAAGTTGAAATTCTCTCGATCGTAATCAAACGTGTGCTCTTTTCCAATCGACTTCCTACTTCTCAATGGACTAATTTCACTGGAGGTCTTGCCCTCGTAAACTTTGGTAATCCATGCTGCAAATCGTTCACCGGTGATTCTTGCAAGTGATAATTCGCCATATGCATACATTTCATCTACCGTAGTTATTCCCCATTCATGTAATTGCGTTGCCCTTTTTTTACCGATTCCGGGAACTTCACGAATATTTCTACCCTCGAAAAAATCAGTTAACTCATCTGGCAAAATCCGAAAAATTCCCCTTGGTTTATTGATCTCACTTGCCATCTTAGCCAAAATCCTATTTGATGCTATGCCAAATGAAGCACTTAATCCAATTTCAGCCATGATATCTTCTTGCAATGTTCTGCACAATGCAACTGCTTTATCCCAGTCATGTTCAACAAATTCAGTCACGTCTAAATATGCCTCATCGATACTTGCCTGCTCAAAAAATTCTGCAGGAGGTTTTAGAATTTTCATTACTTTACGAGATGCTCGTGAGTACAGCCCTCTGCTGCCTCTGATGTATATTGCATTACCATATGGTTGCCCTGGACATCTGCGCCACGCTTCACTTATGGCCATCGCTGACCTTATCCCGAATTTTCTTGCTGCATAATTGCATGTTGAGACAATACCTCTACCTCGGCCGTTTTCAGGATCTGAACCTATTATCAGTGGAATATTATCATCAAATCCGTGATGAAGAGTCTCCACTGCAGCATAGAACGCATCTAAATCACAGTGAATAATGATGCGAGAATCTTCCATCATATCACTCATGTTGAATATAATTGGCAAGGGTATGTTAATTATTTCAAAAAATCCCTATTCACGATGAAGTCACATTTCTTATTAGATAAAATCAACATAACATTTCTGGCAATATCTAGACCAACTCGTCTTTGAGCCTCAATTGTTGATGCACCAATGTGTGGTGTTGAGTGGAAATTTGGGTGCTGACAAAGTTCGTAACCTTCTGGTACCGGTTCTTCCTCGAAAACGTCTAGTGCAGCACTAGCTAAAATTCCGTCATTCAAGGCCTTTAGAACATCGGATTCGTTGACAATACCGCCTCTAGCACAATTTACGATATGGTTGCCACATTGAATTCCGTCTGTTGATTTTCCGGGCATTTTACTGATCCGATTATAGTTTACAAGATGATGAGTTTCTTCTGTAAGGTTACAGTGTATGGATATGTGAGTACAGTTCGAAAATAGTGTGTCAACACTTCTATGTAAACGAGTATTTTGGTTCTTAGCGATTTTTGGCGGTAGGTATGGATCGTATGCATGTACATTCATGCCCAAGGATTGAGCGATTAATCCTACACCTTGGGCAATTCTGCCAAAACCAACCAAGCCCAAATTTTTCCCTGATAATTCTGAACCCTTAAACTGCTTTTTCTCCCATTTTCCTTCTCGCATCGAACGGTCTGATTTTGCCACATGCCTAACTGACGATAACAGATGACCAATCGTCAATTCGACTACCGATTGGGTCGATGCACGTGGCGCATTAACTACTGGAATATTTGCTGAGCCTGCCGCAGCTAAATCGATATTATCAACGCCAACACCTGCTCTAGCTATGACCTTGAGATTAGGTGAACTCTTAACGACTAAATCTGTTATCTTAGTAGCACTTCTGACAATCACTGCCTCGAAGTCGTTGAGAACACCCGCCTTCAACTCTGATTCTGAATAAAACTTGACAACAACCTCATGACCTTGCTTTTCTAGTAGAGTTTTAGCCTCATTAGAAAGTCCATCAGTCACCGCTATCCTAGCCATGTTGTGGGTAATTCTTGATGGTCAATAAACTTGACATCTATGAAAAATTCTAGCAAACGATTCAAACCGGATTAGTGACTAGGCGAAGTTGAGCGGAACATGGCTGCAGAGTTGGATGTCTCGGGTTTGCTGTGGGCTACAGCAATTCTTTCCATTCCAATCGTTATGGCATTACCCATGCGATTAGCATGGAGTTTCTTTATCGGAGTTGGTCATGAAGAGTCCCAATATCGCAATTCAGTACGCCAAATAATCGATGCTGGCCGACAAGTATCGCCATTTAGAACCACATTGAATGACTTAGCCCGTGGATTAAATATTAAGCCATCAAAACAAAGACTAATTGAAGCTGATCTATTCCACCCTCTAACCATCTCTCATTTCCTGCTTTTACCGGCGTTAATCATTTTTCCATTAGCAGTTATTATGGCGTTACCAATTATCATCATTGGACTACCTATGCTGATCTTAATCGAATATTTATTGATTAGAAAAAAACTACTAATCTACACCTTGAAACAAATGGAAAAAATATTGCATTGGCAAGTAATTCACATCCCCAAACCTCATCGAGGTGCATTAGAAAAAGCAGGTAAAGTGAATGAGTTTTCCAACCATGTTATCCACTTTAATTATGTTCCGCAAGGTGCATTCTTAGGTCTATTCGCATGGCTAATTGTGCATTGGATTTTCAAGTTGGACTCAACTGCTCTTGAGTTGATAATTGCTTCAGGGTTATACATTATCATGCTGGGAATTTTAGGTGTGCTCAACACTGCTTTTGAATCAGACCTAGTATTTGTTGACCCAGCTAAAGGAAGGCTAGTTCCGGTTGACCAATGGCTAGAGAGCATATTAAAACCAGTTGTTGGAATTGGTCTGTTATTCTTAATCGGAAGAAACTTGTTAGACAATGCGAGAGATGGCAACCCAGTTGTTTTTGCTGGGACAGTATTACTATTATTATACGGTGCTGCAATAGTTGGTATTGCTTATCGTTGGGGCTATTCAGTTTGGCGTGGTGACAAAGTTAAACAAGAATTTGAGGTACAAATCGTCGATAATCTAAAACCTCTGTCTTATGATTTAACAAGGACAAGAGGCCGAATAGAATTCATTGCTCAAATGTCGATGGATGAAAGACTGACTGTCTTGAATGAAGCACCTGCCAAACAACTTACCTTTGCTGATTTGCAAGCATTGCCAACGAGCAAAAATAGCGGCAAGATACCTAAAAACCCGATTAAGTGATTATAACCAAGGTATTTCTTCAGGTATTTCTCCGAATAAATTTGCTGGCAAGGCAACTTTAATTTTTGAGACATAACCTAATTGTGCCGTGGTATTATTTTGCCATTCGACATATTCAGAGTAATTTGACATTTTCAAAACTGGATTATGCAGGCGATTCCACGAAAGTGTTTGAAATTCAACTCCAGGTGCTTCGTGACCGGTACAAACTAACAAATCACCACTTAGCAGCGACATTACTTTCAGTGAATCAAAATGTGCTCGCATTCTACCACTAGGTAAATCATCTCGACCAGCTCCTCCATCACCAGTGAATAAAAAATCTCCAGTAAACACGTGATTAGATGTGACTACTAGCATCGAATCTTCAGTATGACCTGGAACATGATAAAAAGAAATTTTCTCATTACCTAACTGTAACTGTGAGTGTTCATCGACATACTTTGTCACTCCAAGGGATGGAGTGCTGTGCCACATAACATAGTCACAACCGACTGATTCTGCAATAGTGAAGCATCCTGTAATGTGGTCTGCATGAGTATGTGTTGCAATACACATTTCAAGGTCTAAACCCATTTGTTCAATAGTTGTCAAATAATTTTCAACATGATCGTACACTGGGTCGATAATTGCAGCCTTTCCGCCATCCTGGTCATAAATCAAATAGGTCTTAGCCCAACCAGTGTCATTGAGTTGTAACATCTGCATTGCCAAGCCTAAAATGAATTAGTACTTCAATTTCAGCAACAATTGGACCAATTCTCAATGGTTAAACCAAATGAGTTTTTGGCAAAATTATGAGCCATCCCGACACAGTGGTTTATCTAGAACACGACGGGAAGGTTTTGTTGGTTAATGAAAGCGGTGTCGGGCCACAACTACCGGTCAAAGGTAGGCAAGAAACAAATAACACAATCCGCTTTCCAACGATTGATGAAGTGACAAATTACGGAATCGATTATGAACATAAAATGGACATCAGAATCATTTTTGGCAATCAAGTTGTCAAGGTAATCAAGGCTTATCCAAAAATTGAATGGCCCAAAGATTGGGCATTGAAGGACAATCTAATCTCTGATAACAGTGTTCACCCTGTAGCAAGAGAGGCGATTTATCGTAGTGTCCACAGATTGGTCTCCAAGGTGATAATCAGAAATGACCACGATGAAATCCTAATGGCCAAAGTCAAGCGAGGTCATTTCACCGGTTTTTGGACACTTCCTGGTGGATACATGGATCACGATGAACACCCAACAACAGGGTGTGTTCGGGAAACATTAGAAGAATTGGGGATAGATATAGTGCTAGATGATAAATCTCCAACAATAACTCAGCAAATATTCAATGATGAGGGAATATCATTTGTTTCATTCACTTACCAATCAACTTGGAATGGTACCAAATCTGATATGAATTTGTTAACCGAAGAGATATCTGATGCAGCGTGGTTCAGCAAAGATGAGGCATTATCTAACGCAATATCCTATTTTGACCTCGAGGCAATAAGAAGTTTAAACTAAAGCTCGAGGAGCGTTTTTGCCGCGTCAAAACTGTCCTGCAGACCTTCTGGATTAGAGCCGCCGCCTTGAGCAAATGTTGGCCTGCCGCCGCCGCCACCAGAGATATGCGGTATGATTGTGCGTAGTATCTCAACAGAATTGTACCTTTCACTGGCAATGGAGTTCTCTGTTGTAGCAACCATTAATTTGCCGCCACCATCTTTGGAACCTAATATGGCAAGAGTTGGCTTGGTTTCATCAAGGGTCAACTCTTTCAACATTTTTGACATATTCTTTAAGCCACCATCGGACTCCATGATAACTATTCTAACTCCGTCTTTAGAAAAACTAGAATCATCGCCGCCACTAGTTTTCAGTCTAACTATTTCTGCTTCGAGTTGTTCAATACGTTTTCTTTGGTCTTTCCATTCGGTGAAAAATCGCTCTGCAGTTCGTGGCACATCATTGACATTCACCCCAAATACATCTCCAGTTTGTCGTAGCAATCCATCTTGTTCTCGAGCGTAAGCTAGGGCGGCCTGACCAGCGACAATATGTAATCTCTCTACGCCATCTTGAACCGCCGTTGAGCGAACTATCCTGATTGAGCCAATCTGTCCAGGCTCATCGTGATGTGTACCACCGCATGCTTGAATGTCGTGATCAGATATTCTCAAAACACGAATCGTATCACCTTTAGGTGCACCACCCTGATACAAATCAAAGCCGTGTTTACGGTCTGCATCTTTTCGGTTCAAAATCGTCTTTTCAGTTTTGTGAACTTGTACAATTACTTGATTTGCCATTCTTTCGATTTCATCAAGATCTTGTCTCGAAAGTCTGTTGTAATGAGTTATGTCAAGTCGGGCAGATTCCTCAGATTTATTGGCACCGGCTTGGTAAATATGAGGGCCAAGAATCCTACGAGCAGCCCCGCCAACAATGTGAACTGAGGTATGGTGATCCATCAGTTGTTTTCTACGATTCCAGTCAACACTGCCTCTAACAACATCTCCGTTACTTAGTGCTGAATCAGTAAAATGAACGATGTGTTCGCCAATCTTCCTAGTATCCAGAACGCGACAATGCACTGAATCTGTTGCTAATGTACCAAAATCTGCTTCCTGGCCACCACCTTCAGGGTAGAAGCAAGTCCTGTCTAGAACAACTCCATGAGTAACTTCTTCTGGTAAATCTGGAGATTTCACCTGTACACAATGTAGTACGCTCGCATCAAATTGAGATTGATATACATCGTCATAGTACAACGAATTCGTCGCAGGTAGATTATCTAAACCTGATACCAATGCTGATTTGGTAACTTCTTTGGCCGCCTCTTTAGCCATCTTTGCATGTCTCTCCGCCAATTCGGCAGTAAAACCAGTCCTCAAGGTCATTGATTTCCAACCCGAATTCTGTGCTAGAGATATTGCCATTTCTGGGGCGATACCGTGCGAATCATTGAGAGAAAATAGCAATTCATCTGCCATTTCTGAAGCATCATTGCCTACATCAGATAGCATTGTTTTGATTACTTGCTCACCCTTTCTTAGCATCTCAGAGTATTTTTCCTCTTCAAGGTCTAAAATTGTCCCAATTCCATCATGTGTTTGTTTCATAACCTTGCCACCTAGATTGACATCTATGTGGTGCTGTGCTAAGTCGGATAGAGTGACATCAATACCAAGCTCATCTCGCATTCTAAGAGTTCTCCTAGCCAACATCCTTGCCAAATAACCTGCCTTGGCATTTGATGGTACAAGACCATCCCCGAGCATATTACAAAGTGCATGAAGATGGTCTGGAATTGCGTATATTCTTGCCAATGGATCTGTTATTGCAGCGAATTGTTCGCTGGTAATTTCGATTCCTCGTTCGCCCAATTTGGCAATGAAGATACTACGTAATTGGTCGCCATCAACACCTGCCTCGATGTTCATAATTCCGTTCAATCGGCTCATCTCTCCAAGAATATCGTCTAAATTTAATTCAGGCCATTGCTTGGTAATGCCATCAAAACCGGCTAATTTCTTCAACCAAGACACAGTTTCTGGATATATGGCTTCGTAAATGGTTGGAGTACCTGCTGCTGCCCAACAAAATCTTTCAAGCCCATAGCCTGTATCGATTATTTGTAACGGCATTTCTGAATACTTATCTCCCTTGATTTCTACATCACCATTTTCATCTTCTTCAAGATTCATGAAAACCAGTGTAGCGAGTTCTAATCCACCGACGATTACCTCAACAGCAGGTCCGGCATTGCCGCCACCACACCATGGATTTTCGACATAGGTAATTTCTTTAGCATCGATGCCAAATGTTTCAGTGAACATTTCATGACAATATTTGACACATTCTTCCATCCAATAATACATACGTCCTTCATCTGGGCGATTGAATACGTGGTGAGCCATCATCTCAAAGGTAGTCAGGTGACGGCCACTACGACCAACGGCGTCTACATCGGTTAGCCGAATACATGGTTGAGAGATGGTTAGTGGATTCGCAGGTGGCTCCACCATACCAGAGGTTACGTGTGGTTGGAAATCAGCAATTGATGCTATGGTCAAATGAATGTCATCACGCCAGCGAGCAAGAATTGGATAGGGTTCGATTCTAGTATGATCCCTTGCTTCAAAAAACCCAAGAAATGCCTCACGCATTGCATCTTTCAATTCCTTACCACGCATGTCATAGCCACTGATTAAAGGGCTACCAATGAAGGTGTATTCATCTTCACTTGTATCGCCACAGGTTTCCCTTGTATGGTCCGCAGTCCAAAACCACAAATCGGTAACTCGGCACTGCTTTCTGATGTAGCCGTTGTCATGAAAGACTGCTAAATCAATTGGAGCCATCGCCATGGATTTCACCTACTGTACAACTTCCCCAACATAATCAATGACTTGAACCCTGCGACTATAATGTTGAATTATTGACAATCCTCAAAGGTGAAATGTATCACCGAGTATCATGGGCGATGAGTGGCGAAAGCATCTTCAAACCGAAGATGATGGAACTATGAGAATCAAAGCTCATGGTAAAATGAAAGTCGATGCAAGGATTGTTAGCGACCAAAATCATTTCAGCAATCACATCGATGATCGGGGACCTGAACAATTGGTCAATGCAGCAGAAATTCCAGGCATTGTTGGCGAGGCTTGGGCCATGGCAGACTGGCATTTCGGTTACGGCCTGCCAATTGGAGGAGTCATTGCTACTGATATCAATCACGGTGATAATGGGGGGGCAATTTCCCCGGGTGCTGTTGGTTTTGACATCAATTGTGGTGTAAGGGTAATGGCATTAGATGCCACGATTGATGATATACCGAACATCAAAAAGTTAGGTGGTAGACTTGCTGGCAGAATTCCTGCTGGAGCATCAGGCAAAGGCGGTCTTGATATTGACATGACTCAAATTCGAAACCTCACTGAAGGTGGCGCCCAAGCAGCAGTTGAGATGGGTATAGGATTTGATGAGGACCTACCATCACTTGAGTCAAATGGGCTATTGGAAGTAGGAGATGTGTCGCTTTCTAGTAGGGCCATAGAAAGAGGACTTCGAGCCCTAGGTACGTTAGGAAGTGGTAATCATTTCCTAGAATTGCAATCGGTTGAAAAATTGGTAGATGAAGACACTGCAAAGCAATGGGGGCTATACGAAGGTCAATTACTAGCGATGATTCATTCCGGTTCAAGAGGGTTAGGTCACCAAGTATGCAGTGAACATTCCCGCAAATTTGAACAGAAGTATCGAAGAACTACCGAAGGATGGTATGCTGAAGAATACGATTTTACTCTTTCAGACCGACAGCTAGCATGTGCTCCAATTCACTCCAAAGAAGGTCAGCAATATCTGCAAGAGATGAATGCAGCAGCAAATTTTGCCTTTGCCAATAGAAGCGCTCTTGCTCATCGACTTCGAGAAGTATTACGGCTTGAAATGGGCGTTGATGGAGAGGCTAGAACCCTCTACGATGTTGCTCATAACATTGCTAAAATTGAAACTCATAACATTCATGGTAAAAATTGTCAATGTGCAATTCACAGAAAGGGCGCGACAAGAGCCTTCTCCGGCGATAGTGGCCAAATTGAGAGTAGTTTCCAATCAACCGGTCAGCCGGTTCTAGTGCCTGGTGACATGGGCACTGGATCATGGATAATGGCTGGGCCAAGAAATGGTCAGAACCAAGCCTTTGGCTCATCATGTCACGGTGCAGGCAGAGCACTATCTCGCACTCAAGCTAAGAAAACTATTGATGGCAAAGCATTGAAGAGAAAATTAGAGAATTCCGGCATTAGAATACATGCTTCAACTCCAAATGTACTATCAGAAGAGGCTCCAGATGCTTACAAGGATGTGGATGAGGTCATCGAATTGACCAACAAAGCTGGCTTAGCCCGTCCAGTAGTTAGGATGAAGCCAAACATTGTGGTCAAAGGTTGATCACATACAGAATTTGGTATGTGCTTGGCCAGGTATTGTTGGCGCAGCACCAGTGTGTACACCATCTGGCTCTTCACAGATAACACTCAACAGAGTATTTACCAAGTCTTTCAATTCATCTACTTGGCTTTGTAATTCCTTCATTCGACGCTTCATGTCTACTTTGTTCTCTAAGGTACTTCCCATCATATCCCATCCAAGGAAGTTGCCTTCCTTAGATTATTTTCAGTAAATTAGATTATTAATCTTTGAGGATAATTCACTAAGGAAAATGACGTTTTTACAACTGAAAAATTTGACGAACCGTTATAATCATCATGCAAGTCCGCAGAAATACGCCACTGTGGCTTAGGGGTATAGCACCTCATTGGTAATGAGGAGGTCGCGAGTTCAAATCTCGCCAGTGGCTCCAGAGGTTCTAATTCTAGGCTAATGTATATTTGCTTTCATACACTTAGTCAGATCATGAAGAAAACGTTTGCTCTAATGTTTTGCCTGCTGATGATGACAATGCCACTCTCTGGATGTATGGATAATAGTGATGAATCAACATCTGAAGAAGAGAATTTTGAATTACAAGATTGGCATGTTCACTTTGCGGTTAATGCTGCTGATTTACCCACATGTAATGAAGACACTAATGGTAGATTATACTATGTAGAATCGGACAATGAATTCCAAGTTTGTAAGTCCACAGGCTGGGAAATTATTTCCATAAAAGGAACTGATGGTGTAGACGGAAATAACGGTGACAAAGGTGACCAAGGCATACCCGGCACTGATGGAAAGACTACCTTGGTGAATATCCTTTCCAGCACTAACTGTGAAAATGATGGTTATAAGTTTGAGATCGGTACAGATGCTAACAACGACGGTGTACTAACTTCTGATGAAGTAACTTTGACAACCGAAGTATGTAATGGAAAAAACGGCATTGACGGGGCTGATGGACAAGATGGTGCACCCGGTCTTGATGGAACGGACGGAGTAGATGGTGTTCAAGGACCAATGGGGCCCCAGGGACCACAAGGACCTGCTGGCAACGATGGAACCAATGGAGTCGATGGGCAAGATGG
>WTIT01000147.1:0-2012 GCA_011526375.1 Methanobacteriota archaeon
GTTCTAATGATGCTGTTATTGACTTATTAAATCAGTGCGACATGGTTTCAACAGGACCCTATATTGACACGCTACAAGATACTAATTTACTCTGGCGTGGCTCGCAAAATCAAGAATTACATTACCTAAGTGATGTATATTCATCAACTATGGAAAAACAGTGGGCAGTTGAATCTCCAATCGAAGAATATTCATTGATTCAGGATAAAATACACTTCACTGGTTTTGGCGGGGAGAATAGTAAATTCTTACGCATGGCTAAAGATAATATCGTGTGATATGATATTGGTCCCCGCTCCCGGACTTGAACCGGGGACACCCTGATGTCTGCTGAGACGTGTTTTTTTACAACTACAGTCAGGTGCTCTACCAACTGAGCTAAGCGAGGCAAGCCTTCCCAAATGCCACCACTACTTAATTCTCATCAATGATTTACAACTTTCGAGTTTGCAACAAATGTGCAATTTTAGGCTCTCAATGGCGTTTTTGACCCTTACCTTAACAAAGGTCGAAGACAGACTCGCAACACAGGAGTTTGAGCGCGTGATTTCACTCATAAAATCGACCGATTTTGACCTTCAACAATGGTCGCGGTTAAGTATGGTGAGAGTTGCCTCCCCGAATAGGATGGGTGAACATGGCGAATAGTAGCGCTTCTAATTCTGCTAGCGGTAGTTCAGGGTCGCATCAAGACCGTGCACTCGCTGAGATGATCAACGGACTAAAGGAAGAAAGCATCAACCGCGGAGCAACTGCATTGATGGATAAGGAAGTGGATTCATTCGGTGTTCCAAACCCAAGAATTCTCATTGTTGGTTGTGGTGGTTCAGGTAACAATACCCTCAACCGAATTACACATCTTGGTGTAGAAGGTGCTGTTACAGTTGCCATCAATACCGATAAGCAACATCTAGACCACACCAGAGCATTGCAGAAACTTCTGGTTGGCCGACACATCACTCGTGGCCTTGGAGCTGGTGGTGACCCATCAACTGGTCGACGCTGTGCTGAGGCAGGTCGTGAAATGATTAAGCGAATCGTCTCTGGAGCAGATTTAGTATTCATCGCAAGTGGTCTTGGTGGCGGTTCAGGAACCGGTATTTGTCCAATTGTCGCTGAGGAAGCCAAGGCTGCTGGCGCGCTGGTTGTTGGTATCGTTACCACACCATTCCACGTCGAGCGTCGCCAAAGAATGGCTAGAGCACTCGAAGGTCTTGAATCGCTACGTCGTGTCGCTGATGCGGTACTTGTTCTAGACAACAACAGATTGCTGCACTATGTGCCAAATCTACCGCTTGATGAAGCATTCTCGATTATGGATCAACTGGTTGCCGAAATTGTCAAAGGCATTGTTGAAACCATTACTCTACCTTCACTAATCAACCTTGATTTCGCCGATGTAAGAGCGATTATGGCCAATGGCGGCGTCACTATGATGCTGTACGGAGAATCCGACCGAGGGCCAGAAGAAGTAGTCCATGAAGCGCTAAATCATCCATTATTAGATGTCGATATTTCAGGTGCAACCGGTGTGCTAATTCACGTCACAGGTGGCCAATACATGACTCTTGAAGCGGCATCTCAGGTCGTTGACTTACTAACGGCAAAAGTTAGTGAAGATGCTAACGTTATTTGGGGTGCTAGACAAGATGCTGGCTTTGGTGATACCATCAAGGTGATGGCAATAATTACCGGAGTTGGTGGTACTGACCTGCGTACTGGCAGACTTGCTCCAGATGCGCTTGGAGATGCTCTTAGAATTACTCGTGGCAAAACAAAAACCAGTAATTCAAACGGCAATAACTTAGGATTCCATCGCTTTGATTGATACCAATTTTGCTTACTCGATATTGAGTAATCGTCAAATGATAGATATGTTAACCACAATTCATGCGCGGCAAGGCTATATTTGCGGTAATGGTAACTTTGTTCATGATGACTCCTGTTCAAGCAGGCGAGGTAAGTGCCTTTCAGTCTGATGATGAAGACCCAAGACAACCAGGTGCTAACAA
>WTIT01000147.1:2112-3472 GCA_011526375.1 Methanobacteriota archaeon
TAACAATCGATTCAGCGTCTAGAGCAACCGCTGTCTGCTCACCAGTGGATAACGATTTCAACATACCATTACCAGCTTCTAAATCTCTTGGACCTACTACGAATGTGTAATCAGCACCAATTGAATCAGCCCAACCCATCGCTTTGCCAATTTTTCTGCCACGCAATTCTAACTCTACTCTTAGGCCGCTGCGTCTTAATTGACCGACTATTGGTAGCACTGCTTGAACATCAATATTGAATGGAATTACGGCAATCATTGGCTTATCGGATGATTCACCCGGTACAACTTCTTCTCGACCTTCAGCTGCTGCTTGAGCCTCTAAAGCTAGTAGTACACGGTCAAATCCAAGGCCAAAACCACAACATGGATCTAAATCAGGTAGACCAAACAGATGTAGCAACTTGTAGGAGCCTCCACCGAGCACCTGACCTTCACCGCCCATTGCAGGAACAATGACTTCGAATACCATTCCCGTATAGTAATCTAGACCTCTTGCTACAGTCAAATCTACGGCTAGAGATGGCGGTGCAGGTGCAAGTGCAGCAACAGCATCAAGCGTAATTTGTAACTCATCTAATGCTTCCAAAGAAACTCCATCTAGTGAGCCAAGTATCTCTCTGGCTGGACTTAGTGTTTCACTACCACCCTCCAAATCAGCAAGCGCTCTAAGTGGTGCAGCATTGCTTGCTGCTATACCATTTGATTCCAATAGATTGGCTAATCCAGCATCATCGCCTTTGTCAAGGAAGCGCATTGCACTAGCAACTGGTGGCTCAGATGCTCCAGATGGCGTTTCTAAAGACAGCCCAAGTCCGCTCAATGCGCCTTTGAGGATTCCAACATGACCAATTCTAATTTGCCAATCTTTCAAGCCACAAGCATCTAACATAGAGATTGCTAGTGCAATCACTTCTGCTTCAGCCAGTGGCCCTGAAGCGCCAATTAACTCGACACCGTATTGGAAAAATTCCCGATAACGGCCTTTCTTGAATTCTTCATAGCGGTAGCACTGGCCATAATAGGACAAACGTAGTGGTTTGGTATCATTACGCATTTCTTCAGCAATCATCCGCATCACAGGTGCAGTAAGTTCTGGTCGTAGCGTTAATTGTCGCTCACCCTTATCCTCGAAGTTATACAATTGAGCAATAACTCCTGGTCCAGATTTTGCAGTGAATAACTCAAGTGATTCAAAAATCGGCGTCTGTACCCGGTTGAACCCGCTCGCTCGGGCACAGTTTTCTAGCAACTGCTCAAACGCTAGTCGGCGATTCATCACCTGTGGGGTGAAGTCTCGAGTACCGCGAGGGCGTTGCACCATGAGTAAATCCACAAGGTGATTGTTCATGACCTCTTC
>WTIT01000147.1:3572-10012 GCA_011526375.1 Methanobacteriota archaeon
CGCGAGGGCGTTGCACCATGAGTAAATCCACAAGGTGATTGTTCATGACCTCTTCGCATAGAATTCTGTCAGGGAATTGATTTACCAACCGACTGCCCAGCCATCCTCTTCGGCAGGAACATTGTCCCAATCAACTTCATCCTCGTCTTCCGGCTCTGGTGGTTCTGTTTCTGTATCATCCAAATCCGTTTCTGCTAAATCACTAGTTATTGGCTCTTCATCTGCTTCTTCGTCAGTTTCTTCAGTAGATTCGATCTCAAGTAATTCATTTGATATTTCTGAATCATTAGAGCCCTCATCTTGTCTGACTTCAACTAACTCAGGAGCAAGTAAAACATCACTATCATCAATTTCTTCCTGTTCGATATTTTCATCGACGAGAATTTCTTGTATTTCGCTAATTTCTGGTTTGAAGCGTTGGTTATATTCTTCGCCTTCAGTTGGTGCATCTAGGGTTGCCAAAGCATTCTGCATTATTCCTGCTGCTGGTGGCTGGGCCCTTGCACGCATTTCTGCCTTCTTGCGCTCGATTAATGCCAGTGCTTCTGCTTGTTCGCGCTCTTTTTCCATCTCTGCTTCAATTGCCTGCCACATACGCTCTTCCTTGCGTTTTTCTCGTTTTTCTTCCTGCAATTCAAGCTGCTTTTTGCTTGGCCGGTCATATAATTTCCAAAACCAATAAACTAGGAATAACAATATTATCGAGGTAAGAAAACCTGTCACAAGAGTCCTTACGAGGTCAGACACCTCATCAGCCTCCTAATCTCAGACTGCTTCTGCTTCAAACACCGCATCTTCTGACGCGAGATGTTCGAATCCTGGTACTAAGTCGCCAAGTTGGTGGACTTTGTCATCATCGCCGCCTGGTAGAGTGGAAATATCAACATCTGCGCCTTCAGGAATATTCCTAAAGATTGGGCGCTGGATTAGATACTTGTTGAGGAATATGAATGAAATCGCAATTACTCCCCAGAATGCAAGAATAATTCCTAGACCCTTCGGGTTGGCTGGATTCCATACATCTTCGGTATTAGCAATCATGTCGCTGAAATAGGACACCATTAGGACAGTGAACAGTATCGGGAACGCAATGTATAGCAATACATCCCACCATCTGCCAACTTCAATGTCGTTGTCACCAGTATTGATGAAATCGTCACGGAATGCTGAGACACCCACTCCCAAGTAACCCTTGAATCCACCAGGTGCTTCGCCTGCCTCAACTTGAGCTTTCCACCTTAGGTAGCCATACTTCCAAATCGAGAACGCAATAAATAACCCGGAGAACATCAATCCGTAGCCCCAAATATGATCTTGGACTTCTAAAAATTCAGGGAAGGCAACTCCAGACGAATCTAATTTAATCCAAATTACCGCTGAAGGCAGACCGAAAATGAACAGTGCTAGACCAGTAATTGCAACTGAGCGCTCTCGATTGTAACCGTGGTCGACGAAGTTTCTTACACACAACTCGACGGTAGAAATCATTGATGTCAATGCCGCGAATGATAGCGCAAGGAAGAATCCTGACATCATAATAAATGGTCCAACAGAGCCTCCAGGTGCCTGCGCGAAAACTTCGGGTAATGCAAGGAAAGTAATCGCCGAAGAACCACCGGTTACAGTTGCTAACGGGTCGCTGCTAACTGCGAAAATCGAGGATAGTACAGCGAGTCCAGCGATAATCGAAATACTGTTGTTGGCAAGTCCCATTGTGAAAGCATTGAGTACAGTATCCTCGTCTTTCCTCATGTACACCGCATAAGTAATCGCCATACCCATACCAGCAGAACAGGACCATGCTGATTGCGAAAGTGCATTAATCCAAATTTCAGGCTCAAATAACAAATCAAAGTCAACGGTAAACATGAATGTGGCACCATCAAGTGTACCATCTTCAAAGTCCATCCAAAGTGAGAGGAATAGGGACATGAATAGTAATACGAATAGAGAAATCATTAGCACAACGTTGACCTTTTCAATCGCTTTAGCGCCTTTCCATATTGCTGCTAATGTTAGACAAATAACGAGGAATTGGAAGAAAATAACTTGACCCGGAGACTGTAGAAATGCATTCCAAACTTCGGTAGTATCTACGCCATCACCAGTTAGTCCACCGGTTATACCGAGTTGAAAATACTTGATTGTCCAACCAGCAACAATCGCGTAATAGAAACCTATTGCTGTAGAAATCCATGCAGTCCAAAGACCCATCCAAGCGAATTTCTTACCAGCAAAAATTCTGAAAGTACCGATTGTACCAGTTCTACTGCGCTTACCCATAGCGAATTCAGCAATTACCAGCGGAATTGACCAAGCAAACAAGAAAATCAACCATGGAATAAGGAAAGTTCCTCCTCCGTTGGCGCCAACCATTCTAGGAAATCGCCAAATATTTCCGGTTCCTATCGCAGCACCAATCGAGGCAAAAATAAGACCTAAACGGCCGTTGAACTGGTCAGATTGTGCCATGGTAACACCTCGGCTTAACTGCCGTCCTCCAAGAGGGCTTCAGCAAATTCCTTCTCGTTTTCATCGACTAGCATCATGCGCAGACATATTGCTAGACCGCCCCAAACGAAACCTGCTACAACTACGAACATGAATAGTGCGCCAAACAAGCTACCGTAGTCAGCACGATATTCTAATTCCAAGACATAGTAATCACCATTTGGCGGATAAAGATACAAATCTCCACCGCTAAGTGTACCTAGCATTGCCTTGTAGTGAACTTGACCAGAAACCGTATCTGGTATTGGTAGGTTTGATCGCAAAACAGTTCCATTTTCACCGTTCAATAACGTACATTGTGAACTGGTTTCTTCAAATGGTGCCATCGACCAAGAAGTTGTTGACCACTCTTTGGGACCGAAGTCACTTTGTGCTCTGTTAGGTTGAACAGTTCTATACATTACGTGTGATACATCGGTGTTTAGGGAATATGCGAAACCATTGGCCACACACATGTCAATTGGTATGTTGCCCAAACTTGGTACATTTACCATAGCAGGTAACTGCAGATTCTGATTGCGTGAGATATTGGCAATTCCATTGTCGGCACGCTCTCTTGGATTATCGGCAATTTCAGCGATATAGAATCCTACTCCAAGGTTCCTAATTGCTATGTGATCTATGTCATCTTCATGCTGATGGAATGCAGTACCTATCTCAGATGTGTAACAATACGAACCATGAACTCCGTAATGCCAATCACAGAAGTCTCCAGACGTTGGATAAAGGGAAGATGATTGAAGATTCTCGTAGAGTGTCATATCGGCCATTTGTTGGCCATGATACTCTAGTTGGGAGTGATCGGGGCTTTCACAATCAGTGCAGTGTCCCCATGGCCACAAGATAAGTTCAGAGTATGAGTGGTGGGTTAGAGTCGATTTGAATTCGCTTGCACCATCGCCAGTATCATCGTTCATCTCAGTCAAATCTTGGATAAACTTGGTTTCAGGTTCGGAGTTGCCACCCCACCAGTCTTCGTCGGTTACGCCATCAGCATCATCGTCCTTACCGTCAACATGGTCTTCGTTAATCTGTCCGTCGCCATCGTTGTCTCGGTCATCAACTGGTCCGTTGTAGACATCGTTGTTGGAGCCATCTAGCTCTCCTTCAGCAGGTGAGCAGGTTCCGGGAATTAGTGGGCCTGTCGCACCTAGTGGTGCACCCCATTCGAACTGGTAATTGCGGTTTAGGTCAACACCATCACAATCCTCGTCTACTTCCTCTTGCAAGTCTGGTAACGGAGTTACGCCAGTGAATGTATTGTCTCTCAAGTTCTTTCTCCAGCCACCGCTTGGACAGGATTCCCATGCAGGTGCTGGGCAGAATACTTCACGGTCGTAGATGTTGCCATCAACATTGAGCATTGGAATGATGTAAATCTCTCGAGCATTGACCAAGTCGGTTATCCACTGCTCGGAATAATCTTCGTCAACGCCGTGGTCACCTGGGCCACAATTGACACCATCGCCGTTCGAATCTTGATATTCGGTGGCCAAAGCAAGACAGTCTCCATCATCATCCAAGATACCGTCGCCATTTGAGTCGCCCCAGGTATCCTCGTCAACTAGGCCATCGCCATCATTGTCGTAACCAATATTGTTGTATGAGAAGGCAATTACTTCTAATTGCAGCATTGGAACCTGATATGACATCCACTCACGAGCGTGATGGTTACCGACAATCATGACATCATGGCGCTCTGGATAATTTCCATTGTCCCCGACAAAGGCGTTGTAATCTCCACCTTGGACATTTTCAGTAATTTTCATCCATGGTGAGGAATGGCCGTAGTACCAGCCCTCATATGCATCTGCAGATACTTCTTCGCCGCGCGCATTAGTTCCCCCATTCATTCCTTCATGGTATTCGAAAATGTCTGGATTATCCTCAGCCAACTTCATCATGCGAGTCTTCATTGTCTCATAGGTATGATATTCTTTGAATTGTAAGATTCTGTCACTGGCCGGCGCCCAAGGGAATATTGTATCGATATAATCGTCAGACCAAATATCAGTTGGCTCTAAGCCAGCTGGCTCATCTTGAGCAATGGTTGATGCAACCATTGGAGTTAGCAGTGAAAGCAACAATGGTAGACAAATTAGGAAACCAAAAGATGGTCTAGTCTTGAGGGCGACAATGGGAGTTTTGCGATTCGCGGACATCCTATCGTGTCAGCGAAGTGCTTTGAGTTCTTGAAGCCGTCGCGTGATGGTACCAAATCTAATCGAGCAAAACCAAGATATTTTCAGGTGGTCTTCCGATTACTGCTTGACCATTCTTTATCAAAATTGGCCGTTCTAATGCCTTTGGATTCTCATTCAATAATTTGCGAATATCTTCTGCATTAGTCAAATCATAACCAAGCGATTTGTCTACTTCTTTTGTGCGAATTACCCCCTCAAGTGGAATTAAAATATCCAAATCATTTGGATCAATACCATTTTCGAGATAACGATAATCCTCGAATTCGGTATTTCTCTCAACGAGAAGTGCTACTGCCTGCCTCGATTTAGAACATCTTGGATTGTGGTATAAACGCATGATTATATTTGATTGTTGGAGGTTAATGAACCAAACCATGTGGTTAGTTATCGAATATGTCTAAAGCACAAGCATTGTCGAGTTACCATGGTCGAAGACGATATTGCCAATCAAGCGGCAGAATCTGTTGGAATAAATGAAATGACGATTTTAGCAATCCTAGGTATAATTTTGGCCGGAATAATCGTTCGTTTCTTGAGCATGGCTTTCGCACCGTCGTTGCTGAAAAAAATAATACGTTCGGAAAATCTACAAACCAAGACTGTTAAACAATCAGATAAGGCTCTAGGAAGCGCACTCGGGGCCTGTGTTTCGTATATTTTATCGCTTCAATTGGTCAATTCAATAGAGGATGGTTCAACCACATATGAAATGCCAGATGTTATGCTGACTATTCTGCCAAATGTGTTCCAATTCATCATTGCTCTGGCAGTAGTTGTTTGGGCATTTAGACTGGTTAATGTAGTCCAAGATGTAGTTACTATGCTAGATTCAGACGGAGTAAGCGATGGTACAGATAAGACTCTTGTTAGTGCCTTGGAGAGTGTTTTACGTTTCTTTATCGTATTTATCGGGGCTATTTTCATTGCCGATGCAGTCGGCGTAAATCTCACCTCTCTAATTGCTGGATTGGGCATTTCTGGTCTCGCTCTCGCCCTTGCAGCTAAAGATACCATCTCAAACTTCTTTGGCGCTTTGACCGTATTGTTGGACAGACCATTCAAAGTTGGAGATTGGGTTGTAGTCGGAACTTCAGAGGGTGAAGTTATTGAAATCAACCTCAGAACTACACTCATTAGAACCGGAATTGATACGGTAATCACTATTCCAAATGCCAATTTAGTTAGCACTCCGGTCGAAAACTATGGCAAGCGAAGATGGCGCAGATGGCAAACAATGCTACATTTCGACATCAATTCAAATCCTGATGAAGTTGAAGCCTTCCGCGATGATGTGTTAAATTCTATTCAAGAAAATGCCGCTACTATGAATGAAGATTCTTCATGGTGCAGAGTAAGTGATATTTCAGCCACCTCAATCGATGTTTCCCTGAATTTGTACTGGGACGTACAAGGCGGAGCAGATGAGCGCCAAGAAAAGGAAAAATTCCTGTTGGAAATAATGCAATTAGCCAAACAACACAAGTTGAGTTTCTACGACAATAGAATTCGCAAGCAGAGCAATTAGTATGGCTGTGGGTCTTTGGCCCAATAAATCATGTTACAGGCAAGGGCACCAAGTAAACAAAGTCCGCCAGCAAGTCCTGCCAAAGTAGGCGATGTAGTCTCCATTCGCCACGCAAAGAATGCGATTACTACACCGATGATTCCGCCCCATAACCCAGATTTCCATAAACGGAGAACACCTAAGTGCGCTTGAATTCTTGA
>WTIT01000059.1:0-4564 GCA_011526375.1 Methanobacteriota archaeon
CTCCCTTCTCTTACTAGGTTTGGTGATAATCCGCCAATAAAGCGAGCAAAATTGACCAAATTAATTGCAGATTCTTATCCCCTCTTCACACCAAAAAGAGGCTCAATAGCTTCAATCGATGGTGGCATGCAATCGTTAATCGATGCTTTAGTCACAGTATTGTCCGACATGAAAAACGTCGAGATAATACTTGAGCGAGAGGCAGATACAGCACAATCTGTGGCACAAGAATATGACATAGCCGTTGAATCTGTTATATGGGCAGCACCGGGTGTGCAAGAAAATTTCACTGAATCATCATTGTCAATATTTGCTATTGGTTATCGAGAAGAACAAGTGGCTAATGTCAAAGTCGGTTACGGTACTCTAATTCCAGACAGCAAATTACCAATCAGCGGTATATTACACGAAAGCGACCTTCATCATTCACAAAGATGCCCAGATGGTCATCGCTTGTTTCGACTAATGGTGCCTCATAATAGATGGGATAAGGATGAACAAAAGGTAATTCAGTGTGCAGAAAAATTACTAGCGAAAAATCCGGTACTATTTGTCAAAATAGGGGAGAGAAAAATTCCTAGTTACTCACCAGGTTATATGACTAGTCTGAACCAATTAGACAAAGATTGCTCGTACGCAGGATGGTCGATTAGCGGGGTATCAATAACCCACGTTGTCGATGAAGCGGAAAGGTTTGCTGAATTATTCTAAGCAGTAGCCATACTGTCGAATTTTTTACCGACTAACTTACTCAAACCTTCGACCCAGTCCTCATTGTCATTAAGGCACTTGATTACCGTCAACTCTTCACCACCCAATTCAATGAAGTGTTCTCGGATTCCAATGTCTAATTCCTCTAAAGTCTCTAGTCCATCAGCAAGGAATGCTGGCGCTACGATGGCTAATTTCTTCACACCCCGCTTAACCAATTCTTCCACTTTGCTCATTGTTGACGGCTCTAACCACTTTACTGGGCCTATTCGGCTTTGGAAACTTAGTGACCATTGATCTTCGCCAAGGCCAAGTAATCCAACCACGGTTTGGGTTGTGTTCATACAGTGGTGTCCATAGCAAAGTGCATTCGCCTCAGACTTTATCGAGCAACATTCGTCAACCTGCTGACAGTGATTTTTTGAGGTGTCAATTCGTTTGACGTGCGAGACCGGCAAGCCGTGATAAGAAAACAACAAGTGCGCGTCTTTGTCTAGCTGGGATTCTATTGAATTAGCAAGAGGAACTACATATTCTTCATCGGTTTCAAAGTGCCCCATCTCGATTATTTTCGGTCGCCATTTCATTGTTTTGAGTTGCTTGTAAGTATGCTTTAATGCAGATTCAGTAGTTGCTTGAGCATAGTGTGGAAACATTGGCAAGAGTAGTAGTTCTTCGACGCCTTTAGCTTGTAAATTTTTGAGGCCATATTCGATTGATGGGTTACCATATCTCATGGCAAATTCGAATTCAATGTCTTCAACCATGTCATTTAGCGATTTGGTTATTCGATCAGAATAAACACGCAAAGGAGACCCCTCATCCATCCAAATTTTTTGATATAGCGGAGCAATTTTCCTTGGCCTTACTCGCAAGATAATCCCTCTGACCAGTAGTTGCCGGATAATGTATGGGGCATCGATTACATCAGGGTCTAACAGAAACTCTCGCAGGTAATTGCGGACTGACTTTACCGTTGGTTCATCAGGCGTACCTACATTGATTAGTAGAACTCCTTTCTTTCCCATAACAAAAACTCCAAGTGGGCTCTAATAATGATTTGTCTAAACCCGGTGACGGATTTATTGTGATTTTGTCTTAAGACCTTCGGCTAGTATACCTCGCCAGCCGCCCCACAATGATATTACGTCAGTGTAACCCATGTCTGTAAGGGACTTTGCTGCTATGGCGCTGCGAAACCCTCCTCCACAATATAGGACAATTCTCTGGTTAATGTCGAAATCTTGTTTTTCAATATCCCGTTCAATGACACCTTTACCAATGTGAATTGCATTAACATGGTGACCAGCTTCAAATTCATGTCGTTCTCTAACATCGATTAGAACCGCACCTTTGGCAATTAACTCAGGTAAATCACTCGCTTCGCACTCTTGGATTTCATCTCTTGCCGCATTTACGATTGCCAAAAATCGCGGACTGTGTTTCTTCGCCATAGTTTTGCGATGGTGGGCAGACTCATGAGGGTAACCCTACACACAGGTTCATGGCCGGACAGATAACTGGGGCAGAAGCAGTGCTTCAAGCTCTTAAGGACGGCGTGGTCGTTGACCGTGTTTTGGTCGATAGAGAAAAGGATACCGAGGAGATAAGAAGGCTGTGTCAGGAACGCCAAATTCCGCTTGAGGAGGGCTCGACTAACGACTTGTGGCGTATGTCGGCAGCAGGGCATGTAGATGCACTCGCTCTTGTGGGACGCTTCCAAACCGACTCTATGGATGAGTTGATGTCAAGAGGCGGCACAATCTGGTTTTTTGACGGGGTAACTTACTCGACAAATCTCGGTTTTGCCATCAGAGCAGCAGAAGTCAGTGGCGCTAATGGCGTTGTCCTAAATGTTGCAAAAACCCACGAAGAGCGGCGCACGATTCGCCGTGCTAGTATGCGAGCAGATCGTTTCATACCGGTTATTTACAGCAATACGAAGGAGATTCTTCAGTGCGCCAAGAAGCACAATCTGACTATTATTTCTGCTGAAGACGTCGGTGATAGAGCACCCTGGGATGTTGATATGTCGGGCGACATATTGCTTGTGGTAGGTGCTGAACGCGAAGGTGTTAGTAAGGCCACTCTAGATGCCTCAGATTATATCGTTAGATTACCAATGGATGGATTTGTCCCATCTTACAATCTTCAGGTCGCAGTAAGCGTACTTACCGTCGAAGCCCTGAAGCAAAGAATTGGGTAGATCTTTGTGGTGTAAATCATTCACCAAACCTCTTTTATGCGACTATATTAGGAGGCTGTGCATGTTCGGGGGTACTGATATGCAGATACGCCCCCGCAGGATATTGTTTGTTTTAATCGCAGCATTATTTATTATGCCGGGTTGTTTGAATTTTGGTGGTTCAGATGAGGCTACCAGTACTTCAGAGGATGGGCCGATAACTATCGAGGTATGGCATACTTTTGCCGCTGAAAGTAAGGAAGAGGAAACCTTCACCAATGCAGTTAGAGATTTTGAAGCCGCTAACCCAAACATCACCGTCGAGATAACCTTAGTTCCGTTTGGTAATGCTGACCAATTATTCATGACAGCTGCTCAAGGTGGTGAAGCACCGGACTTGATGCGTTTATCTAGCGATCAATTGGGAGCTATTGGGGAAGTAAGAGTTGACGGGTTTCCACTGCTAGAAGACCTACGTCCACATTTGACGCCACAAGACCGTGCTCAATTTGAATCAAGAGCTCTCGAATCAATGCGTTACGGAGAAGAATTGTACGGCATACCAGCAAGCCAAGATTGCCTTTCGTTAATCTTCAACAAAGCATTGTTTGATGCAGAGGGACTTGATTATCCTAATGAAGACTGGACTGAACAAGACTTGTTAGCAGCAGCCCAGCAATTGACTAGGCAAGACATTCAAGGCCTTGCTTTACCAATCAAGACTGCTTACTGGTGGTTCCCAATTCAGGAGGGTTTTGGCGGCTCTCTGTTTGATGAAAACGGCAATCCAACATTAGATTCCAATGGTTCAAGCGAATCAATGAGGTGGATGTTAGATTTAGAATTAGAGCATGAAGTAGTTGCTACTGGCACGCAAATTGAGGGTATGAAAAACCAATTCATTACTTCCAAGGCAGCAATGATTGTTGATGGCCCATGGAACTGGGCGACTTACGAAGATAGCAGACTAAACATCGGTCAAACCCTACTGCCAACAGTTACTGAAACCGGCGAAAGGATGTCGCCGCTTGTCACTTACAAAGGTTGGACTGTTAGTAAGCAAAGTGCTCACAAGGTTGCCGCGACAGAACTTGCTTTGTGGCTTTCTTCAGCTTCGGTTCAGAAAGAATTTGCTTTAGAGACCTACACCATGCCAACGCATACGAGTCTCGAAACTGACCAAGAAATACTTGGCGATGAGGTGATTGCAGGATTCCTAGAACAAACCAAAGTTGCCACACCTGCGCCAACCACTCGGGCAATGTCACTAGTTTACGGCCCACTGTCAACCGCATTCGAACAAGCATATACTGAGACAGCAACCACCTCAGATGCATTATCCGATGCAAATGCTGAACTGATTTCACTAATCGATAACTTGCAAACAGCAGATGCAGTCAAACCAAATACTGGTTATCGAACCATTCAACTCAATATTACCACAGATGGTTCGAGCAACTATTCGATTTATTTCGATGGTGAGTTGCACACTGAAATCAGCCTCGATAATGGCCAAGGCCATCCTTCAATGGGTTATGATAATTGTACTGCAGACGGTATTGAAATGGATCAGTTTGGCCAGATTAGGTTGCTACCAATCAGTGCACAGGAAATAGAATGTAGCCTCACAGGTATGATACCAAACAAATTGCATATCATCGAAGTTTA
>WTIT01000059.1:4664-9987 GCA_011526375.1 Methanobacteriota archaeon
ACCGCATCAGGCTTCATTCGGGTGACGATATTTACTTTGGTTTGGACTTTGGTTAACGTAACTGCGCACATTGGTATCGGCTTATTTTTGGCATTAATTCTTCAGCGCGCCAACCTCAAAGGAAAAACCGCCTATCGAACGATTCTACTACTTCCTTGGGCTGTTCCGTCATACATTTCGGTATTAGTTTGGAAAGGAATGTTTCAACCCGATGGCCTAATCAATGATTTGATTGGCACCGATATTAATTTCTTATCAGACCCTACAGGCGCACAAATCATTGTAATCCTAGTCAACATTTGGCTTGGTATTCCATTCATGATGATGTCGATCAGTGGTGCTTTACAGGCGCTACCAAAAGACATGTATGAGGCAGCAAAGATTGACGGTGTAACCGGCTGGGATGCTTTCCGGCATTTGACTTTCCCAAATCTAAAAAGCGCCTTAGTGCCACTATCCTTACTCGGATTTATTTGGACTTTCAACATGTTCAATGTAATTTATTTAATGACGGATGGAGGCCCAGACTTGTACTTTGGTGAACCTGGCCAAACGGATATTTTGATCACCTATGTCTATGATGTCGCATTTAGAGACGGCGCATACGGCGTTGCTGCAGCATGGTCAGTGATAATCTTCCTAATGTTACTAGCATTCTCTTGGACTTACATGAAGCAAACTAACGCAACGGAGGCTGCAGCATGATAAGTGAACGTATTATTCGTGCCTGGTATACACCTGTTGAAGTGCTAACTTTGCGAACATGGTTGGTAGTTGCTACCATCGTCAATGTATTGCTACTGACCTTTGATTATTTACGCGGCGATGAAGAAATATTGCTGATCGGTTTCCTTGCTTGTGCATCTATTGCCGCACTGCGTGCGTCATTGCCCGTAGCAAATAACCCCAATCAGAGAAACATCGCACTAGTGATTTCCTTGGTGGTAATATCTCTTGGTTTCTATCGTTTGATTTTGATGCCAAATTCTGTGTTTAATATCTGGCTCAATGCTTGGATTATTGTGCCCGGAATAATCTCGTTATTTTGGCTCTCTAACCGCGCTGTGTCAGTTTGGGCGACACGTGAACTATCAGTTTCGGCAATTGAATACGGACTTAAACGGAATTTCGAACTACAGAAAAAGCATCAGAGCATTGGCTCGCATACCACTCTTCTCCACTTCGTCGTAATTACTTTAATTCCAATCGTGTGGATTTTTGACATAGCGCTCTCCCCTGGAAATGCACTAGGCGGGGAAATCGGCGATTCATTCAGCACCGAACACTTCTCAAAAATCCTCGAAGGCGATTCATTTTGGATTTGGTTTAGAAATTCACTAATTGTTTCAATAGGTACGAGTTTACTCGGTTTGGTAATTGCCATCCCTGCAGGATACGCCTTCAGCAGATACAAATTCACTGGCCGTGATGTCTCTATGTTTGCTTTCTTATTGGTGCAAATGTTCCCTGGCATAATCATTCTAGTGCCATACTTCCTCGTGATGAAAACACTTGGCTTACTAAATTCTCACTTAGGACTTATTCTAGCATACTGTGTAACAGCATTGCCATTGTGCGTATGGATGCTAAAAGGTTTCTTTGACACAGTACCACGAGAATTAGAAGAAGCGGCAACGCTGGATGGCTGTAATCAATTCCAAGTATTCACCAAGGTCGTCTTGCCATTATCACTGCCAGCAGTTGCAGTTACTGCACTGTTCAGTTTCTTAGCTGCATGGAATGAGTTCCTTCTCGCTCTAACCTTCAACACCTCAAATGACATGTATACTTTACCTGTCGGTCTAGCCTCACTAATATCCTCAACCGGACAAGCATGGGGCGATTTTGCTGCAGCCAGTATTTTGGTTAGCCTACCGGTTGCCTTACTATTCCTATTCTTCCAGAAGTTCTTGATCGAAGGACTTGCAGCTGGAGGGGTAAAGGGGTGATACGATGGTTAGTGTGAATTATAATTCGGTATCGAAAAGATATGATGACGGCTTTGTCGCAGTAGATGGACTAGATTTAGAAGTGAAAGACGGTGAATTTTTGGTATTATTAGGGCCATCAGGCTGTGGCAAATCTACAACCCTCAGAATGCTTGCTGGATTAGAAGAAGTAACCAATGGAGAAATACAAATCGATGGAGTCACGGTAAATCACCTGCCTCCAGGCGCTCGTGGTCTTGGTATGGTGTTCCAATCTTATGCTCTCTATCCGCACATGACAATTGCCGACAATCTGTCATTTGGCCTCAGGATGGCTAAAGGCGATGCTAAACTTAGCGGCGATGAGATAAAGCAAAGAATCCAAGAAGCGGCTGAAATGTTAGACTTGGTTGAACACCTAGACAAGAAACCTAAGGAATTGAGTGGCGGTCAGCGCCAAAGAGTTGCCTTAGGTAGGGCACTTGTAAGGCGACCAAAGGTACTGCTAATGGATGAGCCACTTTCTAATCTTGATGCTGAATTAAGGCATCAAATGCGTAATGAAATCCGCAAACTGCACGATGAACTTGGTACAACGACAATCTATGTCACGCACGACCAAATCGAAGCAATGACTCTAGCAGATCGCATCGCAATTCTAGACAAAGGAGTGCTACAGCAGCACGATGAACCACTCAACGCGTATCATAACCCGGCAAATGACTTTGTCAAGAGTTTCCTGTGTGAGCATATTGACGATTTAGTTAATACGGCAAATAGTTTGTTCAAAAACACGAACCAGTAGGAGTAGATAGTATGAAGCAACAACTAACAATTGCAGCATTATTTGTCACAGTCTTGATGTTACCAATGATTCCAGTATCTGCTGATAACCCAGATATTAATTACGGCACGGGTGAGACAGTATTTTCTTGGAGCGGAACGGCAACCACAGTGGAGCTGATTGGCGAATGGAATTGGAGTGAAGTTACTACACTGACTGAAGACTCAGGGGTTTGGTCTGCTGGATTAGACCTTGATGAAGGGATTTATTGTTACAAGTTCATTGTTGATGATGAATATATTTTCGATCCAACCAACCCTTATCGAGGCTACTGCGGAGATGTGGAGAATTCAGTTGTTAGAGTCAAAAATTCATCAAGACCAAATTTTGCTAGTGAGTTGGATAATGATGATTTGATAATCACTTACCTTCCAGGAACCAGTGGCGCACTGCCCGACGGAGTCCCAGTTGGATTAGAATCAGCCACTTGGGATTCAACTGCTCTGACTTGGACGTTGGATACAACAACATTACCAGACGGTAAACATACTTTGAAACTCGAAATTAATGATTTGAATGGTAACCAAGCATACGACCATTTGGTGCCATTTTGGGTTGGCGAGCAAAGCGAATTTACCTGGGAAGATTCCCTAATTTACATGATAATGACCGACCGTTTCATCAACGGCAATACCAGCAATGACGGCCAATCTACCGGTGCTGCTGCTGGTGCTGATTGGATGGGCGGCGATATCGAGGGAGTAACCCAGAAAATCCAATCTGGATATTTTGCCGATTTAGGGGTTAACGTACTCTGGCTAACTCCATTCAATACCAATGCCCAAGGCACAGGAATTGCAGCAGATGGAGTTCATGATGTCTCGGCTTTCCACGGCTATTGGCCGGTAGAGCCTAGGCAAGTAGACCCAAGGTTAGGTACTGCAGACCAATTGAAAGAGATGGTAGATGCAGCTCATTCAGTTGGCATTAGGGTGATGATGGACTATGTGGTAAATCACGTTCACCAAGATCACACCTACTATCAGGATAATCCAGAATGGTTCAATCAAGGATGTATCTGCGGTACGGCAAATTGTGACTGGACCGAACACCGTCTCGATTGCCAATTTACTTCCTATATGCCTGATGTCAATTGGAAGGTTCGCGAAGCATCTGAACAATTTATCGAAGATGCCCTGTGGTGGCTAGAAGAATTTGACTTAGACGGTGCAAGAATTGATGCAGTAAAGCACGTTGATGATTTAGCAGCGACAAATCTAGCCACTCGAATAAACGAGCGATTTGAGACTGTTGGCACTGACTATTATCTCAAAGGCGAAACTGCAATGGGTTGGTCTGGTGATAATTTGGAAGATAATCAGTTCCAATACGATACCATCAATCGATACATCGGCGAAGATTCACTTGATGGCCAAGCAGATTTCGTTCTCTATCATGCAGTTGTGGACAACGTGTTTACTCAAGGAATGAGGAATTATCAGCACCTAGATTACTGGACTAATCGAAGTCAAGACCAATATGTTCCCGGTGCAGTAATGGTGCCATATGTCGGCAGCCATGATGTCCCTCGTCTTGCCAGTAGAGCAGATAGCGGCACTGGCGATGCTTACAATCAGTGGCAAGAACAGGGCTTACCGGGCCAGCCTGGGGGCGATGAAACCTACCAAGCTGTACTACAAGCCTACGGTTGGTTACTAACAACTCCAGGAGCGCCACTGTTGTATTACGGTGATGAATATGGCGAATATGGCGGCGCAGATCCAGATAATCGACACATGTATCGAAATTCAAACAACTGGAATCACAGAGAGGCAGGTTTGTTTGAAAACATTTCAGCACTAGGCCAATTAAGATATGATTCCGTTGCGCTAAAACAGGGCGAATATTCAACACGTTACGCTAGCCCTGATTTGTTAATATACGACATGACGCATGAACAACAAACGATGTCAGTAATCCTCAATCGAGGCCAAGCAGCCACTTATGGTGGCTTTGACAATAGTGATTTGGTAAGGTTTGGGGACGCAGTAATTTCATCTTCCACAACATCAATACCGGCAAATTCGGTAATTGTCATCGAACATGATGCGGTAACCGCGCCGCCGCCACGCGTTGATGACAGCCACTGTTTAATTGTCCATAATTTCGCCATTAATGAGACCTATTTTGCTACTCTTGACCTTACGAATACATGTGACAAAGATATACAATATCCTGGAGTGAACAGCACTGTAGATAATCCGTTGGTTGAGGGCCTGTATGATTATACAGAATGGTTCTACATGATGCCTCCGATGTCTACCTACAATATGTCTTGGCAGTTAGTGGTCAATGAAACCATTCCAAATGGCACCGACATCACTCTAACTTTTGATGCCGTAATATTGGGTTGTAGTGATGAAGATGAGTCGCAGTGGCACTTCTGTCCAACATCTACGCTAAGCCATACTTTCACTGTAATTACCGAATCAGATACTTCCAACAATAATAACGGAACCAACGAGCCAGAACCAGTGCTAGGTTGTACAGATTCAACAGCGACTAACTTCGACTCCACGGCAACTCAGGACGACGGGTCTTGCGAATATCC
>WTIT01000039.1 GCA_011526375.1 Methanobacteriota archaeon
ATACCATTATAAATAACGAATTCAGCTATAATCCTATTAGTTTTATTAATTCCAACTGCTGTACCATCTGCTGCATCATGTTCTGTTATTATTATTATTATATTATTAATGATCCTATGTGATTCGAAGAATTATCATCATTGTATTAATATTCTAGTTATCCAATTTAATATAAATTATTTAAAAGCTAAACTTATATCATTTGCATCTGTTGTACCACATACTTAAACTAAATCTAAAACATTTACATTATTTTAATTACTAACCAATAATTTATTAACCACTTCTGAACCATTTCTAAACCATCCAGAGTTTTGATGTATTGTGTTGTTGTTAGGCTGGACTGGTTCGCTACCTTATGTAACTCTAAATCAAATCTCTAATCAATGAAATTATTCAATTACAAGTTATTTCATAAATATAATAATATTTATTATGTATGTATATTATAAATTTATTATAAATAACGAATTCTATTGTAAACATATCAGTTTTATTAAATCCAATTGTTATTATATGTGTTATTGTTGTATTGGTTGTTGTATCAATAATATTACAAATAATATAAATATAATCATTGCCCAATTCTAGAGTTACTACAATAATTGTTAATCACTCAGAACACCACACCAAACATTGTACAGAGTTGTATCTAATAACTCTCGTTACTAAACTAAGTGTACGCTGAATGGTTTCACGTGGTTAAACCTTCCTAGTAACCTTTGTTACTAGGCGGCCACTCTAAGGTGTTTCAACAAACATGTAATAAATAGAGTGTGTGTAAAATCACTAAAACGGAACAATTAATTAATATTATATTAATATTATGTAATATTATCATTGTTATTAATATCATGTAGTATTGTTATTGTTGTATTATCTACTGTATCATACTTGTTATTATTATTAATATTGTACCACTTGAATAATTTCTTTGTCATTAAATATTGATATTACACCTGTATCTGCACCTATTGCACCTTTAGTTAATAATGTACCAATATCATAAATATTAACATTTATTAATACATCTTTACTTTGTGTTGTACCACCGTCTACACTTGTTTCTTGTTGTCTTGATTTATGTCAGATAGCAAACATCAAGGTCGCCATGCTATCAACATAAATATTCATCTTACAATAAACATTACTGTATACCACACGCACGAATGCCACTACAGCTCGATTGTGGTGTACACAGCAGATATGTTGCGATTACACGATTTCTCATGTAATCATCCACTGATACTTATTGGTTGATGTCTCTTGTCCATTATTCTTGTTTCTCGTCCATCTGCACTGCATCACTTGAATCATATTTGGATTGTGTTAATTATCAACCAGTAACTTATGAAACATTTCTAAAATCTTTATGTATTGTGTGATAGTCTGGACTGATCTTTTGGTACCTGATTTGTAAATCAGGTTGTTGTTGTAGATCTTGAAATAAATCTTTGTTTCATTTGTGATCTAATTCAATTGATTCTTGTGATGTATCTTGTTGGGTTTCAATTTGGTTTGAATTTTGTTGTAATTGTGTTTGTGTTTGTGATTGGATACCAGTCTGTGGTCTTGCTCCAAATAAAGGTTGACCAGTTGATCCGGTGTGTGGTATTTGAGTAGGCGGAGGTTGAGTAATCGAAACTTGTTACTGTGATTGTGGTTGACCAGTTATTGTCTGACCAGTTGCAGAAATTGGAATAAATCAGTGAGCCGTTTGTGAACCAATTTCTGGTTGTGGTTGGGTATACTGTAAATGGTTGGGATCTGGTTCAATCAAAACAGAACATAAATATCTTGCTCTTGTAATGTTATCTCTATTTCTATTTCTTTCTGTTAATAATATACCATGTCTTCTTATCTGTTCAATGTATTCACGAACATATATTGAATTCTTTGTTGCATTTTCTAATTCTTGTTCATATTCCATCTGTGGTTCATACATAATTCATCTTTAGTATAACATCTAATGACATTGAAATATTTAATAATTAATGATTAAATTCTTGTGTTTGTTATTGATCGAATTCTTATTGTTCAGTTCAACTCCTTTCATAATATGTTGCCAAAAATAAATCATTATGTACTTGCCTTGAAATTGGTCTTTCTGTTGTTGTATCTGGTTGTGTTCGTCTATCAGTCATTGTTAATAAATATTTTAATTAATCTAAATTTCTAAATTCAATTAACAAATAAATACTGATTGTTTGATATACTAGTTATTGTAATTGTACTATGATTACTATTACTAAAATTACTAACTAAACTTGCTATTGTAATAAATTAAATAAATATTTATTTAATTTAAATCTTGACTAAAATAATTGTTGTAATTGAATTAACCAATGTTGTTGATTTAATTAAACTAATTATAAACTTGGATAGATATCCCGTCGCGAATGCCATGTAGAATATTTATGACACTTTAATAAATATTCGTTATGT
>WTIT01000019.1:0-1137 GCA_011526375.1 Methanobacteriota archaeon
GGTGATTTAGATGCTGATGGCTGTCTTGACGAAGTAGATGCATTCCCAGAAAATGGGCAAGAATGTATTGATACTGATGGAGACGGTATCGGTAACAATGGTGATTCAGATGATGACGGCGATGGTTGGACCGATGCGGATGAAGAGCGCTTAGGAACTAACCCGCTTTCAGCGAGTGACAAACCAGTGGACAGTTTTGAAATTGTAATTCCAGGGACTGCTGTTGGGCTAGGTGCTTGGGACTTAATCGGAATCTTTGGCGGTGTTCCACTATTTGCTTGGATTGGATTTGGCTTTGCCACTAGAAACGGACGTTGTGCTAAGTATGAAGAATTACTTTATCAAGCAAAATCAAGGGAGGAACTTGAACAAATCGCTCTACGTTGTGAATATTCTCTGATGATTCGTATGTTAGGTCCACATCAAGGAATTAGGCTTGAAAGAATTAGAGCAGAGCTTGATGATAAATTTGAGAATGCGACTTATGATGAAACTGAAATTGGTTATGACCAGACCAATCTTGTCGAAAATGAAGGTAAGGAAATTCCGCCAATCAATGAAACATCAGCCGCGCCAACTAAGGAAACAGTTGCAACCTCGACTGATGATTCGGGTTATGAATGGTACAAACAGGGTGAAGAAAATTGGTATCGCTCTGCCGGCAGTGATGATGAGTGGGTTAAATTCGAAAATTAACCAACAAGTATTTGTCATTAGGCAATTTACTACCAATTATGGAAGCGAATGAGTGCTTTTTAGCAAGCGTCGGGAAGGATTGGCACAAAATTGCTAATTGTAATGTTCACATGAGCGTTAAGCGAAGATTACAACGTACAGTAATTAGGGGCAATGAGGGTGATGATTTACTTGACGAAGGTGCAGAATCTGCCATTTACACAGTTACAGGAAACATGTCAATGAGTGATTACAAGGAAATCCTTAGCATATTCCGTGGTGGTCAGCCATGGTTTCACGATCCATTCGAAGATAAACAAATGAAGGTTCTATTCTCCAGTATCGATTACGATAGCGCAACCGGTGCATATGAATTCATTTTGGTCGAAGATGCCGAGCAAGTTGAAGTAAAATCTTGATTGAAGCATTAACAAGCCTTCAAAATGGTTGGAAACCCGCTAT
>WTIT01000019.1:1237-2436 GCA_011526375.1 Methanobacteriota archaeon
TTGTAAATTCGATTAGCAAGTTTGTCTTTCTTTGAAATCCCTGGACTCAATATTGCGTGCCTTGGACAAATACTGCGAATCATATCAGGCACACCACTCATCAATAGTGGGACTCCGTTAATCGCAATGATGCCAATACCTAACCTTACATCTAAGTCTCTAAACCACTGACGTTGCCCTCTAACTATGAATGCACCTTTGCCAACATACTCTCCAGTTTGTGCGGTCTTGGATACTTGAGCTGGCTTTACGGCAAATACTGTTCCGTGACCTCCGCCACTAGCCCATGCTCGACTCCAACACAGCGCTAAAGTTGCCGCCTCGGTTAATTTCTCATCATTGATTCGCTCGTCTCCAAGTTTGTCTACTAACTTGAAAACTGGAATATCGTCAGGGATATGCCCCGGTCTGTGTTCATCGATAACGAAGCCTTGTGAGGCTCTCAGGCTACAACTTGGCGCACCATGAATATCAGCGTGAAGATACATGTCTGAGCCAGATAGATGCTTCTTGACAATGGCGTCATTACCCTTGGCATCTTTGCCGCCAACTAACAAATGTCCACCAGTAGTCATTGACCAACGATGATTTTCAAACCACAAGCGCTTACTACGCTTAACTTTGCTAAGCCGGCCACTTTCCTTAGCCTTGACTTCCTTCTTTCTTGCCCGCTTAAGATAGACATTAGTTTCCTCTAAAGCATCGGTAGCACCCTTGGTCTTGGCCTTCTGCTTGCGAGCTGTTTCAAAGAAATGCTGCGCGTTTTGATGCACAGTTTCATCTAATCTAAGCATTGCTTGCATGCCTTTAGGCTCACCATTGTCATCTGGCAATATTGTCGTAAAGGTGCGATCGGCAGGATTCATTGACACAATCCAAGGAATCTGTTTCGCCATTTTTTGGGTTTCTTTCCAGCCATTTTTCTCTACTGCTTCGTTAATTTGAGCAAGCAGGCTTTCGACATGCGACCAATTATTTTGGATAGTGTGACCGATTAGTTGTTGCTTCTCGATTTTTTTGGCAAAGCCGGCCAATGCCTTTTCCTGCTGGGCTTGGCGTCGCTCCAATTTTTCTACTTCGGTAGAAAATCCTCGACCCGGCGATGCAATGTCCAATTTTTCTGCTTCACGACGTGCTAATGCACCGGCATCGTGAGAGCCCTGCCATGCATCAACTGCTTGGCATAAATTATCGAATTC
>WTIT01000034.1:0-1108 GCA_011526375.1 Methanobacteriota archaeon
GTCCAGGTAAATTCGTTGATGATACATTCTTCAATTGCAAAAGGTAGCCAAGATTCCCAATCCTCCACAGAACAATAGTTATTCTCGGTAAACCACTTTTCAGACGGATAAGTTATCATCGCAAGAATATGTTTAGGCAAATCACAACAAATTACTGAGGATGAAATTTGTTTATTGTTAGAATCAGTTGAATGTGTCAAATCTGCCATCATGTCAATGTTGATTTTCAATTCTATCTGGTTTGCTGTGATAATGATTTCATTACCATTCATCTTGAGATTATGTTTCGCAATGAGGTTAAACAAATGTTGCCATGATTCGTCACATACATCCACTTCAAGATAATCATGATAAAACAAAAACGGGGCAACTTCTGGATCTTGGATACCATTTTCAATTCTTAATTTAGTTAATTTTTGATACAATTGCCATTCATTAAACATTGATTCGAAAGTCCTGTATTTACTATACCCAGCATCATTCCAATGTTCTTCCATTTTGGAATTAATGAATATATCAACCCAAATTTTGTCATCCTCAATCAAAAGTTTAACCAAGTTCTCAAACTTGTCAAACTTATTTTCTCCACCAATGGCGGTCACAATACATCCCGGATAGTCAATGCCCATGGCTAACTTTACTCCGGCTATTTCTTTGATTGAAACGTCAGGAACCTTAGAAAGTCCTACCAGATTTACTTCTGTTCCAACTATCTTGGAGATTACTGTATGATAGTTATCAACATCGTTGAGTAATTTTTCCTCGTCAACATTAAAGTTCCATACAGAACCATTTTTGCCAAAAATTAGCATTGACCCATGATTGCATCTGCCACCTGTTTGTCTGATTTCTTGTTTTATCTTCTCATATTTTTCTTTGTTATTCATATTACTCCCTCATCACACAGAAAATGGCGAGGGTACCCGGAGTCGAACCGAGATCTAAGGCTTCGAAGGCCCCTATGCTATCCATTACACCATACCCCCAAGTTTAGGGGTACGTGAGATTACTGTGTAGCTAATCTAGTACCCCTCTACTTACGCATTTTCCGGCGCAGAGAATTATCACAAAACCAGTAACTCATCATCAAGCATCACTCTCTTCGACT
>WTIT01000034.1:1208-9796 GCA_011526375.1 Methanobacteriota archaeon
GACTTGACATCAGTAACTAATACACAAGCCGCTAATTTCGCATCGATCACGCCTCTAGTGATCCTTTCAGCATGTTCCTTGCTTGGATGAGTTACTAGCACTAGGCGTATATCCATGATTGGCGCTACAGGTTCTGTTTATTTAGCGCGTCGCTAAATCACAGTTCAGTAATGTCGGTTCGCTCGTTTGAAACCCCGAACTTCTTGACCGCCTTTTGGTAGACTTTGGCATCGATGTCACCTTTTCTGACCAACTGGGAAAGTGCTGCTAAGGCAACTGCTACACCATCGATTTCGAAGAACCGGCGTAGAGCCTCTCTAGTATCTGAGCGACCAAAACCATCGGTACCCAAGACTTCGTAGTTCTCTGGCATCCACTTTCTAACCATATCTGGCACTGCTGCCATATTATCTGATACAGCAATAATTGGTGTTTTGGAGTTACCAAGTTGAGTTTCAACCCAGGTTTGTTTAGCCGCTTTGTCTGGGTTTAGGCGGTTCCAGCGGTCGACTTCTAGACCGTCTCGACGTAGTTCACCGTATGAGGTAGCTGACCAAATTTCGCTTCTAACACCAAATTCTTCCAGCTTCTCAACTGCATCCAAGACTTGAATCATGATTGGTCCTGAGCCGATTAAGCGTACTACTGGGCCGTCACCCTTTGGTGCACCTCTAAGCATGTAAAGACCCTTGATGATGCCTTCATCAACCGATTTTGGCTTAGGTGGCATTGGATAATTTTCGTTGTAAACTGCAATGTAGTGGATTACATCTTTGTCATCTTCAACCATTTCTTTGATACCAAATTGGATGATAGTTGCCAGTTCGTAAGCAAAGGCTGGGTCCCAAGCACGTACTGCTGGGTTGGTATGTGCCATCAGTAGTGAATGGCCATCTTGATGTTGCAATCCTTCACCGTTGAGGGTAGTTCTTCCTGATGTTGCACCGATGAGGAAACCTCTGGCACGCTGGTCTGCAGCAGACCAAATTAGGTCAGCAACTCTTTGGAAACCGAACATTGAGTAGAAGATGTAGAATGGTACAGTCATACAACCATGAGTAGCAAAAGAGGTTGCTGCGGCAATGAAAGTTGATGTTGCACCGGCTTCATTGATACCTTCTTCGAATAATTGCCCAGATGCAGACTCCTTGTACTTCATCAGCACTTTGTGGTCAACTGGCTTGTACAATTGGCCTTCTGGATGATAGATTCCAAACTCAGCGAATAGTGGATCCATACCGAAAGTTCTCGCCTCGTCTGGAATAATTGGCACAACTCTTGGTCCTACTGCTTCTGACTTCATTAGCGAGCGAAGTAGTCTGACAAAGGCCATAGTGGTAGAAACCTGCATGTTACCTTTGGTACCGTCATCGAATTCAGCATAGGTTTCTGGCACTGGTGTTGTAATATCGATGGCTGGTTGGACACGTTTTGGCATAAAGCCGTTCAATTGATCTCGACGAGATTTAGCGTATTCGACTAATTCAGGAACATCGGCTGGCATGACATATGGATACTTTTCTAGTTCCTCATCGGTGAACTTGAGGCCCATATCATCACGCATGAACTTGATATCATCAAGGTCAGCTTTCTTCTTTTGGTGAGTGGTGTTTCGACCAGCGAATGCTGGCCCAAGTCCGTATCCTTTGATAGTGCGGATGATGACTACAGTTGGTTGTCCCTTGTGGGCAACCGCTTGTGAGTATGCTGCGTGTAACTTGACGAAGTCGTGACCGCCAACATCTTCGCACAAGTGTTCTAGGTCTTCATCGGTGTAATCCTTGACCAATGCAGCTAGTTCAGGTGTGTTGAACAAATCCTTGCGGATAGTTGCTCCATCGGCGGTCATGATTCTCTGCTCATCACCATCAACAAGGGATTCTAGTCGAGCCACCAATGCACCACTTGGGTCACTGGCAAACAAATCGTCCCAGCCACTACCCCATAGCACCTTGATGACGTTCCAGCCTGAACCGGTGAAGCGCCCTTCTAATTCTTGAACAATCTTCGAGTTACCTCTCACCGGACCGTCCAATCGTTGTAGATTGCAATTCATGGTCATGATGATGTTGTCTAAGCCTTCTCTTGCTGCGAGGGATAGTTGAGAAAGCGATTCTGGCTCATCGGATTCACCATCACCCATAGTGTACCAAACACGAGAACCAGTAGTATTGCACAAGCCTCTAGATTCGAGGTATTTGTTGAATCTTGCTTGGTGAATAGCAGTCATACCGCCAAGGCCCATACTGACGCTAGGGAATTCCCAAAAGTCTGGCATTAGTCTTGGGTGAGGGTAGGAGGACAATCCCTTGCCACCAACTTCTTGACGGAATAATTCGATGTTTTCATCGGTTAGTCGCCCTTCAAGCCACGCTCGGGAGTAGATACCAGGTGAAGCATGGCCTTGCCAGTATAAGTGGTCGCCTGAGCCATCCCCGTCTTTACCGCGGAAGAAGTGATTGAAGCCTATTTCCCATGCGTGAGATGCTGAAGCGTAAGTTGAGATGTGACCGCCAATGCCGTCAAAATACTTGTTAGCACGAGTAACCATCATCATGGCATTCCAGCGAATTACGTCATGCAGGCGCTTTTCTAACACCAAGTCTCCAGGGTAAGCGCCTTGGGCTTTCGGTGAGATTGTGTTGACATATGGTGTGTTAACTAAGTCAATATCAACACCGTTTTCTTTTGCTGCTCTAACCGTGGCAAGTAGCAGCCTTCGAGCCTCTTCATTACCTAGCTGATTCCTAACTGCAAGAATAGAATCAACCCATTCTTGAGTTGCAACAGGATCTGGGTCAGGAAGATTCAACTCAGATTCGAATCCCAATTCGACATCCCTCCGTGTATAGTCCTGATGCACTCGGCTTTCAAACCCTTCTAAATTTTCATTTTTGCATAAATCACAGTAAATTAGGTTATTTTGTGGGAAATTTGGCTAAAAACCGCATTACTGGTCTCAAGTTGGGGTTTCATTATTGTTACCTTGTAGGGGCAAGAGATAAAGACCGAATCGACAGGGAGCGGTTTATGTCCGTAGAAGCAATGGTACAAGCAATGATTGACGATTTAACCGCCGCTCTTGTTGATGCTGCAAAGCACGACAAGGGTAACTCCGCTGCCGGAACTAGAGTAAGAAAAGCTATGCAAGAGTGCAAGGCTGCTGCTCAAGCTGTCCGTGTTCAAGTCCAAAACGACAAGAACAACTGAGGCTAAATTCGACAATTATTACCGTCAGGTTCAGCGAAAGCAAGGTATAATGAAATCGACGGTTTTCACGACTTGATGCGACAATGCTCAAAACTGGGCATCCTCTGATTAGTCCATGGAAGACAAGAGGATATGGCTAGGCATCCTCTTTGTCGGGATTTTTTTCCATGTAGCATCGGCAGCGGTAATGCCGCTTGGATTAGATGCACATATCCATCTCAACTACGTAACTGATGACTTGGCTGATGGTGAAGCAAGTCTAGACTGGGGCGAAGTCAGAACTGAGGGTAGCGAGTACTCGACTCCAGAAGAAGTCAAAGCCGATGACCGGTGGCAAGTATGGCATGCAATAATTGGCTTGTGGATTGCTATTTTTGGTAGCACATTAGCATCACTACACATCCTTTCGTTGGCCATTTCATTCGGCTGCTTGGCCACAGTTTACTGGTGTACGAGTAAGATCTCTAGCCAAGAAAATGCAATAGCATTGACCGCAATATGTTCAATTTACAGTCCATTGATTAGGGCCAGCGGCAGACTATATCAGGAAAATATTGTCTTGTTGTTGGCAACTTTAGCGGTGTTTGGTTTATTGCAAATATTCCGTAAGAAGCGTCCGACATTGTGGGCTGGAATATCGTTTTTCTCCGTAATGGCAATACTATCGCTCAAGGGGTTAAACCCGGCTTATGCCATCGTAATTTTCAGCCCAGCCGCATATATTGCAATAAAGCAGATTGAAATTAAACCACTTCCCTTACCTGTAGTGTTTGGTGTATGTGTGGTTGCGGCATTCTTGGCGACTGTACTGCGTGGGGAAGAAGTCTCGTTGGACACAGCATATTTCATCGTTCGAACACTATTCGTTGGTGGTTTCATCTATGTCTTCGTTGCAACGTTATTCTTTAGTTCCCAGAGTGATAGTGAATCTCCGGAATCTAATTTATTGCTACTACTGACGCAAGTTGGATTTGTTGGTTTAGTCGCTTACATTGTAATGCTGCTTGAGGTCGAAAAATCGTCACTCGGCATAAGTGCAAGTTTGGCGGCAGACCAATTTAGCTACATCTTCCGTTACATGACGGTGCTAATTGTGCCTCTTTGGTGGTCATTCCTGACTCGCTCAAAAACCGAGAAAATTACCTTCGCTGAAAATCCATCGCGTAACGCAATGATTTACGCCATAATTTTGATTCTATTCCTCAATTCAACTATGCTAAACACAACCAAAGGAATGGAGTATGTCGGTGAGGAAATCTCTAATGAGGTCGAAGACGGTGATAATATCCTCTATGTTTCAGAGCCATACCACGCCATGCACAGATTGTACACTTTGCAGATTACAGTCGATCCTGACCATGACAGAGAAATAACCGGTTATTGGGCCGATTATCAGTATAATTGGAGTCACATACTGGAAGATTCTGATATCGACTGGGTAATTTTTACCGGTGATTGGCAATCATATCTCGATGATAACTGGACCGAATTTGATACAGAAACAGACTATCTAATCTACCATCGAAAAACAGCGCTTTAATCGACCTAAGCCACTTCGGTTAGTCATGAACGGCATATTGGACGGAGTCAAAATAGTAGATTTGTCAAGAATCCTTGCAGGTCCATTGTGTACACAAATGTTGGCCGACTTGGGTGCAGAGGTAATCAAAGTCGAAGCACCATGGGGCGATGATACTAGAAAATGGGGACCGCCATTTACCATCGGCTTTGACGGAAAAGAAGTGGCAGCATACTTTCTTGCCTGTAATCGTGGCAAAGAAATCATAACTATGGATTTGAAACAGCAAACTGATGATTTACTCGAACTAATCAAAGACGCTGATGTAGTTGTTGAAAATTTCAAACCAGGCACGCTTGAGCGAATTGTTGGTAAAATATCTGATGATGTGATTCTTTGTTCAATTTCAGCATATGGAAAAGACGGGCCTAGAAGCAGTGAGCCAGGCTATGATGTTGCACTACAGGCTCGTAGTGGAATCATGAGCATTACTGGAGAGCCTGAAGGGCCACCTGCTAAAGTTGGAGTTGCGTGGATTGATGTGATCACTGGACTCAATGCCAGTAACGCGATTTTGGCTGCACTAATTCACAAGATGAAAACTGGTGAAGCAAAGAACATTGACATCTCGCTTTGGGATAGTGCAATCGCAGCTTTAGTCAATCAAGCTCACAATGCATTAGCCAGTGGTAAGGACCCACGAAGAATGGGCTCTGCCCATCCTAACCTAGTACCATATAGGGCCTTTGAAGCAAATGATGGTTGGTTCGTTATCGGGGTTGGCTCAGATACTCAGTGGGCGAACTTGTGCACTCTATTGAATATCGGAAATAAGGATGAATGGCAGACCAATGCTGGTAGAATTGCCGAGCGAGAAGTTATTGAATCAATGCTTGCAGAAATTGTTGCAGAGTATTCTAGGGCAGAATTAGAGGAGTTGCTTACTGGTATTCCCTGTGCCCCAGTCAATACGATTACTGAGGCCTTGAATGATAAACAATCCATCGCTAGGGGATTGGTTACAAAGTACAATGGAGTTGACGTATTAGCAAGCCCGTTGCGCTTTTACTAAAACGAAAATAGACTGGTTTGACCACTTTCTCTGACCAAGCCTGCTTCCTTTAGTTTGTCAATGGCATTATCCATACGACGCTGACTAAACTGCCGGTCTACTTGCAAAAACTGTTTGAGGCCATCTAAGTCAACTTGTCCCATTTGTAATTCCTCATTTGGCACCTCGTTTGACGGATGATTGTGGAAAATTTCGCGGATCTCGTCGAGCCTCTCTGGTACTTCCTTGCCTTTTTCTTCGCATATTGTCTCAATATTGCCGAATTGTTTGATCAGTTTAATTCCGGTCTTTGGACCAATGCCTTTGATACCTGGATGGAAGTCAGTACCGATCATTATTGCTAAATCAATTAGTTGCTCTCTAGTAAGTTCATGTTCAGCGAGTAAATCATCGAGAATAATTTTCTGTGCCTTAACCACTCTGCCATGGGATTTATTGCCGGCAGTCATCATGTTTCTTATCAAAACTGGAGTGCCATAGAGCAGAGCATCCCAGTCTTGAGTGGCTACAGCATCAAGTTGGCCAAGTGCCGCCATTACTGCACCTTGGCCTTCACCTTCTGCCTTGGCATCGACCCACGGCACGCCGAGTAAATCGAGTAGTTGTTTGGTCTCTTCGACCATTTCTGGCGTGTAGGAGATGATGCGCTGAGCCATTTTTTGAGCCAAAGCAAAATCTCCTGCCTCCAAGGCCTGTTGATGAATGGCTCTTGCCTCTTCACGCCGGGCTTTTCGCATGGCTATTTCGTCAGCCTTGAGCTCTGGTGCCTTACCATCGAAAATGAATACTGGCTTGATTCCAGCGGCTAGTAGTGTTGTGGTGCGGTTTAGAAATCCCATCAAATGAGAAACAACCTTGCCGTTGCTAGATTTTAGCGGCCCGCCATCACCTTCGGGTGAGCGATCTCTAATGGTAGTGAGAAATTGGAAGGCGGTTAGAAAGGCATCAACGCCAATTCTTTGCCCGGACAAAGAATTCAACTCGAGCGTTTCGGGTTGTGCTAAATCACGCAGGTTACAGCCCATGGTTTGGTCTAAAGGCGCAAGCGTGTTAATATTTGCATCCGATTTTGTCAATAACTAGAATCGTTTAGTTGTTGCATGGCGCAAACTTTGGCTTGCCTTAGGGGATGGAATATTCCTCTTGCTCAAGCTGAACTTGCGGCACTATTGCCAGATAGTAACTTGGATAACTTGAGTTCGAGATTTATTTTGGCTGGCGAGCAATCAATTGCTAAGTTACAATCAACGCTTTCTTGTTCAAGTGGCATTCAGTGCTTCTTGCATGATGTTCAATACATGGATTTTGCCAATGATGATATTGATGAATTCATGAAGACCGTATCAAGTTTCCTCGAACGGATGCCTAAGCGAGGCTCACTTGCAGTTCGATACCTGCGCATCGCTGGTAGAATTGACGGACTGTCGACCCAATCATTAGCCGGTGAAATAGGTGGACTTGCGGTGTCTCATGGCTATTCAGTTGATCTCTCCAATCCAGAATATGAGATTGGTCTAATTGCCGATGGCGATTCGAATATTCTTGCCTGTGGATGGTTGATAGGTGACTTTGATGATTCAATCGGTACTGCGCCCCGTCGAGCAACTGAAAGGCCATTCTTTAGACCGATAAGCCTCGACCCAAGACTTGCCAGACTTGCGGTAAATCTTGCTTGTGGGCCAATAGATGAGTATGCTGTTCTCGACCCTATGACCGGCACTGGAGGTTTTGCCATGGAAGCGATTACCATGGGGAGGAATTGTATTGCTATTGACATGGACAACGAAATGATCACTGGTGCCAAGCAAAATATCGAGTGGGCCTTGGAGAATAGTTCTGCTGAATCTGAGTACCAAATAATGATTGGAGATGCATGTAACCTCGAAGATTCAATTCCAACAAAGTGGCACGGCAAAATATCTGGCGTAGTATTAGACCCGCCATATGAGCGTAATTCTCACGGCACACATGCCCATTTTGAGTTGATTAGCAATACCATAGATAGCATGCGCAAAGTAGTTTCAGATGAGGCAAAATTAGTGCTAATTATACCAATTAAGCCAGATGAAAGCGATATTGATATTCAATTAATGCACGGAGATTGGAATGAATTTGTTAGTATGATGAGTCACAGTGGTGCGAAAATAATTGGCCATTGGCATGAACATGTGCATGCTAGTTTAGCACGGCTTATTCTCCTTGCAACAATCGCTCCTCAAGATTAAGCAAGGTGATTGAATCTTCTTCAGTGGGTGTTGGAAATTCCTTTCCATATGGGCAACCATCGTCAATAATTGCGCTGTCGTGTTCGTTCAATACAGTAGGATACATTTGGCAACCTTTCGGTCTAATGTCGTATACTGAACATATGCCTTCAGCGAATTTATCAGCAGAATCGGTCAGCAAAAACATACAAGCTTTGGTTGTGTCATTATTCATCAGTGTTAGAATGCCTTTGTTATTCCAGGTAAAAGTCTCAACCGGCATTCCAGTTCGCCTTGAAAGTAAGGCTGCCTCCGCCTTAGTGACCGGCATAGTAGTTTCACGACAACATGCAGAGCAAGCCCTACTGATACAAGGTAATCTGCGGGCCATGTCGGTATGATGACTAATTCGTTATTCAATCAACGGGTTGATTTTGTTGCTCACACATTAGTTTGCTTGGTTGAACATACTTCTTCAAGAAGGAGTTGTTTGTCGGACTAAATACGGGCGATTAGGGTAGTCTGGATATCCTTCCGGCCTTCGGAGCCGGAGACGTGGGTTCGAATCCTGCATCGCCCGCCA
>WTIT01000002.1 GCA_011526375.1 Methanobacteriota archaeon
GGCTTTCGGCTGTGGCGCGCGGGGGCGCAGGAGCAGAAGCGCGCGGCGCGGCGCGCGGCGGAGCAGGCGGCCGATGTGGTGGCATCGTCCGCGCCGTCGCCGCCGCCCAAGTCGCCGCCGCCGCCGCTTCCGCCGCCCTCGTCGCCCGAGTCGCTGCCGCCGTTGCTCTCGCCCGCCTCGCCGCCAACGGTGCCTTCGGAGCCGGCCGCATCGGTGGCGATCGAGGCCGTCACGTCGCACGATCAGTGGCGTCGCGACTACAACAAGGAGCTCCTGCGAGTGCGCGCTGATTCGAAGATGCAGTGGGACACGGGCACAGGCTGGGCGGCTGGAGCGCACTCGGCGTGGCTGGCGTTCGGCGGGCAAGACTATGTCAACGCGCGCGTGCGCGAGCGTCAGCAGTGGGACGTCCAGTGCGCAACCTTTTGGGCAAACTCTCGTCACATGGCCCGTGTACGCCAACGGCAGCGCGAGGCCGTCGACGAATCGAATCGGAGGGCGCTCAAGGAGGCGGCGGACAAGCACGCGGCCGCGTTGCAGGCGGAGCAGGAAGCGCACGGCGCCAAGCTGCGCGCGGCAGAGGCGGACTTCCAGGCCAAGCTTGACACCATCTCCAGCCAAAACGCCTCGCTGGACGCCTTCGAAGCGGAGAATCGCACGCTCCTTCGCGAGCACGCTGCCCTCTTCTGCGGCCGGATCCGTGCGCGCCTCCGCGCGCACGAGCCCAACGCCGCGACGTCGCGCCTGGCACCCAAGCACGAGTGCGTTGTGTGCTTCGACGCGCCGTGCACGCACGTCGCGACGGCCTGTGGCCACGTGATCGGCTGCGGCCCGTGCTGCAACTCCCTCACGACCTGTCCGATCTGCTGCACGGCCACCAGCTTCGTGGAGCTTCGCTTTCCGCATTAGAGAAAACCGAAGATCGTGCGCGCGCTTGCGCGCGCACGGACTGCATGAGTGACGTAATCGTAGGCGGGATTTTGGAGGAGCGAGTGAGAATTTTTTTTTGTTTGTTTCATTCAAGAATGTGTTTGCACAAACGGCATGACGAACACGATTACACCATCCCCTCGTCCGCGGCCTCGGTCGCGCGCATGCGCTCGGCGATCTCGGCGGCGCGGTCCTGCCAATCGGCCTCCGAGGTCGCAGTAGCGGCGGCGGCGAGCGGCGCGGTGTCGTTCTGCGGCAGACCGCTGACGAGCTGAAAACTCCTGGGACCACGCGGCGGAATGTCTTCGTTTGGCGTCTGCGGGCGCGTCGTGGACGGCGGCGGCGCTGGCGGCGGCGCTGGCGGCGGCACTGGCGCCGGCACCGGCACCGGCGCGACGAGTGGGCCGGTGAGCAGCTCCGCGTCAATGGGGGTGTACAGTTGCGGCTCGGCGAGCATGCGCGTTTGCTCGGCGACGGGGTCGCTCAGCAGCGGTGGTGGCGGCTGCGCGGGCTCCATGTTGACCTCGCCGCCATCGTCGTCGTCCGCGGACGAGGCGGTCTCGACGGCCGCGTACTCGTTCGGCTTCCGCGTCCCGCTGAGGCATCCCTTTTCGCCCCGGTCACCGTGGTGGACGCGCGCGTAGATGATGACGACGCATTGTGCAACGGCGAACGGCAACCAAATCACGTGCGAGCCTAACACCCAAAGAGACGCCGACGCGCTGCGCGTGACCACGACCTGCGTTTCGGACACGTAGATGCCGTGGCTCGACGTCAAAGAGTAGACGTTGACCGAGTAGACCACGGCAAACGCGAACGCCCGCACGAGGCGGTCGGCGGCCTCCCACAGCCCCACGGATTGACAGAGTGGTCCGACAAAGGCGATCGAGGGCGGCGGCAGCAGGGCGATCACGAGCAGCGTGGCGACGGTGAGGATAAAGTCTACATCCGTATCCGCCATCGGTCTTCGTGCGCGAAGGAAGCCAGAGATCATGAGCACGAGCTGGGCGATGTGGAACACGACGCGGCGCCAGCTGGGCGCCGACGCGTCCGTGGTGCTCGCGCACGTGTGGATCAATTGCTCGATGACCTGCGTCGTCAGGTAGAGCGGGACGCCGATCTGCAGCGACTCGAAGACGACCGTCACGCCGTGGGCGCGGCCTATGCGCAACGGCTTGTACATCAACGCCGCACCGAAGAAGGAGCACAGCGCGAGGGTGCGCACGGCCGAGACCCCGCCCGCGGGCACCAGCCAGCAGGCGAGCACCGAGACGATCGCGCAGACGCAGACGGTGAACACGGTCTGCAACCCACCGAGGTACAGCGCCGCGTTGGAGAAATCGACGCGGTAGTCCTCCGAATCGCCGTTGTGGTAGGGCGGGCGCGTCAGGAGGCCCATTTTGCGGTCGACCGCCCGCTTTCGCGAAAACATTCGATGACTGACGCGCGCCTGAACGCTTAGCGAACGAGCCAGCGCGTTGCGGGTTAGCGTTAT
>WTIT01000020.1 GCA_011526375.1 Methanobacteriota archaeon
AACAAGTTGATCATAATCGTAATCAAAATGATGGTTATAATAATTATGGTCAATCGAATTATGACCAACGTGGAAATAATACTGATTATAATCATGATTATAATCATAATCATAACAATAATTATAATAATAACAGAAATTATCGTGGGAATCGACGTGGGGGCAGACCACGACGATAAACACCAGAATATATATGTTGAATAAGATTTATAAAAAGCTTTAATGAAAATACGTTTTAAATGCGTGTATTTTCAAATTGTTATTTTTTTGTTTGTTTTTGTTTGTTTTTATTTTTTGTTTTCTTTCTGAGTGCTTTCAAACTTTCCTTTCTGTATTTTGTTTTTTCTTTTCTGTGAATTGAATAATTTTTAAATATTTTTATTTTGTACGAAAGTAAAAAATGTTAACTATGCCTTTGGTATTGATACTAAAATATTTTAATTAGAGACATTATGTTGGTAAATTACGGGAGTTACCCCCTAACCCAAAATTAACTGTTTTAAATGAAAGATTTCCGCTAAATGTTTGGAAAGACAAATTAGTCGGTTTTAAACAATATAATTATGTAATTAATGGAATAACGGACGGTTTTCCTATTGGAAGGGATGAAACTAAGGAAGTAGATGAAAAAGATATTTCTAGTACGTCAGGGTTTATTCCTTTGACAGTACCAGAAAAACAGGGTGTTACTGATTGGATTTTAAAAGGGCACACAAAAAAGTTTATTGCTGGACCATTTGATTTAAATTATAAATTTCCATTTGGAAATTTAGTTTTAGCACCAATATTTGTAGTACCAAAACCAAATGGGACATATCGTCCAGTGGTACATTTGTCACATAAAAAATATCCTTTTTTATACTCAGTTAATGATTTATTATGTGAGTATATGAAGACAGTACAATATATACGATTTAGAGAAGTAGTTAATTTAGTAAATAATGCTGGTTTAGGAGCATTTTTATTTTTAATTGATGCAAAAGATGCATATTACCGTGTACCGATCGCATCAAAAGATTGGAAATACATGGGCTTAAAATGGGCAGAAAAACTTTGGGTTTTTCGCAGTCTTCAAATGGGATGTTCTAGTTCACCTCGCATCTATACTATATTTGCAGATGCTGTTGAATATATATGTGTTAAAAAAGATAAGAAAAATTCATTTTATAATGGCATGCAACAGTTGCGTCATTATATTGATGATTTTTTTGCAGCATGTCCTACACAAAAAGGGGCATGGGAATTATTTCGTAATGTGTTTAATACATTTGAAGAATTAGGTATTCCTACCAACGTTGACAAATGTAAATATCCATGGACAAAGAGAGAAATTTTAGGTTGGCTCTATAACACCATATTACGGGTTGTAGGCTTACCAGAAAATAAACGTTTAATTTTACTTGAAATGATTGAAAAATTATTAAAAAATAAAAAATCTGATAAAAAATTTTTAGAACAACTTACTGGGAGACTCCAAAATACAAGTTTGGTGGTATACCCAGGAAAAGCTTTTGTTCGACGATTAGAAGCAGTATTACACTTACCAAAATGGAGATATGATGAGCCAATTCCTCTATCTTCTTTTGTATTGGAAGATTTAAAATGGTGGAAAAATATTTTATCAAAGCCAGAATTATGTTGTACATCATTTGATTTAATTTTAAAACGTCCTTTTGATGGGGACTTTCATTTATATTCAGACGCCACCTCAACTGTAGGAGGAGGAGGTTTTGTTATGGATAATAAAAATAATATTGTATGGTCATATCAGTTTGAATGGTCTGATACAATTTTATATGAAGTTAAAAAATATAGAAAAATTGAAATTGATGTGTTAGAATTAATTTTATCATTAACTGGAATAATATTATTATTACCACAATTAAAAAATAAATGTGTAACGATTTATAATGATAATCCTGCAGCAGCTGCAGCGATTCGTACAAAGGCACCACGATTATATCGTTTAGATTTACAATTTTTAGTTCGACACTTAGCTACGTTAGCAGTAGAACATAAATTTTATTTTTGGGGTATTCATGAAATAGTAAAAGAAAGTAAAAATATGCAATTGGCAGATGATCTTTCAAGGTTTCAAGCCAGTGCACGAATAAAAACTAAGAATGCACCTAGAAAGTGGCCATTAAAAATTGTGAATGATTTATTATTACAATTATTAGAACAACCAGCAAACTTAAAACCATCCATTGAAATCGGCAATAGTCGTAGAAAAGTATACGGACTATTATTGAATGATTATGATGGTGCACATACGATACCATCAGTACAAGACTATTTAGATAGCCAACACTTGTATAATGTATTGAAATAATTAATAATTATTATTTGTTTGTTGTTTGTTTCGTGTATGAATCACTAATTTTCAATTTATAGATTTTAAATCGCAAATTA
>WTIT01000121.1:0-3332 GCA_011526375.1 Methanobacteriota archaeon
CTTCACCGTCAATCAGTTTGACCAATGGCGCCTTGCCACCAGCATTGACAATATTAGCCGCAATACCATTGCCCTCATCAAGAGTAAATTCGTGAGGTTCACTAGTTAGCAAAATCAGTTCAACATCATGCTTAATGAAATCTTCAATTGAGACTTCAGGGTAGCCGTTACCATCGGGATGAGTGTCAATTACGTCAAAACCAACCAAGGATAAAATCGCACCGGCATACTTGTTTGGGCCTACTGCCATCAAGGGCTCATACCAAATTAGTGGCACGGTTCTAAGCCCATTACCGACGTTTGATATTTGGTCAAGAGAATCTTCGCAGAGTAGTGCTAATTGCTCACCAGCGGATTCACGATCACAGGCCTTGCCTAACTCTCGCAGCATTTTGGGCACATCCTGCGCTGATTCAACTTCACTAACGAAAATTGTGTAACCTTCATTTGCCAATGTTTGATAAATTTTAAGCGGATTCTCTTCCTTATCCATAACGATTAGTTCTGGATTCAGACTACGAATTTTATTGAGGTTCGGAGTTTTTGTTCCACCAATTACCATCACTTGTTCAACTTTTTCTTTCGGGTGAATACACCAAGGTGTGCGTCCTACTACTTCTTCGGTAGTCAGTCCCAAGTCAAAAAGCGTCTGAGTTAATGACGGTACTAAACTCACGACACGCATGGAATTATCTAAATGAAAGATATTGATTATTCTTTCATCCTACCTATAATTAATTTATCTGTACGATTAAGGGTAGTACAATGGAATTGAGAGTAAGTGTGATTTTGATGTTCGTCATAATTCTCCTTATGCCACTTTCTGGCTGTATTGGAGATGACGAAAATGAAGATGAAAAAGTTGATGACTCCGAACAAATCCAAGAAGAAATTTTGTTCGAAGGAGATGATGTTGGTGAATGTAATGATGGGGCTGACAATGATCGGGATGGTTTGTTTGATTGTGATGACCCTAACTGTGCAGGAGCCCCTGTTTGCAAACTAGATGAAAATCAATCTAATGAAACCAACAATAATACCGATGAGGAATTGAGGAACTATACAGTACCAATGGCTTGGGAAATTACCGATCTAAATAACACCGAGTTAACAAATGGCGGAATTGATAATGCTAAGTGTGGTTTGATAATTGCATGGCCTGAGTGGGACGCAAGTGCTCTTACATATGTCGAAACTCTAAGAAATTCAATTTCAGAAAATCGAGAAGGTGAGATTATTTACGTTTGGTCCGCAATATACGAAGATTCTGCGGGAGTAGTTACTATTACCAATATTCACAACTATTTGTTCGAAGATGGTAAGGCGGAAAACTATGTGAGTCCATACAAAATACTGGTTGAAAATGGTAGTATGATTAGATTGGTTGAGCATTCTAATAATAATCAAACTGGGTGTGAAGATGCGGCAAATATTGGTTTGAACTCAATACTTCAACTTGATGACCCTACTCCAGTATGTGGAGATGCTCTACTTGACGTAGACTCTGGTGAATCTTGTGATGATGGCAACACAGAAGATGGGGATGGATGCTCCTCGATCTGCCAAATTGAGCCGCAACCCACATGTGGAGATGCACTAGTTGATGAAAACGAACAATGTGATGATGGCAATACACAAGATGGTGATGGGTGCTCTTCGACCTGCGAGTTAGAACCTGAGCCGACATGTGGTGACGCAGTTGTCGATGAAAACGAACAGTGTGATGATGGCAATACACAAGATGGTGATGGGTGCTCTTCGACCTGCGAATATGAAGAAAATCCTTGCGATGGAGTTTCCTGTCCCCAAGGCTACACGTGTGATGGTGAGGGTACTTGTCAACCACCGCCAGATGGCACTGCATGTGATGATGGCGATCCTGCCACCGCAGGCGATGTCTATAGCGACGGAGTTTGTGTTGGCACTCCTATTTCTTGTCCACAAGGTCAAGTCGTTGATGAAAACGGTCAATGCGTATGCGAACAAGGCCTAACAGATTGTAATGGAGACTGTGTAGATTGTGGTAGTGATGCTAACAACTGTGGAGCATGTGGAATTGTTTGTGGCGAAGGTTACGTATGCAATAATGGTCAATGCGAATATGTTGGAATAACTCACTATATCGAAATTACAAATATGAAATATCAAACTGTATATCTTGAGATTAGCCTTCATGATACAGTGGTTTGGACTAACAATGATTCTGTCCTCCACAGTGTGACGAGTAATGATTCACATTTTGATTCTGGTAAAATCTCTATTAGTGGAGATTCTTGGTCATGGCAATTCAATAATTCTGGTTCATTCATGTATTATTGTAGTTATCACAATGACATGTATGCAGAAATCGTTGTTGTTCAATAAAATTCCCCAAGGGATGGAATCATACACTAAACCGACTTCCCTTAATCGGGGCAGACATGGGAATCTCTGAGCGAATGGGTGATGTGCTCGGCCAAGCGGTTGAGTCAAAACTCCTTCGAGAGGTTACTGAGCACCCAGTCAAAGTTGCCCATCTGGCCATAATTATGGACGGTAATCGACGATTTGCTTGGAAGAGTAAACTAGCCACCGGTCTAGGACACCGAATAGGTAAGCAGAAACTCGAAACAGTGCTTGATTGGGTACTTGAATTAGAGATTCCTTGGTTCACTGTTTACGCTTTATCAACTGAAAACCTCAATCGTCCGCAGGAAGAACTAGATCTTCTGTTCAAGTTATACATTGAAGGATTGCGCGACATTGCCGATGATGAGAGAATTCACGCCAACGAGGTTAAAGTCCAAATTATTGGTCGTCGAGAACTACTGCCGGAAGATGTTAACGAGGCTATCGATTATGCCGAATCAAGAACCGCTGATTACAATAAATATGTCTTCACTGTCTGTCTTGCTTATGGTAGCAGAGAAGAGATGTTAAATGCCATTCAATCGATTGCTGCTGAACATGCAGCAGGCGATTTACCGCTAGAATCCATAGATGAAAAAGCGGTATCTAGTCGCCTATATACCGGAGAAATGCCCGACCCAGATTTGGTTATTCGAACTAGTGGTGAAGAGCGTATTTCCAATTTCTTATTGTGGCAAATGGCTTACTCTGAATTGTACTTTACCGATGTTTATTGGCCTTCATTCCAGAAAAAAGACCTGTTGAAAGCGGTGAAAACCTTCCAAGACCGAAAGCGCAGATATGGTGAATAACATGGTTACCTGTGATGAGTGTAACGGCTGGCTTAATCCGGCACTCGCAGTAGATGCCGCAGTACAAAGAGGCGAGGAAATCCTGTTAATTCAGCGTAAATTCCCCCCAATGGCAGGTTACTGGGCGCTACC
>WTIT01000121.1:3432-9645 GCA_011526375.1 Methanobacteriota archaeon
AGATTATCAGAAATTGGTTCAATCAATGAGTTTCATTGAAAGAAATTCTGCCAGTTGACTACGCGCATCTGGCCATGACTCGGTTACTATCGCATCTGTTAGGTGCATGCCCGCTAAAAATTGTGCTAACATATTCTTCCATTCATCTCCTTCACACGATTGCTGCCAGTGAAACAATGGATACCCATCGTCTTGTAATCGATTAAGAAAACCACGCTGCGCTTTACTGATTAGCAATGCTGGAGTACCAAGTAATACCGCTTCACTAGCCAAAGTTACAGATTGTGTAATTACGCCATCATGTTTAGCTAATTCACGATCAAGTAACCAAGCATCGCCGTCATATTCATCTTCATTTGCATAGGTTACATCCAATCCATCAAAGGTTTCAGTTGGAATATCTATTACCTCATTATCATCATGAATGCCATCACCCTTGAGCAACCTAACCAATACCTTTGGCGGATTACTAACCGTATTTGCATGAATACCCGGTCGTAAATGTACATGACCATGTAAGCCATCAAGGCGATGTATTGTGATTGCTTTTGATTTTGCATTCTGCAAAAAGCCACCATCGATTGATTCCTCCCAATGAGTGGGTATGATAACATGCGTTGCCGATTTCAAGGCAAGATTGTGTGCGATGTGATTTACTTCGGTATCAGAAATGTAGTAGCGATGTGAGATGCTGCGTAATGATTTTTTCAAAATAGGTGAGCGCCAAGCCAGTAATTCAAGCGCTGCTCCAACTGCTACAATTCGAGATATTGGTTGGCCTGTTGTGCAGCACTCAGCTAAGAAATTGTGACTTGAACGCCAACGTGCAATCGCTTTTCGGCGCTTTTTCTCACCCACTGGACGCTCAACCCAGTGAATTTGACGGCGAGGAATATGTCCGTCACCTTGTTCAATTAGATCTTCAACCTCCTTGCGTTTAGTGGCAATAATCACATCATTGTTGTTAGAACAACGTAGCAGGGGTGCAAGCAAACGAACATGAGCAGGATGATCGAGAACCCAACATGTCCGCATACTACTGCGAAAGTGCTCATGTTACTCAATGCATCGGAGATTCGTCAAGTTGAAGTCCTGCCTACTCAAGGGCAAATCATGGACAAGCAAGCAATCGAATTACCAGGGGCTACCAAGTATGGGCCTTATTCAGCAGGCGTACAATCGGGTGACATGTTTTGGTTATCTGGCCAAATTGCCGTTGATTTTGACGGCGTAAAAGCGCAAACAAAAGGCGCATTAGATAAGATTGACACATTGCTCAACAACGCCGGATTGACCCGCGAGAACATCTGTTTTGCTCAAATTTTATTGGATGATATCAATGACTTTGCCGCGATGAATGAAGTCTATGGTGCATGGGTTAGTGAACTATCAGTTAAGCCTGCAAGAGCCGCTTTTGCCGCCGCTGCACTACCTGCTGGCGCACTTGTCGAAATTGTCGTTCAAGGCACAAAATGAGTGATTATATGCCCGGCTCGCCATATTTTGACGAGACCCCTAAAGGCATCCTTACGTGGCCAAAATTGCTCAAAATAGGAATACCAATTGCGGCAATATCAATACTTGCTGGCTGGCATTTTGACGTGCTAATCGAATTAATGCTGGTAATCACTGGAGTTCTAAGCATACTCGCGATTACTCGTAAATAGAAACTAATTACGCCTTATTGACATAATTTGTAAACTAAAAAAACCGCAAAATCTAGCAAAAAAGTAGATTTTTCTGGCCCGAATAGTTTTTTTATTAACTTCAATTGTTGTTAGCCATGCAGGATAATCTGCGTTCGCCTAAATCCGTAATGAATCGAGGCATTAAAAAAATTAAATCTGGACTTTATGACTTAGTTCACCATCAAAAAACCAAGGAATTTTTTGACCACAAGTCATCTACCTCATGGAAGGGTGCTATTGCAATTTGTTTTATCACCGTTCTATTGGCATGGTTCCCCCTTGTGTACATAGCCGCAATAATCCAATTTTGCGTTAGAGGTCCAGTAGCAGATTTTCTGTTTGAGAGATTCTATGAACCCGTGTTTTTTGACGATTCAGACTTAGTTGCTGGTATGTTAACTCAAAAAGAAGGCAGTTTCTATGATTGGGCGGTAGAGCCTGTCCGGGTGTTTTTATTTGCTATTGTTGAGGTGGTTGATTTAGTAGCAATTGCAGTTGCAATGTATCTATTTAGGAAACAATTACGCAGTGGTCTGCAAAAATTAACCAACAAATTACCTAACCACTTCAAGCCATACTCAATACCAATCACTACAACCGTAGTGTTTACCTTCGGTTGGGCTGCTGTTAGGTCGCCGTACCCGTACATTTTTGGAATAATTTGGAATATTGTGTTCCCAGCATTAGTTGGAATACTGACTTGGTTTACCATAGAAAAACAAGATTTTTTGGTTCAAAAGTCAAAGAAAGTTTTGGAGTTGAGAGAAAAAATCCCGCCCAAATTTAGAATTTTAGCACTATTCGGATTTACTTTACTTCTATCCTATATCATGATGGCAATTATGCCCAACAAAGGAACACAATTCAAAGAACAACTTATTGTTTTGATTTCGGTATTTCTAGGCTGGTTATTGTCAGTAGAGTATTCTAGTCAAAAGGCAGAAGGCGAAAATCCTGGCAAATCATTGCTCTCTTCCTTAGCAATCGCTATTTTGTTTATCATCGTAACTGCCCCAGTAGGTGCAGCTGATCCGTTTGATGAAATGCACCCACACGATGAGTTAGAAGCAGACAAATTCTATCCTGGTGAATTGTATCCAACTACTCAGGGCACAATTATCGGAATTTTTGGTTGTGGAGTTGGCGCTAATGTCCACTTCTTGATCAAACTCCGAAATCCAGAAGAAGAGAACAATACGGTTCTGTCAAGTGATGAATCATCAGGGAATAATCAAGAAGGAATATCAGATACTGAGAGCAGTATTGGTTCGGAAGAAGATTCAGGAATCATATCGACGTTGTCTGAAATGTGGCGAGGAATTAAGCAAGAATTTAGTGAAGCAGGAGATCAGATTAGTGAATTTACTCAAGAAGGAGTTAGAATAATTCAAGACGGTCAATTCTGGCTTGACACAATCACTGGTAGTATGAAAACCATCTATGACGCATCAGACCAATTAGTGAACAAGACGTCTGGAGAAGATGTAATAGAAGGTGCAAAAAAGGTTGGAAATACCATAGTGAAAATTGGCAAATATGCAATGGATGAGCCGGTAGAATTCTTACTCAGCCTAACTCCATTAGAAGCATTAGAGAATTCATTTGACCCCGACAAAACCTTACTTGAAAGGATGGGTAATCTCACACTAGTCTACCTCGAAGGCGTAGGTTTAGTTCTATCAGGTGGCACAGTTAGTGGAGTGAAAGCCGGCGGCAAAGTTCTGATTTTAGGAGAGAACGCTGAAGGCGTCAAGGATCTACAGAAACTGCTCAACAAAAAGGACGATTTAGATACAAATGACATAAAAATCGGAAGGACAATCAAAGTTAAGGGTGAGAAATTAGAAAAACGTGCTCACACTATTGAACCGGAAAAAGCACTCACCCCAGAAGTGGTTAAACAAAGAAAGAATGATTGGCAGACTGCATTGGCTAAGGCTGACTCCAGGTTGAAAGAATATAGAGAGGCATTAAGCACCGAACCTATAGATTATGAAAGAGTCGATAAGGCAATGATAGAATTGAAGCGAGATAAGATTGGTATGACTTTAGCAAACAAAGATCTACCTGATTCAGAAAAGCAAATTTTCAATCAGCGGACAAACGATTTGCATATGAAAGTCGACACTGATATCAAGGACTTTGCTGTGGACAAATTCAATCTAGGTAAATTAGAAGGCCCTGTTCAAACACCGGAAGGGAAAGTTTGGACTAATCCTGAAACCAAAGAACAATTCATTGCAGTTGAAACAACCAACCCAACCAATGTGGTTAAGATTGGTTCGGATAGAGATATTACTTATCGTGTGGTAAAATTAGATGAAAATGGGCAATTGGTCAAATCAGATATCAATCGTAGATTTGTGAGGCCAAAATATGAAGAAAGTTATCACAAGAACAGTCGAGCCCAAGAATTGGGCTATGATGAATCCCCGGCAGAATTCACACATAGGTCGGACCAAGCAAACACCGATATGAATGATCCAGAAGCCTATGAAAGAGATATGATTTCAGGAGCAAAATTTGTCAATGAAGGAGCAACCTCAACAGATTCTCAACTACTTGCTGATACGAGTGGACACAAAACCGGTGAATGGTTAGCTAGGGGAAACTCTGGAGAAGGACTTGAGAATAATCGATTCGAAGCATGGCGCAACTTGACAAAACAGCAAGATAAGCAGTATACTCGCATACGTGAACAATTGAAAGAGCTAAATCCCGATCATCATCTGCTAAAAGAAAGAACAGTTGATGGAAATATGGCTGAAAAAATGGGAACTAGGCGAGTTGACACAATCCTCGATGAATTACGAAAACTTAGAGAAGACCCAAGGAATAGTAAATCGCCAGTTGAAATTGAAAAGATGATGAAAGATGAAGGATTTACTGACGTAAGTGATTTTAATCAATATATCAATACTAGAACTGGAACATTCGAACAAGCAGTGAAGTATCAAAGGGGGTTGAAAAATGAGTGAACAAGATTGGACATTGGTAAAAGTGCCAAATAAATTGATTGAAATGGGTATCAGCATGCCCGTTGTACCGATTAGAACAAATCTGCGCTCAGAAATTTTTGATGAGGGAATCGTAAAATTCTCTGCGATTCTTGAAGAATTAGAATTGTTCCTCGAGGGTGCAGAATTACAAGCAAAAACCATTGATGCTTACCGCCAATCTGCTGAAACAATTGGGCTATTAGCGATTAATGAAGCCTATGATGATGGAGAAATTGAACAGATTGTAACAGTCGCCAGTAAAGTCTTCGACATGACCAACAATCCATTGTTTGCTAAGATTGCCGATTCATACAATGCCGCAATTTCAGATGATGCACATATGATGAGTAAAACTGGCTTGCTATCTACAGTTATTGCATCTTCTGTCCACTTATTCCATCAAGGTGATAAAGACGCGGCATTATCGGCATTGTGGCCTTTCCTACAAGACATTTCAGCCAATAAAGAGTTGAGTGAAGTTATGCTCAAGACATTCGGCATAACCGATAATCAAGAATCGCCTAAAGACAGATTGGTGGCATTTGTTCAAGCATTGAGTTGATTGAATTATTGTTGGTAATTTCCGAGATTTCGCCTGTATATGGTTACAAACAAATTATGCATTGTCTGAAGCAATTATTTTTGTACCTTTGAAAATTGTACAATAGCATGAAGAAAGTTATTTTCCTGGTTAGTGTCGTGGTTTGTGCGGGGTTATCAGGTTGTATCTCGGCTGAGGAATACGAAGAATTTCCGTCATTCGACTTAGTTGATCACAACAATCAGATTCAGAACTCCAGCATGTATGCAGATACTCCATTCATCGCCTACTTTTCTGCAGCTTGGTGCTCACACTGCGCACCAACTCTCAGTGCTGTAGATGAGACTGTGCCAGTTGGTAATATACTGATTTTCAATTTAGAATCAAGAGCTGAGTGGAGTAATATGACTGAATGGAAAGAAAAAATGGAAGACGAACTAGAACGAGATTTATTTCATCCATTCATTCACTCACCTGAAGTTGCCGAATCTGCTGGTGTTGAGAAAATCCCAACTGTACTTTTCATCAATAGTGATGGATTAATTGAGCAGCGACTGGAAGGTCTACAAGATAACGCAGCGATTGAGGCCAACTGGGCAGATTTGTCGTAGAATTTACACCCTCATCATTGAAATGGCACACCTATTCGCAGTAGCATGAGCGAATGGCCAGTTCATTGCTTCAAAGCCTACGACATTCGTGGATTGGCTAACGGTGATGGTACGGGCGAACTAACTCCTGATTTTGCCTACCGGTTAGGTCGTGCAATGGCTAAATACCTAGGTTGTTCGAGTTTCGCTGTTGGTAGAGATATTCGTGATTCCTCTCCCGCACTTACTAATGAGTTAATGCGTGGCCTAACCGAATCTGGAGTCAAAGTCCTCGACTTAGGAATCGTCTCCACTGGTTGCGTCTATCACGCCTGCTGGACTTTACCGGTTGACGGTGGCGTCATGGTTACTGCTAGTCATTTACCAATGCCAAC
>WTIT01000153.1 GCA_011526375.1 Methanobacteriota archaeon
TTTCAATGAATTCACCGTGAAAAACCAAGGTTATTGTATTTTTGATGCAATTTTCCACGGTTTTTTATGGTTTTGGTTGATTTTGGTGAATATGCCGATTTTTTCAGAAAATTTATCAATTTTACGCAGTTTTTTCAGGTTTTTTCGTTAAATCACACAAAATAGTTTTAAGTGCTGCAAGCTTGGCATTTGTCTTACCATCTTTTCACCACTTCATGGGTGTTTTTTAATCAACACAATTTCCAGGTTTTGTTCACAATGAGTCGTGATCTTTTAAAAGAAACAAGCAGAACGAAAACAAGCAGAGATGATGGTATAAATCAGAAAAAATGACATTTCAAATCAAGCAGTATGAAAATCAAGTTCAATGAAATCACTGAAAAAACTAAGCAAAATCAAGCATTTCTTCTACCACAATACTTTTCGTGAAACTCCTGAAAGTGTTTTATTTGTGAAAACAATGATGGAAAACCAGAATGCATGACACCATGTTCAATTGAATCAACTGATCAGTTCAAAATTTTGCTATAAAAACTGATTATGCGGTTGTTCTTGTGTACACTGATTGCGATAGCACAGCGTTCAAATTCACAACATTTTCTGAATCAAACAGAACGACGTAAAAAACGAGAAACTTAGTGAAAAAACCAAAAATGAAAATACATCACATACATCTGCCTTTGTATTGTACTGCTATATCAATCTTTTAACCACATTCTTGATATGCTTTTGTAACAATTGAATATCAAATAATCAACATTGGAGCCCAAAAATATGTCAATACAATTCACAAGAAAAACAATGAATCATACAAATACAAATCACGCAAGAAAAAAAACACTATGAAACACACAATAAAAAAACTGCTGCAAAATGGCACAAATAACATCGATTAATCCACTTTTTTGTCAAAGTTGAATGAAAAAATCATTTCCCATGAAAACTTTCAAGTATTTCGAGAAAATGAGGTAAGTTTGGTTTTCATTTCATTTTTTCTACGTTTTCGTTTTCACTGAATGTTTATGACCGTAGTCTTTATGACATTTCGCTTTTTTATTTCACCATTTTCATGTTTCATTGTTTTCAGATATTTCATTATTTTTTGCGTTTCAGTGTTTTTACCAACGTATTGTTTATTGTGCAATGTTTTTGCTTCAATTTTTTTTGGTTTGGAGTTTGTATTTTAGTATTTTATATTTCACTGTTTTCATTTCAGTGTTTTTATGTTTATCTGTTTTTGTTTTCGTCTCTTCTATAATTCACTGTTTTTACTTCAACTTTTTTTTTTATGCTGTTTGATTATTTTTTAGTTTTCTCCTTTGATTTCAGTATTTTTTCATATTTACCTGCTTCTACTATAGTAATTTTAGCAGAATATAAACGATGCTGAAATAACAACATGGAGATATAAAAATAATAAAATGAAACATTGAAATGTACAAAATGCTGAACACTGAAAAATACAGTAATTTATATGTTTCAGCGTTTTCATTTCATTATTTTTGCATTTCATTGTTTTTACATCGATATTGGTTTAGTAGTCTTATATTTAAACATGTATATCTGCACATTTTGCGTATTTCACTGACGTAAAATTATTGATGTGCATAAATGATGCAATGAAAACAATGAAATATAAAAAATTTTGGAATAAAAACAGTGAAATGTAAGGAAAATGCAGCATTTTTGCATTTCAGTGATTCAACTTGAATAGTTTTTATATTTCACCTTCATTATTTTTTATGTGTTCTCTGTATTGATTGTAACACCGATACATTTGCTGTTTTCAATGTTTTCACTGTAAATTTGACTGTTCTTAATTAATAAGCCTGTGTATTTCACTGTTTTTGTACACTATTTTCAAATTTGTTTGCATTTCAATGCATTCTTTTATTTTTTTTGCATGTGAGTGTTTTTACTGCAGTATTTTAAATATTTCACTGTTTTTGTTTCATTATTTTTTTATGTTTCATTGTATTTGCTGTTTTTTTTTTACATTGCGTGTTTTTATTTCACCATTTTTGTATTTCATTGTTTTTACTGCAGTACTTTTCATATTTCTCTGTTGTCATTTCATTATTATACATTTCAGTGATTTTACCCATGCACTTTTTATGGTTGATTGTTTTTGCACCGATTTTTTTTTGTTTAGTGCTTGTATTTCACTGTGTTGATTTTAGTGCTTTTATGTTTCACTGTTTTTGTTGCTGTATTTTTTGTATGTCACTGTTTTTATTTTTATGGTTTTTTGTACTGTTACAGAATTTTCACATTTCACACGTTTGGGTTTAGTAGTAGTTTTGATATTTCCACATGCTTGCTGTTGATGCAGTATTGTTTATGGTGTCATTTCAGTGACATATAA
>WTIT01000028.1:0-1050 GCA_011526375.1 Methanobacteriota archaeon
ACAGTTGGTAATAATTCTGCATATGTGTTTCATAGAATTGAAGCCACGGTCACATATATATGAATAAATAAGTTATATAAACACTTGAGCTATGAAGCTGATACTTGGCACAAATAAAGTAAAACATATATGTATAAACTTGTGTAAATATGAGCTTGTTTGGTTAACGTTAACCTGTATAAAAATTCAAATTAAAAAGTTGATATTTTGCAAAATTTCATGAAAAATGCTGTTTTGGCTTCAATTTTGTGAAACAACCATTCAAAATGATAACCAACTGCAAAGATAAACAACATGTATGGTTGTAATATTGTTTAAACAGCAATAATATGATATTATCTTTGTTTTATGATCATTTTCATTTTTGTTGACACATTTAGTATGTTGATGATGTAAAATCATTATAATATGAATTTTGAAAAGTGATGTTTTTGTTTCAAAGATTATGAAGTATGGAGGTTCAATTAAATTCAGTCTCAGGATCATACTTTATAATCTTAGAAAAAGAAAACATCACTTTTACAACACTAATATGTTATATTTAAAAGAAACAAACAAGAAACAATGATACAATATGGTTATATAGCTTATTACTATTGATTCATATGATTATACACAGTTGGTACTAATTTCAATATGTATGTTTCATAGAATTGAAGCCATGGTCGTTTATTCATCAATATCCATTAGTTACTTACACTTGAGCTACAGAGCTGATACTTGGCACAAAGCAAGTATGTCATTAGAGTATAACACACTGTAAATATGAGCTTGTTTGGTTAACGTTAACCTGTTTAAAAATTCAAATTGTTTAAAAGTGATTTTGCAAAAAAACATGAAAAAAAGTCGAAATTGCTTCAATTCTGTGAAACAACCATTTTAAAATTAGGACCAACTGTATGAAAACAATATGTATGCTTCTTAAAATGGTTTGTACAGCAATAATATGATATTTGCTTGGTTTTAAGTCACTTTTAATTTTTGTAAACAGATTAAGTATGTTGATGATGTAAAATCATTATAATATGAATTTTGAAAAGTGATGTTTTT
>WTIT01000028.1:1150-2354 GCA_011526375.1 Methanobacteriota archaeon
CAATTAAATTCAGTCTCAGGATCATACTTTATAATCTTAGAAAAAGAAAACATCATTTTTACAACACTAATATGTTATATTTAAAGGAAACAAACAAGAAACAATGGTAAAACATGGTTATATTGGTTATTATAAGGAATTCATATGATATCATACAGTTGGTAATAATTCTGCATATGTGTTTCATAGAATTGAAGCCACGGTCACATATATATGAATAAATAAGTTATATAAACACTTGAGCTATGAAGCTGATACTTGGCACAAATAAAGTAAAACATATATGTATAAACTTGTGTAAATATGAGCTTGTTTGGTTAACGTTAACCTGTATAAAAATTCAAATTAAAAAGTTGATATTTTGCAAAATTTCATGAAAAATGCTGTTTTGGCTTCAATTTTGTGAAACAACCATTCAAAATGATAACCAACTGCAAAGATAAACAACATGTATGGTTGTAATATTGTTTAAACAGCAATAATATGATATTATCTTTGTTTTATGATCATTTTCATTTTTGTTGACACATTTAGTATGTTGATGATGTAAAATCATTATAATATGAATTTTGAAAAGTGATGTTTTTGTTTCAAAGATTATGAAGTATGGAGGTTCAATTAAATTCAGTCTCAGGATCATACTTTATAATCTTAGAAAAAGAAAACATCACTTTTACAACACTAATATGTTATATTTAAAAGAAACAAACAAGAAACAATGATACAATATGGTTATATAGCTTATTACTATTGATTCATATGATTATACACAGTTGGTACTAATTTCAATATGTATGTTTCATAGAATTGAAGCCATGGTCGTTTATTCATCAATATCCATTAGTTACTTACACTTGAGCTACAGAGCTGATACTTGGCACAAAGCAAGTATGTCATTAGAGTATAACACACTGTAAATATGAGCTTGTTTGGTTAACGTTAACCTGTTTAAAAATTCAAATTGTTTAAAAGTGATTTTGCAAAAAAACATGAAAAAAAGTCGAAATTGCTTCAATTCTGTGAAACAACCATTTTAAAATTAGGACCAACTGTATGAAAACAATATGTATGCTTCTTAAAATGGTTTGTACAGCAATAATATGATATTTGCTTGGTTTTAAGTCACTTTTAATTTTTGTAAACAGATTAAGTATGTTGATGATGTAAAATCATTATAATATGAATTTTGAAAAGTGATGTTTTT
>WTIT01000160.1 GCA_011526375.1 Methanobacteriota archaeon
CCTGAGCCGCTGCCTGAGCCGCTGCTCACTCCAGTACTATTGTCGAAGTCATACCCAGTAACCCATGGTGAATCTCGCTGATTAGGCGTCCCATGCCCCAATTGACCTTGGCCTCCCTTACCCCAACATGTAAGAGTGCCAGCGTCGACGATTGCACAGGCGTGGTAACTTCCACCAGAAATTGCAATGGCACCTACAGGTCCACTAAAGCCGAAGTCAACAGGTGTTGAAGGCGGTGAACTGATTGCAATGGGTGTTCCACCAGCCGTCCCACTTCCATCTCCGAGTTGTCCATATCCATCATACCCCCAACACACCAGGCTTTCATTGTCTAATATGGCGCAAGTCGTACCACCAACGGAGAAAGCGGAAATCGCAACGGCCGTTCGACCTGTCCCCAAGTCAATCGGCGTCGCTGATGGTTCTGTGGTGTAGTCTGTGCTGATGATGGCTCCACCGTCACCCAACTCTCCGTTTTTGTCTCTTCCCCAGCACTTTACATCGCCGTTGTCGAGAATGGCGCAGGTGTGATAACCAGATGTAGAAACTGCAACGGCCGTTCTGCCGTTGCCGAGGTTTACAGGCGTGGATGAAGGAGCGTTGAGGTTCGTGTTGGTGCTTCCACCGTCACCCAACTGTCCATAAGAGTCTGACCCCCAACATTTCAAGTCGCCATTATCTAAGATTGCGCAAGTTGTCGTAACTCCAGCCGAAATTGCAACGGCTGTTCGAGCGGTACCAAGATCCACTGAAACAGGCGAATGTTGATTGGTGTTGGTTCCACCATCACCCAACTGTCCAGCAGAATCGCTGCCCCAACACTTCAATTCCCCGTTATCTAAAATCGCACAGGCGTGGAAAAATCCAGCATCAATCGCAACTGCCGTACGGCCTGTACCAAAGTCAATCGGTGTTGATGATGGTGCGTTGGTGGATGTGGTTCCGCCATCGCCCAATTGTCCTACTGCGTTTCCACCCCAACATTTCACATTGCCATTGTCAAGGAGTGCACAACTGAAAGCAGAACCAACGGACACTGCAACAGCCGTTCTGCCAGTGCCAAGGTTTTGTACATATGCAGGATAGGCGACAACAGTCCCTGTACCTCCACCATCTCCAACCTCTCCATATAGGTCATGCCCCCAACACATGACTGAACCATTGTCGCGAATGGCGCAGGAATGATAATTGCCGTCGGAGATTTTGTTGTTTGCATAGGTAGGAGCAGAAGGGCTTGAAGAGCCACTGCCGGAGCCGCTGCCCGCAGTTGATACACCACCTTCTATCAAATGGAACAATGTACCAGTATTGTACACTGACCCATTTCTGAAGAAATAATGCATATCTCCTTGAGAATCCACGGCAAGTGCATCATAAGAGCCGAAACTCCAGCTAGAAATACTTGCGATCTCATTGTTGACCCATGAACCACTTTTGTTGGTTGCATATTGGAAACTGGCGCAACAAAAAGGGGTATATTTGGATACTATGTGAACTGTTCCATCGGATTCTACAACCATATCTCCTAATTGATTTGCAGTATTTCCGGTTAATGTATAGAGGTCGCTGGACCAAGAACCACTGGCATCGTTTTTGAGAACAATACCACCATCGTCGTAGTAAAGATGCTTGACATCATTTGAATCAATGACAAGTTCTATGTTTTCGCCATCACTGGATGCGGCAATGAAATCGCTGGACCAAGAACTACCTGAGTTGTCGTAGACATATAGGTTACCTGTTCCACCACTTGAGGTTTCCACAATTGCTATGTACACATTACCTGCTGAATCTATCGCTATCGAGGTATCCTCAGAATATCCGTTGCCTACGTTGTGCACTGTTTCGCTTGACCAAGTTCCTCCAGCGTTTGAAGTGTAATTTACAATTCCCCCCTGGATAAAGTCATTCGAAGCAATGTGGATGTTGTCTGACGAATCAATGACCATTGAGATGTGACGGAAAGCAGTCTGGTCTAATATAGTCGGAGAAGACCAAGCTCCATTGGATAATGTTGTGTGTGCCAAGAAGGAACCGTGTGCCGAGTTCAGGTCTCCTTTTCGGTACACGATGTGTGGATTATCATTTGAATCAACTACAATCGCATTATCGAATCCCGTGTATCTATTGGGTGCTGCTGAGTCAATTTGTGTTGTCGTCCAAGAACCACCTGAATTTGTCGAATAGTACAATCCATCCGAATTACAAGTGTCAAAGTGGGCTAGATGATGGTTGTCGTTTGAATCCATAACGTGGCTCATCTCAATATATGGACAACCCGATAAAATTCCAACTGGTACTCCTACTGGCATACTTGCTTGGCTGGAATTGTATTGGAAGGTGATATCTTCCAT
>WTIT01000033.1 GCA_011526375.1 Methanobacteriota archaeon
ATTCGATGATGACACCAGTGAAGGTGATTCATCAAATGGTTCAAATGAAAATAAAAATGATACATCACCAGCTCATTCAAATGATAATGCATCTAATGCAAGTCAAGTTTCAATTTTAGTACATGATGAACAAGTAATTTCAGCAGTACGACAAATAGCCAGTGAACAACATCAATTACTTACACCAACAACAGGACACACTACAACTACAATTAATCCAGAAACGGATATTGATTCTACCACACACACTAACCCAAATACTGACAGTGAAGATGAAAATAGATCAATTTTTGATAGACAATATTGGGCAAACAGAAGAAAACCTAAACAAAGACGTAAAACAGGTCAACGACGTACTCAAACACATACAGATTATAATCCAGATACTGAATTACCTCATAAACGTACACAAGCACAAAGACGTGAAAAATCACGAAGTATAACTATTGAGTCAAGTGGTACTACGCAAAATCGCGATGATGGTAACGATAATACACAAAATGACAACACTGACAACACACAACCATCAATTAGAAATATTCGTTCAAAGAGACGTATACCCCGAAGGCAACATGAACCACGGGAGGAAGCACCGATGGAAACACCACAAAATCAACCACCAAATGCACAAACAAGAAACCAATATGAATATACACCTACTCAGCAAACAACTCACACTTCTTTTATGTTTCCACAAATGCCAGGTAGTGGAGTAAATAACAACAATAGTAACAATAATAACAGCAATCGTAATGACAATATCAATGGCAATATTAACAGTCAATTTCAAGAACAAATAAATCAAATTCGAGCACAACTAGCACAAATACCACAAAATGTAGTTCCTCAAGGAATGAATCATCAAGAATTTGTTGATTTACAACGAACACTATTTCAAGACACTATAAGTAAATCATTTGAAAAATTAGGTGCAACAATGAAAGAAGCACGTGTTGAAGAAGCAAAAATACGTGAAGAAGCAAAAGAAAAGAGAGACAAAGACTATATCAAACGTAAAAAACAAGAATCATTAGCAATAAAATTACAAGAATCCGAATATAAAATGAATGCTTATATTAATGGTGAACCTGGTAAACAATTGGCAACTCAAGTTGTTAATTTCACATCAGAAGTTGAACGAGTACTTAAGGAAGTAAAACCAGAAACACCAATTCAATTTAAAGGTATTCGGGATTCAATGATTAAATGTATTCATGGTCGTCTTTTAAGACTATTTAAAGATGCAAATTATGAATTAGTAAAAACACCGAATTTACTAATGCAATGGGTACATATACAATGTCCTATTCAAGATGAATGTATTCGTTTATATCAAAAATTAAAGAAATGGAAACCACCATTATATGAAACATGGGCATCAATGTCCCAATCTTTTGGACATGAATTATTAACTTTTATTTACGCACGTAAATGGGGTTATAAAGGTGATATTAAACGTTTAACATTTACAAATGAAGATTTAGCACGTATTTTCTATAATGGCATATGTCGATCTCATCCAAAAAGAAGACAAACATTAACAAATTTTCGATATATGACAAAACCTAATTATCAATTAACAACATATCGATCTGTGGTAAAAGATTTACTCGAACCATTAGCTAAATGGATTAAAAATGAGATTAATATTGAATATGATATTAGGGACGAAAAAGCATTACGGGCTATTCAAGCAGCAAAAAATGATGGTTCTATTGTTAGTTCTATTCAAACAACACCTAATCGTTCCACACAACATCAAGGTACACGTGGTTATAATTCTTTTCAAGGACAAAATAAATCAAATTATAATAACAATTATAATGATAAAGGTAATAATTCACGGTTTCGAGGTGGTAAATTTTCAGGCAGAGGTAAAAGAAATAATTCAACACCAATAAAACAGTACAGAAGGCTCAAACAAATGTCAGCAGGACAAGTTAGAGATATACTCAAATATAAATCAATTGACAACATGTATGATGATTTTATTTGTAATAAGTGTGGTATTGGTGGTCATAGAGAATCAATTTGTAGTGGATTACAATTATTACGTAATAAAACTAAAATAATTAGTGCATTAAGGCAAAAATATGAGCGACGACATCGACAATCACAACCAGGAGGTAATAATCAAACTCAAGCACCGAAAGGTAACAGAAACAGTCCACGTGGACGAGGCGGACATTATGGACGAGGTCGTGGCCGTGGTCGTCGATGGAGACGTGGCAGAGGTCGAGGTCGAGGTCGAGGTCGTGGTCGAGGTCGTGGTAGAGGACGTGGTACACCAAAACGTACACCAGATTCACGTTATTCAAATCCAACAAATGTTCAAACAAATAATAATGCTT
>WTIT01000155.1 GCA_011526375.1 Methanobacteriota archaeon
CCGCCTCCCAAACCCGCGTACGATTGCGATGCGACGAACTGCAACCTCGCCGCGTGCGCAACCGACCCCGTGACGGCGTTCGCCTACACGGTCACCGTCGTCGCGGAGCACCTGGCCGAGGCACCGCTCCTGGACGCTCTCGAGGGCGGCCTCGCGGCGTACAAGGCCGCAACCGGCGGCGATTACTTGTGCAGCGCGCGCGACGCGGGTGCGTATTTTGACGCCGTCCCCTCGCCGCCGTAGAGTGCGCGGTGTCTGGAACGTAGTCGTTGGCAAACTGTGTCCGAGTGAACAAATCGTTTACAAGTGATTTGGCAACTTGGTGCGTACATCCCAACGCAACAAACGCGTTTTTGGCAGTTTTAAAAAACCCTCTTCATCAGACGCTCGCGGCCACCGCGGCGAGCGTCTCGGACACGTGCATCAGATCCAGCCCATCGTCGCGCAGCGCCTCGCGCTCGTCCTCCCAGCGGCGCAGGTCGGAGCCGACGACCTCACCGAGCACGTGCCGCAGGCACGTGAGCGCGTCCGCGTCGTCCTCTCGCAGCACGCTGAGCAGCACGAGCCGTCGCCCACGCGGCGTCTGCCACGCCGCCTTCTGCGCCGGCTCGGCCAGCGTCGTTTGCAGCGCGCTCGCGATCGTTGCGTGCATTTCCTGCGTCTCGGGCAGCTCGTCCTGCACCTTGAGCGCCTCCGCCGCCGACTGCAGCGCCGCGAGGTCGCGACGCGTCACGATCCCCGGCGTGGCGGTCGTGGCGACGCTGCCGGGCGCGCCACAGAAGAGCGCGCGGAACTCGTCGCACGTGAGTTTGAGCTGGTGCGCGTTGCGCGTCGCGTCTCTGGCGACGATTCGGTCGTGCGAGAGCTCGAGGAGCGGGCCGTGCTCCATCGTCGCGCACGTGAGCGCGATGCCGAGCGCGTCGACGTCGCTCATCGCGACGGATACGTGGCGACGCGTGCGCTCGCGAACGAGCGCGAGCGCGTTGGCCGCGGTTATCCCGCTATCCGTGGGCGGCATGGCCGTGTGGCGGTGGTGCGCTCGCGGCCCGTGGGTATTCGACGCGCCGGCGCGCTCAGTTAGCGCAAAAGATGGTTCGGAAGTGCCTCAGCATGGTCGCCGCCCTCCTGCTCCCGATGCTTGCGATGCCGGCTTACGTGCACGCGGCCTCGATGCCCGCCTCGGCGTTTGAGCACCCGCAGCGCACGGCGTCGGCCGCGATCATGCGGGCCTTGGGCGTGGCCGACACGGTCGAGCACTTTGAGGGCTCCTTCTACGGCGTGAGCGCGAGCGTCGCGCTCAACCTGAACACGCGCGTGGCGCACGTGTCGCTGCGCGGCTACCCGATTGCGGGCACGGTGGAGGGCGACGGCTGGCTCAAGGAGCCCGACAAGGAGCGCGGCGCGGTCGTGCTCGAGCCCACCTTTGCGGAGCGGCTCTCGCGCCGCTTTGTGCACATCGAGTGGGCCTCGCTCGATCGCGAAAAGCACACGGTCACCGTGCACGCCTCGGTGCCCGTGATTGGGTCGGTAGAGATGGTGTTGCACCGTGTTTAAAGAAAGTCGTACCTTGTCACACACGCGCGCGCGCGTGCACGCATACGCGTTCAAAAACCCGCACCACTACCAGCTCCAGCACCACCACGCCCGCACACCGATACCAACGCCAACACCAACACCGTTTGTTTGTTTGTTTTTTTGACAGGGGGCAAGGGGACAGGGAAGGGGGAGAGAGCGCGGCTCAGCGCGCGGAGGGCACGCCCATCATTCGCGGCGCATATAGAAACTTGTTCGTGTCGGCGCCCTTGCTGAGCTTGGTCTTAAAGTTGAAGAAGTTGTCGCTCGAGGTGTAGCCACCGAGCGCGAGCTCCTGCGACTCGTCGACGTCGTCGCAGAGGGGTGCCGCGACCGTATTGGACGGGCCTTGGCGGAAGAACTCGGACATCTGCTGGGGCGCATTGGCGCGGCCGCCGGCATTGTACGGCACGCTCGCGCGCTTGCGCGTCTTGAGGATGCCCGGGATGGCCTCCCTGAGGCCGAGCACGGTGATGATGAGCACGCCAAAGAAGAAGATGCCGCCGCCGATGAGGAAGGTCCAGAAGCGCGACGTGCAAAGGTCGTTCTCGAACTCGTGGCTCTTTCGGGGAAAGAGCGAGCAGTCGGCGTTGGCGCTGTCGTGGTGGAAGATGGAGCGGATCGAGGCGTAGATGATCAGCGGCAGCGCAAAGATCACGACGAGCACGAGCCAGCCGAAGAACGCGAGCGCCGCGAGGCAGCCGACGCCCCCGAACAGGTGGCGCTGGATCACCGCGCCGAAGACCAGGCCGACGGCCACGGTGGCGGCCAGGGTCGCGACCGTCTGGTCATACACCGCCTCCGAGATCTCCGCCTCGTCGAAGATGAGCACGCCGAACTCGTCCACCTCTTGGCCCACGACGCCTTCCGCCCACGCCATCCCGAAGCGCGCGCCGGACGCCGCCTGGCCCGCGATCAGCACGATGACGCCCAAGATCAGAATGTAGATGGTGCCCGACATCAGCGTGCGGTACTCGCGCTTGGTGTGCACGAGCTGCGTCGCGTCCTGGATGCGCTTGGCGTAGAGCCGACCCTCCTGCTGATCGCCGTTGCCGAGCTCGCGGTTGACGTTGCGGCCGAGGCCCGTGGTGGTGATCGGCAGCAGGATGATGACGAAGAGCTGCGTGAACAGCGCCGCCAGGTCGTACCACGTCGCGTCCCAGTCGGCCTTCCAGCCGCCGTGCGTGCCTTGCCACAGGCCGAGGTCGACCGCCGCGTGGTCGGGCGTGCCCTCCTCGCAGACGGGGCGCGGCAGCGTGGTGTACACGAAGCCCCACGGCGCGGCAATGAAGATCAGGTAGAAGATGACCGCCGCCACAAAGGCCAGGCCGCCGTACGCCAGCCGCTTGCGGCGCGACGCCTTTGTGGTTGCGGCAATCACGAGCGAGTCGCGAATAAAGGTGAGCCGCGTCGGCGAGAACTTGCGCAGGTCGGCGAGCACCTCGGGCATTGTAATCTCCGCCAGGAAGAAGGCGACGGCGTCGGCGAGCAGGAAGCACGTGGCGAGCACCATCGGCACGTACGCAAAGAGCGAGAGGCCAAAGCGGTAGCCGAGGTACATGCGCGCCTTCATCGAGTAGGTCGAGGTCGAGTTGAAGCCCTCCGGGTGCGGGTAGGGCAGGAAGCCGGGGCCGGGCTCGATGCCGGGCATGGGAACGGTGAACGCGCCGCTGCCGCTGAGCGAGCCGACGCTCGCGTACAGGAACTGCGCGTGGCAGTGCGCGTGCAGCAGCGCCTTCTGCTGGTCGGTGACCGGCGCGGAGACGTCGACCGGGTAGGTGCCCGGCGTGGGCGTCTCGTAGTCGTTGCAGTCGACCACAAAGTCGCGCAGCGGCCACGTGTCCTTGACCTCGCCGCCCGCGTTCGTGCGCCCCTTGCGGATGGCCTCCATGAACGCGAGCTCGCCGTACTCGTTGCGCAGGATGTCCACGTTGCTGAGCCCGTAGATGGCGTCGCAGCTCGTGGGAACCGCCTGCTCGGCCACGTAGTGCAGCGCCATGTAGGCCGTCTTGAAGCTCACGCCGTTGGGCACGCGGCCGTTGTGGAAGTTGTGATCGGCCACGAGCGTGGCCTTCTCGGCCGCCGAGCCGCCCACTGTCGCCGTCACGGCCGCGGACGTCGCGTCCTTCAGCGCCGCCGTGATTTCGGCGGCGTCGTAGGCCGGCGGCACGTCGCCCACGTAGGCGTTCGCCTTGCCGTCGGGGTTGTAGTGCGTGTAGTAGAGGCCGTGCACCGACACGGCGAGCGTGTTGCGCATGTTGCCGCGGTTGCCGCGGTCGGGCTTCTCGTTGCACTCGATGTCGCTCTCTTGGTACTTGAGGCGCCTGAGTTGCGCGTCGGTGACCGTCTCCACGCAGGTGCCCAGCGCGGTGAAGTCCTCCGTCTTGGAGGCCGTGAAAAAGTCCTCCGCGCGGTAGTGCGTGATCGCCGTGATGGTGAAGGCCAGTGCGATGGCGCACAGGATCGCCGAGGCGACGCTCGTGAAGATGGTGATGATACGGTAGTTAACCCCAGCCATCCTCCTCGGGGCGCACACGCGCCCGGCTTGGCGCAGACCCACGACTCGAGGCGTGCCCCTCCTTCTCCCTTAGCCCACGAGTTTGAGCCGCTTATGAATCTGCCTCACGAGGCCACATGCCGTACGACCATGGGGCGAGCGCGCGCCTATAGTGCCGACGCGGACGACGCGCGGCGGCTTGAGCCAGATTGATAAGCGACCCCCTTTGCTGAGCTAAGGGAGAAGGGTCCGCCACCACCGTGTGCCTCCGCGTGCCGGCCGTGTGCGAGTGGTTGCAACAGGAACATGCAGCGCCTCAGCGGCCTCGCCGGCGGCATGCCGAGCCTGCAGCGCGCTCGTACCGCGGCGTCCGGTCTGGGCGCCCGCGCGGGCGCGCTTCGCGGCCGCGCGTCGGCGCTGAAGCAGCGCGCGTCCGCGGTGGGCGCGAAGGTGATCACGCCCGAGCGCGCCGCGGCGATCAAGGCCAAGTTTGGCCAGTGGCTTGCCTACCGCCCGCCCAACGTCGTCCTTCTGTTCACCAATGTGTTGTACGTGGGCGTGACCCTCGCGGTGCTCATCCTCGGCCTGATCATCCTAGACGAGCACGCGGCCGACTTCAAGCGCAACTCCTTTGAGCAGTTTGTGGGCGTGGAGGAGCCGCGGCCGTGCGGCATGCCCACGCCCGATGGCATGAAGCTGCTTGAAGGCCTGGGCGCCATAGGCGGTGGCGGCTGGGAGAGCGTCTCGCTCGAGCCCGACTACCAGAGCTGGATGACCAAGATCGACCGCGGCATCTGCTCCAAGGTCGTGCCCACAATTGACGTTGGTGCCTCGTGGGTTCAGTACACCACCGGCGGAGGCGCGCCCGTGCCCGACGCCCACTACCTGCTGGCGCTCTCCTTTTTGATGGGCGACAACGAGCTCCGGCCCACCGCGGCGGAGGTGCAGTCGGGCGATCTTTCCGACAAAGTGGCGCGGTTCGAGACGCGCGCGTGCCTGCAGGACGAGAACGAGGACGGGCTCGAGCCCTTCTACGCGGAGCAGCAGCTCGACTCGTACGGCGACTTCCGGGTGCGCGTCGGCCGCGCGTACATCGCGGCGATGCCGGCGTTCACGCGCTACCACGTGGAGAAACAGGACTGTGCGATGGCCGAAGGCACCTCCTCGCCATATAACAAGTTCTGTATTCACTCCAACTTCATCGACCTCGAGCTGGAGGCCGCCGCACGGGACGGCGCGTCGATGCTCAACGCCAACGGTCTCATGGAGTCGTCCGACCCCGACGCGACGGCGGGCGGCGTGTCGCTGCTCGCGATGCTCTACCGCCTGTTGGCGCTCTCGCTCGCGGGCTACCACGACCGCGTGCACAACGGGGGCAAGTGCTTCAAGAACGACGCGAAGCTGACGGCGGTCGACTTTTGCTTCGCGGCGTTGACCAGCGCGCCCTTCACCGCGCCCGACGAGCAGACGCACCCCGGGTCGAAGGCGCTCGAGTCGTACAACGCGGTGCACGACTACGTGACGACCGTCTCCACCTGCCGCTTCACCACTTCGCCGCCCCCGCCCTCGCCCGCGCCGGTCGTGTACCGCATGGCCGAGGGCGAGCTCAAGCGCGGCATCGGCGCGACGGGACCGAACGACCCGGGCGACGCGACGTCGCCGTGGGACCGTGTGTGCGCGGCGACGTTGCGGTACGGGCTGGTCGAGCAGGGTCGGCTGTTCGGCATGCCGGACATCACTGAGGAGTTTGTGGTGGACACGCGCGTGGACCGCTCGCTGCACTTTACGGCAAAATGGATCTACGACGGGCTGTACATCAACCCCTGGAAGAACTACGACGACGTTCTCGGCGACCCGAAGGCGCGCCTCGAGGCGTACATGGCGTACCGGCTCGCGAGCACGACCATCTGGGGGATGATTATTGGCAACGTGTGTGGCTTCGCGCTGGCGCGCGCGGCGGTGCCGATCGCGGTCTTCTGCCTGCGCTTCCTCAAGGTCAAGACGCTGAGCGGTTCGGAGATCGTGCTGATGCGGCCCAAGGCGGACTGGCCCTCGTACCTGACGATGGCATTGGCGCTGCTCATGTTTTATTGGCTCGCTTTTGTCGATCCAGCGACCCAAAGCAACTACTACGTCACGACCGACTGCGGCGACTGGCACGGCTTGGGCGTGCAATCACCCAACGGCGCTTACGTTTCCACGTGGGGCAAGCGCCGCTACGACCGTTTAGGCGAGTACGTCATCGGGATATTGCTCCTAATCGTCGTGGGCATCTTCGCCTTCCAGCAGACCATCGGCCGCCGCTTCGTGTCGGCGCCGCGGCGGAAGAGGAACCTGACCGGCGCCACGTTCACGTCAAGACAGGCGGCGTTCGTGGCGCTGCCCTTCCTCATCGGCATCGGTGTTCAGGCCTGCTTTGCCGTGCAGGCGGGGATCACGGGCGGCAAGTGGCTCGAGGCGGCGAAGGCCAACGACCAGACAAACGCGCTGGCCACAGACCTGATCAAGGACTGCTTCATGTGCGTGTGGGCGGCCTTTTGGACGGGAACGGCCATCGGCTTCCTGCGGCAGAAGTGGACCGTCACCGACCTGCCCCGCACGTTCAAGCTCGCGTGGTTTGGTAGCTGCGTCTTCTGCTTCTTCTTGCCGCTGATCCAGTACAACATCTACCTCGCGGACGAGATCGCCAACGCCTTCAAAAACGGGCGCGGCACGAGCGACCGGCAACGCAACGAGGTGTGGTGGATCGTGCACATCTTCACGGGCCTCTACGCCATCCCGCTCTTTGCAATGTTCAACAAGATCCGCTCCACCTTTGAGACACCGGCGGCCGGGCTCTCGGTGGCCGCGGTGAACAGGCGCAAGGACAACATCCAAAAGATCCTCAACATGTCCAACAGCGCCGCCTCGCAGAGCGATCGGGACGTGAACAAGCTGCTGTCGGCGGCCGGCGACAACATGCAGGTCCTGGCGCCGGCGGCCTGCTTTTCCGTGGATCCTTCCACGCTGATTGCTGGAAACAGCGCGCGCGAGGAGCACCAGGCGCTCATTGGCGGGCACGCGCCCACCACCGCGGCGGTGGCGCCCGCGAGCAGCTATACCATGAGCCGCGGCGCGGCGACGCCCGCCACGCAGACCGGTGTGACGGGCAACCAGAAGGTTAAATACCTGCCCCTCTTGCCGATGGTTTAAAAAAACGACTCACGGGATACGCGAACGAACATGGGTATCGGTAAGAGTGGAGCGTTTGGTGTGGGTGCGGGTATGGTTTGATGGTGAGGGCCACATTGTCAACCAGTGCTAAGCGTGACCCGTTCAAACCACGCGACGAGCGCGTTGTTCATCGCGTCCGCGCGATGCGCGGCGCTGGAGACAGGGTTCGGAGTGCCCGCCTCGCGGTGCACGGCCAGGGCCTGGACGCTATAAGTTGTGCATGGAGAAGAGAGATGAAAGAGCACGGCGATCTTGTGGGCGTTCGCCCACCCGACCGCGCCGTCGGCGTTTGCGCGCAGTGCCTCCGGGTCCGCTTGAAAGTGCTTCACGAGCGCGATGGCCAGCAGCGAGCCCGGCCCAAACGGCGAGTTTGCGCTCATATCGAGAACGCCGTGCTGCCCGCGGTCGACAATGTCGTTGGTGTAGACGATCACCTGTGGCCAGCGCTCGCTCACGCGGCCGTGCACCGAGCCGAAGCCGGCGAACATGTCGATGAACAGGAAGGCCTCGGCGCCCGTCTGCGCGTCCGCGTGCTTTCGCAGCCACGCCTCGACGAGCGCGTCGACCAGCGCCGGCGGCAAGGCGTTCTTCGACGCGTCGTCGCAATCGGCCACGCGCGCCGCGTGGGGGCGGCCGGCGCGGACCGCCGCGCACGGGTGCTTTGGGCAGGGCGGCGGCAGACGCAGCCCCGTGACGCTCGTGATGATCACGGTTGGTTTCTGGTACGGAAAGCCCAGGTTACAGTAGGAGGTGTCGAGGCGCCGCACGCGGCCAGGGTAGCAGAAAAGCATGGCCTCGATTGAGGGCAGGTCCTTGAACTTTCCATGCAGCGGGTTTTCAAAGGCAAAGTCCACAAAGCCCTTGGGCGACACGGTGCGCGCGCGGCGCTTGCGCACAAAGCCGTCGGCGTCCACGGGAGGGCCAGTGCCGACCTCTGGCGGGGCGGCCAGCGGCCGCTTTCCCCTTTTCATTTTTGCGTACGAGTGGCGCTTTGGGCGGGCGCGGAGGAGGGGAGGGGTGTACACGCGCGCACGACCGCTCACGGCTCACGCTCCGATCGCCCCCGTGGCCGCGTGCGTCTCCGCGAGCCGCTTGACGCGCTTCGAGCCCGGCAGGTCGAGGTTGAGGCGCAGGCCCTGCAGCGCCACGAAGCGCAGCCGGTCCTGGCGCATCTGGTCGGCGATGTGCGCGAACAGGCACAGGTAGCGCGGCGCCAGCGGCGCCGAGGCCGCCGCCTCCTTGGCGGCGGCGTTGCAGCCCTGTCCCCAGGCGACCCAGGTGTCGAGGAAAAAGTCGTCGAGGCTGGTGTACTTCATGCCGATGCGCGCGATGCCGAGCCGGACCAAGGCGCACAGCTGCGCGCGCATGCGGTTGTACTGCTCCAGAAGCGTCGCGTCCATGCGATGGATGACCTTCTCGTACTTTTGGGTCGTCACGTGGGCGCCGTCCACGTTGCCGCGAATCCACTGGGTCTTTGCATGGGTCTGGCGCAGGTACGCCGCACGCGTCGCATTGAACTGCTTCACGACGCGCTCGATCTCCTCGTTCACGAGGCGCAGCTCGGCGGCCGCGATGTTCTCGGCGAGGGTGTTTGACAGTCCGCAGTCGCGGCAGTCGCCGCGCCAGTACGTTCCCGCCTTGGCGACATCGGCGCGGTCGCCTTTGGTCGGCGGCGTCATTACCAAGCCAAAGCTCAGGCGCGTGTTCCACTCGTAGTCGCTGCCGTTTGAGTAGGTCACCCGCAGGCTGCGGCACTTTCGAAGGAGGTCACAGATCGTGTCGTCGCGCAACGACGGCACGTGCTGCGCGGCGAAGGCGTCGAGCCCGTGCAAAAACCCGTTGCGCGCGCGGAGCGTGGTCATGTACCGGCGCAGCTCGAAGACGTTGGCGCGCGCCGTGAACTCGCGGATGTGGTGCTCGTGAAAAAAGTGCTCGCCGTTCGCGTCGCGCGGGCACAGCTGCGCCGCCATCCCGCGCTCCCTTCCACTCGACCATCACCGGTGCACAAGCAAAGCGTTTTTATACCCTTTTTTAAAATTACTCCCACCCTCTGTCTCACGGCGACTCGCGCCCTTGCAACGCCGCCGCGGCCGCGGCCGCGGCCATGCACTCGTTGTGCGCCACGATGAGACCCGCGCCGTGCACGCGCGTGGTGCCCGTAGGGTCGAGCGTCGCGAG
>WTIT01000014.1 GCA_011526375.1 Methanobacteriota archaeon
CTAAGTCAGGCTTGAAGGTGATTTTGTGCCAGCAAAACCCCCGGGTTTCTACACGATCATTGATTTCATGACAATGAGTGAATTTCAGCGTAATGCTGCACTTGCTGAGTATCGAGATCTCGTTGCTGCAGGTGCTATTGGTGCCATGCAATTTGCCGAAGATCCGGTTGGAACCACTACAGCCGTGAAAAAGAAGGTTCGAAGGAAAAAGTCGGCCTATTCTCGAGCATTGTCAAAGGAACTGAAAGCAGTACGCAAGAAAGCCACAACAAAGGCCGGGAAACTGAGAAAGGGCATGACCCCCGCCAAGATACTAAAGAAGGCCCACAGGAACGTCAAGAGGCGATTAAAATGAGAGTCAACAATAAGGGAAACGTAGTTCTTCGAGGCTTAACTAGGGAACAGGACACATCCAACGACCAAACTAAGAAGATCAACGTCAATGATTTTGCCTACAATAGCGGTTTCAGATTGGTTGATTTTCGAATATCATCGGAGAACAAAACCGCCTCTGGTGAAACAATGGGCGTTGTCGCACTTTCGAAAGATGCTGTAGTAAGTGCCGATGCTTGGGATTGGTCAAACCAACAGCAAATAGGATGGGCCTCCTCAGATTCTCAAAGTACTTCGATCGAAAGGGATTTGTTCTCTGTTGTTGACTCCTCTGTTGTCATTGTCGATGAGATCTATGTATTCGTTCACCATGCTGCTTCTGCGGCTTCGAAGGTCAATTATTACATGGAACTCGAACCGGTCGATCTCAAGGCCTACGAATATGCCATGAACTACATTCAAAACAAGTCGCAGGGATGACCATGGCGAAATATTCCACAGTCATGGAAGCAGTTCAAGACAATATTCTAGCCTTTTTGCTCGGGTGGTTGGTCGGTCAAGGATTAGCCCCCATGTTGGTCGATCAGATCGCCGGTCTGATTTGATCTAATTTATGTGGCGTTTTCCTCCTGGCCCTTTTCGCAGTTAATTTTTGTAATCGATGCACGTCGAGCCGGGGGTATTCATCGATCCTTTCCAAAAAAACGCACGAAAAATCGTCTAATTCCTGTGGACTTGGGTTTCGAGTTCTCCAATTCCTCGATTCTCGAGATCAGTTTTTTCTGAATCTTGAGATGGTTTTGGATCGCCCCTTCGAGTTCGCTAATGACTCGAGATTGTGATTCATGTCCTCGAAGGTGAAAATCCTTGATCGCCCATCTAATGTACTCCGATCTCGAACCCTTAGATTGTCTTTCGAGTATTCCAAGACAGTGCCTATCCACTGTCACGGAGATATTGTAGAATGGTCCTCCTTGTTTTCTACTCGAATAGATACCAGAATGGAACGTCTTGTACGTGTCCCCTTCTCTAGGCAAGCCATTCCCCCCCACAGTTTGGGCATGCAGTCGGTTTTTTCGCTTTGTTTCGTCTGTGTTTGACAAAATAGTAATTCAAACAGTCCTCACAGACTCGAATTGTGTAAAATTCACCCTCCATGCCTTACTCGAAAACACGTTTACGGATAATATTACCCCAAAACGACCCCCGTTTGAATAATATTATTCTAAAATCAGTAAGGAATAGGCCACGGTGGGAAGATGCTCACGCATCAACCCACTACATCCCGCCCATAGATGTTCAAGCCAACCTTAGCCACCGTATTTGTAGTTAGTACCCAAAGCCACCCTTTTGAGAGGATTTCCTCGCACTTTTGCAGGGAGGTACCAAAATGATACCATTATAGACCACCTATCATGAACGGGTTGACATGTCGAAGTCTACCTTCTTCCTACGCCAGCAATTAGTCGCCCCAAATGATCAGTCATTTCCAACCGAGGAAATTGATTTGGGTGCCTTCGTCAACCTTGGATCTACTAAGCCTCAAGTGCTTCGAGTACACTCGGTTCAAATCTCGTTTACAGATTCACAGGGCCTCGTTCCAACAATCAAGCCAGCAGACGCAGTAGCCGACACAAAGAGCGCCTTCTGCTCATTCAGCATGACAACAAAAGCAAGGTCTGCAAACAACCTGATTCCTATGATGTCCGATGACGAGACTATGTTCACTGCTTCAATAGTGGGAAGCAACGCCAACAACAATGCTGATCAAGGCATATTTTCCGACGCCATGGACATCGCACCACAACACTTGACCAACGGCTATCTGGTCGGCGTTGATACCCTCCATTTGTACGGCTGTGCAGATGACGCATGGGAAGAAAACGTGTACATCTCAGTGTGTCTTGAATGCAGTGTTGAAGCCGTCACCAAAGAAAACGCCGTGAACCTAGCGCTAAGTCAGGCTTGAAGGTGATTTTGTGCCAGCAAAACCCCCGGGTTTCTACACG
>WTIT01000140.1 GCA_011526375.1 Methanobacteriota archaeon
GTCTCGGTAGGTTGTCTCGGTAGGTGGTCTCGACCATGCTTTTTTTTGAAGAGAGAATGAGTGATGCAATTACAGGTCCATGCACTAAATGATTTTCGGGGACGCTGCGTTCCGTATGACCACCCGCGTTTCGCTAGCTCGGACTGGTGCGTGCACCCCGGGCGTTTCGAAAAAAACGAAACGGGGTTCAACCCGTGTTTCTAAAAACCTTGAGCTTGTGAACCGCGAGTAGCGGCGACGGGGTAGGGCGCAAACCCGTAAACCCCACAAGCACATGGCACCCGACCCGGGATGCCGCGCGTCCACGGCGGTGCGCTGCGACGACGACGACGACGACGAGTCCTTTGATGCGGCGAATCTGCGGGCCGTGAACTCGGAAACCAGAATTGGTGCCGAGAACATGCGCCGGGTCCTCGTGTAGGAGCCGGGTCCGGTGGGGCTGGGGGCATGCAACTGCTAGGGGGTCTTTGGCCCATCTCAGCCTCCACCTGCAGATCCATCCGAGGGGCTGTGGAGCCCCGACTCGTCCGAGAGCGAGTCGTACCTTACGGGGACACACGCTGGACATGCACGTTTCGCGCAGCGGGACGCGGGGTGCTGCACCCTCGTTTCGTTGGGCTGGACGAAAATTGTTTTGTGTGTGAACCTGTACTTTACTTTGGTATTGATATCGACGAATGCCGAATGCCGCGTCTCAATTGCGGAATTGGCGGGATTGTCTGCACGTTTGGCAATTAACGAACGTGCGCCGGTTCGAACCCGAAGCGTCGCGCGTGAAAGTTTTTTTTTCATGTCGAAGTCATGCGGAACACGGCCCGCGGCGTCTCGCGGTAGAGCCCGGCCCGCGCGATCGCGTTGGCCACGCTGTCGCCTTGGAACTTGGCGTCGTGCAGCGCGACCGTCTGCAGGTGCACGTGCGGCTTGAGCGCGGCGATCACGGCGGGCGCGTCGCGCTCGCGCGTGATGCAGTCGACGAACACGAGGCCCTTGTCGAGGCTGCCCATGCGCAGCTCGGAGCGGCCCCACACCTGCTCGTAGAGCGTGAGCAGCGCGTTGCACAGCTTTTGCACGCGCCGCTCCTGCTTGCGCGGCGTGGGCGCCACGATCTGCGGCAGGAGAAAGATGAGCTCGTAGTTGACCGTGCCGCTGAGCAGCGAGAGCATCGGGAAGCCGAGCCACGACGGGTCGGGCGAAAAGGCGTTGGCGTCGCTGAGCCGGATGACGCCGCGCCACTTGCGCTTCGCCCGCTCGTACCAGCCGCACACCAAAGAGCACGTGTCCAGCTGCATCGACATGCACGCGGCGGAGCAATCGTGCGGATCGACATGCGGAACGAGGCGGCCGCAGCAGCCGCACTCCCGACGCAAGACCACCGCGTCTTCGTCCGGGTCGAAGCGCACGTAGGTGACGCCGAGCCCGATCCGGCGCGCGCTGCCAATGAAGAGCACGCGCAGCACCGCCTCGGGCGTGAGCCACTCGCGCAACCCCAGCGTCGTCGAGTACCGGTCCGACTCGACGTCCGTGCGCGACTTTTGCAACCAAAAGTCTTCTGTCATGCGCGCGAGGTCAAACTCGACGGCCGCAATCGCAAACTGGCCCGGGGACGCGTCAAAGTCGCTCTTGGCCTCGTCGTACTTGGCCCAGCGCGCGCCTCGCTGCGTCGTCTCGAGCGTGGTCAGGTCGACGACCAGCACGCGCGCCGCCGCGTACGAGCTGGGCTTGCCGGCGGCGCCCGAGTTGCCGTGGCCGCTCCGCGCGAGCCACGAGCCGATGGAGATGCGCTGCATCGTGGGCGTCGACCAGAAGGTCTTGCCGTGGTCCTTGCGCAGCGCCGCCTCGACGGCGCGCAGCTCGGTGCCTGCCAAGAAGGTGGCGGTGCGCAGGCGGCCCTTGAGCCGGTGCGTGAACACGGCGTCGGGCGCGCGCGCGCGGCCGATGAAGAAGCCCCAGCCCGAGCCGACGACGGTGGGTCGTCGGCCCGTCGCCTTCCACACGGCACACAGCTCGTCCACAAACTCGTCGGGCGTGCGCGGCGCGCGGAACCACGCAAAGGGCGAGTTGCCCGAAAGCAAACGCGCGCGCGCGCCTGCGCCGCGCAGCCGCAGTCGCATTGCCAGCGCGACGATCGCGACGAGCGCGAGCGCCAGGCACGGCACGAGGCGCGCGCGCAGCAGGACCGCGCCGACCGTGGCGCCCGCAAAGACGAGCACGAGCGCGGGCGCGACCGCCAGCCACAGCGCCGTCGACGCGGGCGGCATGGCGCCGCCGCGGTACCCCGTTTTCTCTTTGAAAACTCGGATTTATTACGCGCGCTTATCCCCTTTTAACCCCGACAGAGAAT
>WTIT01000012.1:0-2841 GCA_011526375.1 Methanobacteriota archaeon
GAGGTATTGCCGCCAATTAGGTCGTCAACTAAGAATTCAATCTCGGTAGCCGCTTGTCCAACATCGCCTATCTCGGCTGCTGAAGTGGCTTTTCTAAATCCAAGAAGAATATTCTCTGCCTCAATTCGGTCAATCTTTTTCTCTTTGAGTAATCGATGGAGCATGGCGATACTTCGACGCAAGTATAGGACGTCTTCTTCCAAGGTAACAAGAGCTTTTTCAGCCTTCTTGACGCTTAGTTTAGCACGCTTTAATTTGTGCATTGTGAGATATTTCTTGGCTTCCATTATGTCAATTTCAGTCGCTGCTAATGAGTTACTATCTTGTTGAACGACACCTTGAACTAAAGAATCTAGGTCTCTAGATGCTGACAATATTCTGTTCTCTACCTCAGTAATTGTTGCTGGAGATGGTTCGCTTGCCTCGATAATTTCCTCAGGCGCCTCTTGAACTTCGGGTTCTTGGGTTACTTCTTGCTTCTCTTCAACTTGCACAGGTGGTTGTTCGAATGTTTCATCCTCTAGTCCCTCCATGTACTCTCGCACTTGGTCTTGGAAGGATACTCCACTACCCTGTTCTTCTCCGTTGTCGTCAGCATCGGTGGATTCCCCTTCCATCTCAATGTCCTCGATTTGAATCTCCTCGACGACTTCTTCGTCTAGAATATCATCGAGGTCGAAGTTTATCCCGTCATCAGATTTTTCTTCAGACATCTTCTCTCACCTCCTCTTCCATTCCAAGTTCTGCACCAGACGGTAAATCTTCGAAAATAGCATCAAGATTGATGCCATCATTCGCTAAGTCATTTAGTAATCGTGCCGGGTCCGATAAATCTCTTTCGATTCGAATGGCTTTGACTTCAATATCTGTCAATCTGCCATATAGTGTTCCGTATATCGAATCTGCACGGCGTACTAGAATCCATACTCCTACTGATAGAATCACTACATAGGCGGCGATTGTCATTAGATTCTCTTGACTTGTATCAATTTGTGGTGGAATTCCTAGAACTACTCCAAGCAAACCGAATACTGGTAGTGCCAAGATAACTCTTAGTTGCCTTCTGCTGTCGGCCAAAGCCTGGAAATGGTCAGCATACAGCGTCGACACTCCCTTTCTCGCTCTTTGATAGTCTTCATGGATTAGTCTAAACTCATCAGTGCTCATCCAAGTCATGCGCCATATCCAAAGAGCAGCTAAGGCGAGTACCAGTGGACCCCAATAAATAACGTTGAATAGGTGGAAGGCAAAGCCAAATGCTAAGACGCCCGAATAAATTGAGAACAATCTAAACTTATCGTTTTGTCCATTGAGTCTTGCAAGTACTAGAGATACTAGTGCGAAGATGATCAAGGCAACGAAAGATGAAGACTGACCTGGTGACCAAGAATAAACCTCGTCTTTGTAGACATAGCGGTCGTTACCCTCGACATTCTTGGACAGCATTTCAGTATCTAACTGTACAACACATGTGCCATCGATTGATTGTCGCCACCAGTCAATAGTATCAGAAGTCACATCCCAACTCACCACGACTTCTTCGTTTGGACCAAGTTGAACGATTGGGTCGACTTGTGTATTGACGGTGGAACCTGAACATTCTAGCGAGGCCATGAAAAACAAGGCTTGGGCTGTTCCATCATTACGTATTCTAGCGCTGATAGTTGCATCTGTTCCCTCTTCCATGGTGCCTGAACTAATCCAAACCTCGGTTACGCTTGGGTCAGCAAAGACATCTAATTGGAAGGTGAAGGTTGACTCATTGAATACCGTATAGCCATTATTCTCTGTTGGGTGGAATAATCTGAAAGTCATATCCCAACCATCTTCAGTGATGATGTTTGGACGGTTCGGTGCGTCAACGATTATTCTAAGCGGGTTGCTAGTATCCCAAGCATCTCTGATTGGGAGTTGTATTCTTGACTCGGCACCAGCAGATGTGGTGCCACAATCCTCTGGGTCTAGTGACAATGGTACAGAAGTGGATTCATCAACAACTAATGTGAAAGACCAAGGATACAAAGACTCGTCTAACCCTGCCTGCCCAAAGTCAAATAAACGCTCTGCTGAGCAAAGTTCTAGTTCATAGGCAACAGCATTTGAGGCGCCAATAGGGATGTGTGAATAGACGATGTTAACTTCCATTGGACCATCTGTTTCATCTGGTTTCAGGTCAATATCGCTCGGCGCAAAGAATCTAGACATCTTGAGAGTCGAGTTAAGGAATCCTTCTCCATCAACGCTCGCGTCTTGTGGCTGTAAGTGAACTGTCAATGAGGCGAATAATCCCAAATCAGGGCTAATATCTGTTCCTTTGACGACAAATGAGAACGTAACATTTTGGCCGACTGGCATGAATAATGAACTCGGTGCATTTGGTTCAAGACTCCATTCATTACTTTCAATCACTCCACCTGGCTTGTTAATTTCGTATGCCAAATCGACGGTCACGTCTCTGTTGCCCATATTCATTACCGTCGCAGTAAAGGTTCTATTCCAATATCTGTGGTAAAGCATTTCTTCCTGCCAATCGACAATATCGAGTATGAACATCGGGGAAATAAGCATCCTAACCGTTGCCATTCCCGCAGTCAAATCTGTTGCAGGGTCTACCAAACGTATGGTGAGGTTGTGCACTGAACCATCGTTTAAGGAGATTCCATCACCTAGTTCTGGAACGGTGACCGTCACGCTGCCTTGAGTTTCATCGTCGATTGGTAAAGTCATCGTTTGCGATGCTGGGACAACGACCCAACCGCCATCAACTGCGACTTCTACGTCAAAGGTTTCTTCCAAGTTACCCGAGTTAGTCACGGTAAAATTGACTACTTGATCTTGTCC
>WTIT01000012.1:2941-9428 GCA_011526375.1 Methanobacteriota archaeon
CCAGATTGGGAATCATCCAACCATAGAGAATAGATTGTTGGAGTGTTTCCAGTGTTTGTTATGTAGACCCTCGTGAGCGGTGTTTCAGCTAAAGTGGTATTGATATTAACCGTTTGATTAGTTGGCGAAAGTGACGCATTGACATACGGCCCTACTCTAATCGATACCGGAATTATGTCGATTAGAATGCCAGAAGTACTATCTTCAATCTTGATATTTACATCTTGAATTGAATAAGCTTCAGCCAGAGGGTCGGTTGTTACCTTTAGTTCAAAATCACGCATGTGTTGATTTCCTGGCTGTGGATAATTGGCAACTTCGGCATCCAAATCAACGATAGTATCCGATGTTGCTGTCGTAGTATTCACTGATGTTATCCAGCCATCTGGGAGGTCGTCGAGGACGGAAAGCCTGTACGATGTTAGGTCGTTACCAGTATTTTCTAGCAATAATGGGATTGACGTCATCTCGCCAAGCGGTACATCAAACGGACCTTGGTCGACTATATCAGCGCCTTTTATCGATGGTACTGTGATGGTAATATTGCGCTCAACAGATGGCGTGACCAGATTAGGAATCAGTGGCGGATTTGGTATTGATGCCACGACAGGAATTTCGATGGTACCCGCTAGTGGATAATCTCCGTCTGGGCCTTGAACACCCAATGCTCCGAGTTTGGTAGTACCAAGAGTCATTGAGATTAGCGATTCATTTGACACGCTGGCATTCCATCTGTCTGTCTCGGCAAAACCTCCGCTGTTAGCAGGAGTGAAAGTCATGTTACCTGCCTCGACTAAACCATCTACCGTTGTGACCAAAGGATTGTTTAGATTATGGCGAACTTCAATATTCATCTGCCTGAATAATTCAAGACCGTTACCATTTTTGGCATCGATTACATCTTGTACTTCGAGATTGATTGATTCCGCAGTGAGCCCTGGGTCTACTACAATAACTGGTGCAACAGTCAATGGAGTGCTAGCTGTAACTGGAACGCCCCCATTAGTTGGAATTGCTTGAACCCAAACGCTCATCGTATCTCCTTCGCGATTGTGATCCGCTTGATCAAGTGGCATTTTTACAGGTGGAACTGTGATATTGACCGAAAATGTTTGGGATTCATCTTCTGCGAGGATTGTGGTTGTCGTCATACCTAGTCTTACACTCCAACGGCTTGATGCTGTTGAAAATCCAGCGATTAATTGGAAAGTTCCTGGTGCGTTGCCATCGTTCATTATGGTAGCATCGAAGCCTACCTCGTCACCGGGTACGACAATTTGAGCGGTGTTTGGCATAGTTATCGCTGCGACATAGGTTTCCCCTGCCATAATTAGCGTAGTTGCTGTGAGACTGTAACTAGGAGTGTTTGGGTCATTAACCGAAGTCAAGGTCAATACAACAGTATCGATATCGGTTCTAGCAGCAGTCGAAGGTACTGTGACAGCTACTTGTATGCTGATGGTAACTCCGGGTGAAAAACTCGCGGTTTGACCGCCATTGAGTGTTAAGTCAGCCCAGCCTTGAGTCGAAGTGATGCCAATGTTGAAGAAATCGTCTTGCGAGCCGGTATTTGTTAGCCAAAAGTTCAGAGTTGTTGTCAAACCAGGTTCAGTTGTTCTGTCAGCCGGCGTCGATAGTGTAGCAGCGTATTCTGAGAATCGGACGTTTGTGACGCTGATTTGTTGTGTATCTGTCCAACCATCACTGCCGTTGAAAATAACCGATGCGGTTAATGTCCAAACGCCAGAGAACGAGAATGAACCTGTGTTCAGGGCGTAACTTGCGTTACTGGAAATTGGATTGTTGAGCAAAGAGCCGGGTTGAATGAGGATTTCCCCCGAATATAATGTGACTGTGGTGGCCGAATTCGTGTCGGCAAAGTGGAGTTCAAGATTAGCGGTGATTTGTTCAACACCTTCATTCAGTACTGTTGCGTTGATTGTGGTCGTGCCACTTGGAATTACTGCTTCTGCTTGACCTGCTGCAGGTGTTGGTAGACTATCTCCTAAGACTGTGCCAACCAAATATCGAGGTGCAGTCCTTACATCAAACATGAGTGTGTTTTCATTGTTGCCGGAGTTTGGATCCTCCAACGAGAATGTTTCAGCAAACAATTTTTGCCCGTTGCCTGGCGATGCTGTCCAACTAATTCCGATAGGAGTATGAGAAGTTCCTGGAGCAATCGTTATTGGGCCAATTGAAGAAACTAAAGATTTGGTTGAGGATGATGAACCTTGGTGGTACAACGAAACTACCACGCTACCTGAGGCTGAACCGGTATTTGACACTACGATCCTAGCAGTGTGTGTGGCATTTTCGACATAGATATTGGCACCATCTTGAACCGAACCAGCACCATCTAAGGTGAATGATGTAACGGCAAAATCAGGTGTACTGCGGGCTGAAGTTTTAGAATCTGCAGACGCTAGAGGCGTTGCCATTGGAGCAACTAGCATCACTAACAGTAGGAAGGCTACTGCGGATTTACCACGATTAAGCAGATGCTTCACCTCCTTCCCTTGGCACTTCAAAACTGTCGATGTTGACTTTCTTGCCTTGTTTACGCCACTGTGCTAATAGTTGCTCCAGTAAACGTTCGTGATCCCTATCGCTGATACCTAGTCTGCGACGTTCCTCCCACAATAGCAATTGTTCCGTTTTGGTAAGTAGTGCATCTCTCAGGTAGAGTTCGAGGGTTCTACGATATGCGTCTCGGTCTGAGATTGCGTATACGATGGTGTCATCATCGATGAATTGGTCTGCCCTGTGTTGGATGATGTTACCAAGCGTCAAGGCTTCATCATAGGATACATGACGCTTATCGAGCTCTGCTTGAATCGTCGAGGCGATTTCTTGCAACTCGTATTTCCCTGGAGCACGCTGGATTCGCTTGAGGAATTTTCGGGCTCGACGAGACAGACGTAGCCCTACCATAATTATCCGTTGTACAAGGCAGTTATTCAAAGAATCGGTTGTCATAGGGGTGCTGAGTCATTATGCATTAAAATTGATGCAATATGAATAAAAAGACTATACAGGGCAAATTTGCCCCTGCTTTTCACTAATTTATCAAGAATATTAGCCAATATTGTGAAAATATGAAAAAAAGCAATAATTCATCAATAAAGTCCACTAGGTTGAAACATGAGCGATTCAATAAATCTCGAAGTTGGCCAAAATGCACCGAAATTTTCTTGCGAGGATTCTGCAGGAAATACCCATTCACTAGAGAAGTACATGGAAGATGGAAAATCCGTCATACTGTACTTTTACCCTAAGGATTCAACTCCTGGGTGCACAACTCAAGCATGTGATTTCAGAGATTCAATGGCACGCCTAAACAAAGGAGATTATGTCGTGCTTGGTGTGTCAAAGGATTCTGCAAAATCTCATGACAAATTCATTGCTAAGCAAGAATTAAACTTCCCGTTATTAATGGATGAAGACATTTCACTGCACGAGTCCTATGGCACATGGCGAGAAAAGAGCATGTATGGTAAAACCTACATGGGAACCTCACGATCTACATTTGTCATCGGTAGTGACGGAGTGCTAAAATGGGTAGGTTACGGTGTAAGAGCCAAGGGCCACGTTGACAAAATAATTGCTGAACTTGGCATTGAGTGAGGCGATTGTGTGCCGGCAGACTCAGCACCTAACGATAGGATTGATCTGCCTAACAATAGCGTTGCTTGGCTCCCATGCAAAATCGGTGAACGCCTTGATAACGGAGCAGACTGCTCAATCGGCTCATTAGCCCACATCGGTAGAGATGTTAAGATGGGCGATAGTTGTAGAATTCAAGGTGGTGCCTACATCGCAGATTGCTGTGTTTTAGGTAATAGGGTATTTATCGGTCCAAACGCAACTCTTCTGAACGACCGTTATCCGCCATCGGGCAACAAACAACTTTGGCAACCAATAACCGTCAGCGACGGAGCGGTAATTGGCGGCGGCTCAACCGTAGTGCCGGGTTGTAATATTGGTGCTAATGCCGTATTGGCTGCTGGAGCGGTGCTGACAAAATCTCTACCAGACAACGAAGTTTGGGCAGGCAATCCAGCAACTTATCTAATGAGTAGACAGGAATATGAGGACAAGCGCTAATTAATTCGCATATATTGGAGGTGATTGGATGGATAGAAAAGCAGTGGTTGCGGATTTCCTTACCAAATGTATCGATTACGCAAATGCATCAATTGAGCGTAAGAAGCAGCGTGGTGAAGTCGACCTTATTCCTGCCTGGGAGACCTACATTGATTTTACTCAACATTCGATAGACGAAATTCACACTGGAAAGCTTGACCGATGGTTTGAGCGTGAGGAGTCCTCTGATTTGAGTCAAGCCAAACGTATTGACATAATGGATATGGATCACCCGCAACGTTCAGCATGGCTCGCTGGTATTGTATCACCTAGGCCGTTGATATTAGCATCAACCGTCGATGAAAATGGTATCAAAAATCTCGCCCCTTTGAGTTCCGTCATGGGTGTTTCAAATACGCCGCCGCTGTTCATTGCATCATTCAGTAAAAATAAGCGCAAAGAATACCGTGGAACGCTGCTCAACATGAGGCAAACTGGCAAGGCTATTCTTCACGTGATGCCGAGTACCCTTCAAGCAGTTGATTGGATTGACATGGCAGGTAGCCCGATTCTTCCTGACCAAAGCGAATGGGATTTAATTGACATAACTCCACATAATGAGAATGAATTACTAATCAAGCAAGCCATTGCGGCAATTGAAGTTGAACTTGTAGAGGAAAAGGAGTTACCTGATGCAGTCGCTCGACTCGCCGTAATGAAAGTAACACACATTTGGACCTCGAGTGATAAAATCCCTGAAACCGGACTTGATGTATTGACCCAGCACGGCATGGACAACATAATGGCTGCACCAGATGGTTGGTCAAAGAAAGTTGACAAGCACTACGGGCCTAAAGATTGAGTGAATGCCACATCAATTCCAAACCATCATCAAGTGATACTGTTGATTTCCAGCCCAGTAACTTCTCACTACTACTCGTGTTTGGCAATCTTCGTTTGACATCTCCATGATATCCTTCACCATTAGAGATAGTTACTCCATCAGTGAACTTGGCGATTCTTTTTGCTAAATCTAAAATCGAAATCTCTTCTGTAGAACCGATGTTGTATACGCCACCTGATGGTACATCTTGCATTCCAGCCTGAACAAATCCATCCACTACATCGTCAATCCAGGTAAAACTACGAGTCTGTGTGCCATCGCCGTGGACATTAAGTTCTCTTGAATCAATCAATTGTTGGAAAAACATGGCAATAACTTGGCCGTATTCATCACCGTTTAACCTAGGACCATAGGCATTGAATGGCCTTACTATTTGTACATCAAGTCCATCCCTAACTGCATGATGACAAGCAATCTCACCAAGATATTTGCTACCGCCATATGAATGTCTTTGATGCTCACTGGGGTCACTGAATACCATTGAATCGCCATCTGTTAACGGTTGGGAAAGCGGCTCGCCAAATGCTTCAGGAGAAGATGCAAAGACATATTTTGCATCATGAGCCATAGCCAGTTCTAATGTTCGAAGAGTTCCGTTGATATTGACATCAATTACCGAGTGTGCCGCTTCATGAAACCACTTTGTTCCATTGATTGCCGCCAAGTGATAAATCAAATCAAGGCCACCCAGCGCTTCGATGCATGCGTCTAAGTCATCAACATCTCGAACGTCTCCAGCGTACAAAGCAAAATTATCACTATCTAAAATCGATTCAAGATTAGCCTCACTGCCACGAAACATTGAGTCAATTGCCACGACATTGTTGCCCATTGCTACTAATTTTTCACACAGTGATGAGCCAATGAATCCTGCACCACCAGTAACTAAAATGCGCATATCTGACATGTTAATCGGCTCGCTCTAACACTGTGAGAGTAACTTCATCGCCAACTTTGCGCATTTCTACCAAGTCGCCGGTATTAATCTCCATACACGGATCGGTTGCGAAACCGTGACCATATGGAAGGTCAAGCAATGAACATGCTGGAATAGTTAGCGAGCATACATCACGGTTGACAATACCTTTGGGGCCTTTGCCTGTGTAGATTAGACCCATCAAAACGTATGGCGCAACAGTTGATCCTGAACCTTTGGGATAAATCAAAATTGTATTCTCAATAGCTTGTCCGTCAAGTGGATGGCCAACTTCTTCAATTACTCCAGTGTCACGGTTAACATAACCCAAATAGGTGATTGCAACATCTGTCGACATGGCTTTTCCGGTAATCGTGAAATCACCCTGAGAGGATAAACCGTTACCAACTGCGCTGAAATCACCACTCTGTTTGGTCTTAGATGACTGATGTTGCGGCTGGGCTTTGGCCGAAATAGTCGGCCTATCACCGGCTGATAAATCCGGGTTAAAGGCGTGTGCTACGCAATCTTGTATAGTCATCACACTAGTAGGAATTCTGTTTAATCCACTGGTCAAATAA
>WTIT01000120.1 GCA_011526375.1 Methanobacteriota archaeon
GCATTGCCAACGGAAGTCATTGCGAATGTACCAATCAGTCAAGTCACATTAGATTATGATAATATGATACAAATTAACGGAGTACCAATCACCGGATTCACAGTTCTTGACAATGATGCGGGTGTATCATCAATAAATGGTACAAGAATTGCTCAGTATACATCCTCTACAGACATTACGGTTTCAGGTCCAAATGATGCATTATTAGATCAGGACTACGGTATAATTCCGGGTGCAATGGGTACAATTGATGATATAATATACATTAGAGCAACACTTGAAACTGACGATACGGTTTCAACATTATACAACTCAGCCTCAGCAATTGCAAAGGCAGCAGCGATAAATGATTCAACTCAGTATACTGGAGTAACTGCAACGGCTGAGCCAACAGTGGTTGTTGCTAATGCTGATATTAGTCAGGTTTCACTAAACGATTTCAATATAATTTATCTTAACGGAGTCCCAATAACTGGGTTTACAGTGCTTGATAATGATGCAGGTGTTTCATCGATAAATGGTCCAAGGATTGCTCAATATACCTCTTCTACAGGCGTTGATGTGATGAGTCCGATATATTCCCAGTCAGTCCAAATCGAGTCACTTGACGGTCAACAGATGATCGATATTAGGGCATCAAGTCCTGATGATGATGTGGTTTCAACACAATTTCACGACGGATCAGCAATTGCTAAGGCAGCAGCGATAAATGACTCAACTCGATTCACGGGAGTAACAGCAATCGCTGAGCCAACAGTAGTCGTAGGTACAACTGATATCGTTCAAGTTTCTCTCAATTCTAACAATTTGATTAGGATTAATGATGCTATAATTTCTGGGTTTACAGTAATCGATGATGATGCAGGTGTTTCATCGATAAATGGTCCTAGGGTTGCCCATTATACCTCATCTAGAAATATCGCTGTTTCAGGTCTAAATGATGCGTTATTTGATCAAGATATTGTAATTATTCCAGGAGCAATGAGTTGGTGGTACGATGGAATCGATATTAGAGCAACGGTAGATTCCGACGATACAGTTTCAACTATCATGAATTCGGCTTCAGCGATTGCTAAGGCAGCAGCAATCAATGATTCAACTCAGTACACAGGAGTAACTGCAACTGTTGAGCCCACAGTGGTTGTAGGCACTGCTGATATCAGTGCAGTAACTTTTGATTCCAACAATCATATATCGATCAACGGTCAAGAAATTTCTGGAATTTCCATTGAAAATAATGACGCAACATCGACGTTGAGGAATGAGATAAACGACTACCAAACTGTTACTGGAGTCAGTGCTAGTTTAGATTCAAACAATAGATTGTTACTTACTGCGCCAGATGGAAGGAACATCGAATTAGGGGTTTGGGGGGATGCTACCAGATTGGGTCTATCCGCCGGTGTTGGTGAAACTGTTCATGGTGGTAAAATAACCTTAACCTCTAACGAAACATTCCAAATTACTGGAAATGCAATTGGAAAACTTGGAGATATTGGTGGTCACGGAGAATCAATATTTGCCGCAGTTTTGGCAGATGGTACAGAAAATTTGCGAAGCGCAATAAATTACTATTCCAGCGAAACTGGAGTTTTTGCCACGCTCGATGAGAATCACCGTTTAGTGCTTACCGCACCTGATGGCAGAAACATCGACATATCGACAATTGGACATGCGACCAGATTGGGTCTTTCCGCCGCTGCAGGTAACAATGTTTATGGTGGTAAAATAACCTTAACCTCTAACGAAACATTCTACATGTCAGGAAACACTGGCTCGCTTGGTTATATTGGTGCTTATGGACAAGGATTCTTTGCGACAGTTTTAGCAGATGGCACAGAGAATTTGCGAAGTGCGATAAATTACTATTCTGATCAAACAGGAGTTATTGCCACGCTTGATGAGAATCACCGTCTAGTGCTTACTGCGCCAGATGGAAGGAACATCGAATTAGGGGTTTATGGAGATGCTACCAGATTGGGTCTTTCCGCCGGTGTTGGTGAAACTGTTCATGGTGGTAAAATTACCTTGACATCTGATGAAACCTTTAGACTACACCGTAACGCTTTTGGCAAACTTGGAGGATTCAATTATTATAACCCATCATTGTTAACAGATGGAACGGAAAATTTGCGAAGCGCAATAAATTACTACTCTGATCAAACAGGAGTTTTTGCTACGCTTGATGAAAATTACCGTTTAGCGCTCACTGCGCCTGATGGCAGGAACATCGAATTAGTGGTATATGGAGATGGCACTAGATTGGGTCTTTCTGCAGCTGCGGGTACTAGTGTTTATGGTGGTAAAATTTCACTTTCAAGCGATAAACCATTCAAT
>WTIT01000084.1 GCA_011526375.1 Methanobacteriota archaeon
TCATCCAAGCATCAAGGAACCACGGATGGATGTAGGATGAGCGGCAAACTGCTCTAGTATTACCTAAGTCTGCGGCAACAGAATCAATTACTGCCAGCATTGTTTTATTTTTGGCAAATTCAGATTCTGGGACAGACCAATCACCACCATCCCATAAATTCTGTATTGATTCTACCTCAGGAATTTTTCTAATCCAATTTTTCATTTCCTTAGCATCATGAGGAGATGATAAGAAAGCCAAACGTTCAGCACAACGAGATGTCGCACTCCAAGTTCGGAAATTCTTTGCAGTAAAGCCTTCACCACTGGTTGCCCGAATGTATTGATTGATATGTTCGGCTTTCAAATCAACTTCATTACCTGCTTCTGAGATATACATGAAGAGGTCGGCATCTTTGGAACCGAGGCGATTAGTTTTCAAAATCAAGTCTACTAGATGATCATCTTGAATGGTAATTTCCCAATTCTTATCGGATTTTCCGGTGAAAGAGAAAACTGCATCATGACGTCCTTCAGCTTCTTCGCCCTTGATATGTTTGAGATGCATCGATTTGAGGGTAGTCAAGCCATAAGATTCGTTGGCTTTGGCATATTCATCACTACCAACTCGTATGTTATACAGGTCAATCAATCTAACAACTAAAGCAGATACAGTATGCAAAGTCATTTTTTTTGATTCCAAATCAAATTCCACTTGCTTTCTTAGTCTAGGTAGTTGGGAAGCAAAATAAACCACATCATCGTACTTCATTTCCGTAGTTATTTCTGTCCAATCAGTGTGGTAGCGATATTGTAATCTGCCTTTGACATCTCTTCCTGTTGCCTGTATGTGGCCTCTTGCATTTGGACATATCCAGACATCACTCCATGCTGGAGGTAAGCCAAGAGAATTCCAGCGTTTAATTGGTTCCAATTCATCGATAGTCTCACCGTTGGGAGCAATGTATTCCCACTGGTATTGACCATCTTCTGTTGCAATATTCCGGCGAGTTACACCGATTAATGAGGGGTCACTGCGAACTAATGTTGCTCGCTGCAAAGCCTCATCTGAGTCTATTGGCACAGAGGGGACGGATTGAGTAAAGGCAATGAACTTAGTGGGCAAAACTATAGCAACAAATTCTGCTTAAGTGCCTAAATTACAATCAAAAATTATAGTCTGTTTTGGTGAACTTTATTTCATGGCAGATGACGAAGAGTACGAAGAATTGAGTGAGGATGTGGATGTTGAAGATGATGGGGAACCAGAAACAGAAGGTAAATCAGGAGGATTCATTGCTTGGCTAAAGGCTGCTAAAACCGAAAATCTAGTGACAATCCTTTCGATTGGCATACTGGTTTTCTCAGCCATAACCGGTATTTTGGCACAGGAATTCAATGAAGTAGACAGAGAAGCATCGCAATATGAATCTAGCTCAACCGAATATATCTCTGAGGCTAGAACTCTTGAATCTATAGAAAACCAGCAGATTTTGCGTGAAGAAATTTTACTTACTGAAGTTAAGAATTTAGTACTACAAAAAAATATATTTTCGTCTGAAATTGAATTGCTTAGCGATAGTATGTCAGCAAACACCGAGGATTATCTCCAAGCCTTGTTGGCTATGGATTTGATTTCGTTTCAACAAAACGGAATCCCGGTAAATGATGGGTTAATCGAAGGTTGTGATCAAAGTAATGCATGTACTAAATCATTAGTTTTTTCAAGTGCTGGAGAATTTTACGTGTTAAATTACACCTCATATCATTTTGAAAGCGGATTAGATATGAGTGTGGATTCATACATTTCCGCTTTTGATGAGATTTTATCTGATTATGAAGATATTTTCGTAGACATTTCTGAGAATGGATTGGATGATTTGTTTTTTGATATAGGGTATGAAATTGATGTGTCTAGTGGAAACCTGACGCTCTATTTTGTGAACTATGAAGGCGGAATAAATGGATTTGTAATGAATCAGCAGTCTTTGTATACAGAGTTAGAATTTGATTATTTAGATACGCAATTTGATTACGACTTCAAGATTGAGCAAGAAAGCATTGCTAGATTTAATTGGATGGAGCACAATAGCATCGCAACTGAATATTTAATCCTCGCAGATGTGGCTTATTATGGCAATGATACAGGTATTTACCTAAACTACATAGACAGATATCTCGAGAATTTGTCAATAGCAAATGGTCATAAATCAGAAGTAGAGCAATACGCCTTGGACAAAGCAATGCTTGCATTCGATATTGCTTGGATTCGTGGTGACATGGCGCTTAATACAAATTTAACAAACATAGCCATGTCTGCAGACCTATCCAGTGAGTTAGATTTAGTCTCTGATAACTTAAATCTCGTAACAAATAACTATCAGAGTTATCTTGATTCAATAGAATCTGCAACAAATGGAGTAACTAATTCTGAAGAACTAATCGAAACCTTACTCAATGATAGTTTAGCTTTCCAAGGTGGCTATATTGACGGAGAAACAGGTGAGTTCTACTCAGATGCGAAACAAGATGAATTCTTTGAAGCGGTCCACGCTGAATCATCTGAACGATATGAATTGTCTAAAGATGCAATACTTGAGGCAGAACAAGTTAGAGAAGTTGCTACTCAAGTTTCTTCATCAGTGATGTTTGTATCAGTTGGCAATGTCACGCTTGGTATTGCTGGTGGAATGATCTCGAGGGCTAGTTTTGGCCTAAAGAATGCCAGAAGTATTTACTTCCTGGTTACTGGTGGTTTAGTGGTAGGAATGTTAGGATTGTTTAATTCTTACAGTATCCTAACTTAGTCAGTGCTTAACTAGAGCAAGAAAGCATCGAGCAGCCAACTCGATGCCTTGCCCATTCAGGTCGCTTTTGGAACCATTTTTCATCATGCTCTGGTTGTTCTTCGTATGGGTTTTTTAGCAGATTGTAGAGTTCCTCACATATCGAATAATCATCATTCTCTGCCGCATCTATTGCTAATTGAGCCATCCAGTTTCTAAGCACATACTTAGGATTAGCATTGAGCATAGATTGCCTGTTTGGTTTACCAGAAACACGCTTCCACCACTTGTCTAACCATTTGTTCCATTCCTCTGCTGGGATATTTTCGCTATCATAAAATGCGTGAGTAATCCCTTCTTGAGTCGGGCTTTCTAAATGGGATAATAATCTAAAGAAAATAGTCATATCAGTTTCCACTTTTTGTAATAACTCATTTAGTTCAATCACCAGAGTTTCATCAGATTCTTGGAAATCATCAATACCTAATTTTTTGCCCCAGTTTGAATTTTGGAATTCAATATATTTGTTTTCATAGTGTTCTAAAACAGAATACAATGATTCTACATCATCCATCAGTGGTGCAACAGCTTCAGCAAGCCGTGCTACATTCCACGCGCCGATTTGTGCTTGATGTCCGTATCTGTAGCGGCGGCTTGAGGCATCAGTGGTGTTAGGAGTCCAATTTGGATCGTAATCCTCCAACCAACCATAGGGTCCGTAGTCAATTGTTAAACCATGAATTGACATGTTGTCTGTATTCATTACCCCGTGAACAAAACCCACTCTCATCCAGTGAGCAATCATCTCAGCGGTAGTTTCTGCTACATGTTTGAGCCAAGCCACTATTCCAGCATCATTGGCAATGTTATGACCGGGGAAATGATGCTTGATTGTGTGCTCAAGCAGAGTCCTTAGAGTATCATAATTCCCGTCTGCAGTGTGAATTTGAAAACTTCCAAAGCGTATGAAACTTGGAGCAACACGACAAACGACTGCACCAATTTCGGGTGCTGGATTGCCGTCGTACATGATATCTCTAGTTACCATTTCACCAGTTGTAACCAGCGACAGGGCTCTAGTTGTGGGCACACCCAAGTGATGCATTGCTTCACTACACAAGAACTCTCGAATCGATGAGCGTAGTACTGCCTTACCGTCGGCAAACCTCGAGTATGGTGTTCTACCTGCACCCTTCAATTGTAATTCAAGAAATTCGTTTGGCAATTGAACTTCACCGAGTGTTATTGCTCGACCGTCTCCAAGTTGATGTGCCCAATTACCAAATTGATGGCCACCATAACGTTGCGCATATGGGTCCATGCCTGTAACAATACCGCTACCACCAAGAACTGCGCTTTCTGCGTTAGTTAGGCCTAACCTTTCTGCCATTTCCTGTGACCATAGTCGAAGAATTGGGTCTTTAGTTTCAGTTGGTTTTACTCTCGACCAACAAACTCCCGGTACTTGGCGTGGATTACCACCTTCAACCGGATCTCCGGGCGTTTCATCGAGGAATCTCGATTGCCAGATTAGTGAATCTAAATTCCCCATGGTATGTCTATCGGTTCTGTTTTATTGAATGTGTGGATTGATTCACGATAACTTAGATAGCATTTTTTCGTTGGTAATAGCCGCAGCTACGAAAAGGTCAGTAAAGGCGTCAATAGTATGAGAAATCGGCTCGGAATATCCACCTCCCATGAACACGACAGTAGGAATCGAATGCTCAGTAACATAATCAAAGACCATCTGGTTTCTTTCCTGCATACCGTTGCGTGTAATGTTTAGTTTTCCCAAGGAATCTGTCGTGAGACCATCTACACCAGCCTGGTAAAGGATGATATCAGGGTCGAATTCACTTGCCAGCAGAATCGCTTGTTCGATAGCCGCAAGGTAGTCATCATCTTCAGCCCCATTAGGGATCGATATGTCATGGTCGCTGATTGATTTGCGGAATGGGAAATTTCCTTGACAGTGTACTGATATCGTCAGCGCATTCTCAATGTTTTGTAATATGGTAGCAGTTCCATCTCCTTGATGAACATCAAAATCTAAAATTGCCACACGTTCAAAATCATATTTTTCCACTGCTAATAGGGCACAGACTGCTAAGTCATTGAAGATACAATACCCAGAGCCGAAATCATAGTGTGCATGATGGGTTCCTCCGGCCATGTTTCCGGCGATTCCACCATATTCTGTGACATGTCTCAAGGCGGTAATTGCCCCTCCCATTAGAAACAATGTTCTCGGGATAATATCTTGAGTCCATGGAGTTAAACCGATTCGTCTAATCTCTTTTTCAGTAAGATTCTGGGTAAGAAAATCATTGACATATTTTGAATCGTGTGCGATTAGAAGGTCTGATTTTGATGCTTGTTTTGGTTCAACAAAATCAAACATTCCCGTTTGTGAATGGGTTGTTAATTGTTGTAACAATTTGACATATCTGTCGCGTGGGAACCTGGCATCGGGGTGAATTCCGTTAGTGTAAATCTCATGATAACATATTTTCAGGGGAAACTTTGGACTGCTTTGTTGGTTAGTTGTGAGGGTCATTGGCACATCAACACTATCCATAAAAAATAGCCACCACTGTAATTGGAATCGCATTAGAAGTATTTTTTCCCAAGGTACTCACATACTTGCTCTGTGAATTCGATATCTTCGGAACTAAACGCAGCTGGTAAGTCCGAATCTAAATCTAAAACCGCAACTACATTACCTTCGGAATCCTTGACTGGAACTACTACCTCACTGAGGGTACTTGAACTACAGGCTATGTGCTCAGGTCTAGCGTGCACATCTGGTACATTTTGAGTTTCACCAGAGGTGGCGGCAGCTCCGCAGATTCCCTTATCAAATGGAATAACCAAACATCCGTGTCCACCTTGATAGGGTCCAATTTTCAATAGATTTGGCTCAACAGTACGATAAAAACCAGTCCAATGGAAGTGTTCGAATGAATTGTGTAATTCGCATACCACTGTCGACATTGCTGAAACCCAGTCAGTCTCGTCATCAAGTAATGATTCTATCCTGGCAAAAACATCTTTGTGGCTTGTCATGTATTGTTTTCATTGTGCTGATATTTGATAACTTGCTTTTCTCCTACGCTCTAGTTGAATCATTACTAGCCATACAACTAACAAAATTCCTAGATTTGTGAACCAAACAGTAGGATCAGACCACCTAGTACCATCATACCTCCAATCGGAAATTGGATGAAACACTGGAGTTGGGAAAAATTGAGCAGTGTGAGATGGGATATCGGTGATTATATTCAATAACCATGGAAGCCAAATCAGGAATGCTTGCTTCTTTGCACTCATTGTTGCTAGGTAGAATTTGTTTAGGAATCTTGGCGTACCATATCTTTCTAGATACCACCAAGTGGCAAAGAAGCATACGATGACTGTTACTGCACTATGGCTCCACTGATAAATTTCCCAAGACAGTGGGTGGAAATCAGCAGTAGTTGTTGTATCATCGACCCTTGGATTTCTATGACCGGTAAATAGAGAAATGATTGTTACCGGTAAAAAAGCCATAAGGTCAGGAATTACTCCCATTGCGCCGGAGAATCTTCCCTTGATTTTTCCATGGGTAACAGCCATTCCCCAAAGCCAATGTGACAAGACATCCATTTCAATCACTCCTCTTCTAATTCAGTCAAAAACTGCGAATAATCTTCTTGAGTGTCAAATTCGAGAACCAATGGAGATATTTCATCGCAATCTTGGCATTGATATTGTTGACCTGTCATAAATCCAAGATATGGATATATCCTGATGCTGTGACAGAACATGCAGGCTCTAAATGACATAACATTCCCTCTAGTTGGTAGTATATGATTTGTTGTTAATCAAATGCAAAAACAACGCTTTATATTATCAAGCAATGATAAAACTCTATGCCACGAGAGTGTAATATTGATGCAAGAGGCAAGTTTTTGAGACTTGTTGGGGGTTCAATTTCGCTATTTTTGGGAATCATAGCTGCAGGTTTACTGATGCTCGATGTGGTTCCGTCTAACTGGTTTACAATATCTTCAACCATTGGCCTGTTTGCCGGTGGAGCTCTTGGCATCTATGAAGGCAGATCAGGTTGGTGCGTAGCAAGGGCAATGGGAATTTGGACTCCAATCTAAGTTAACGGCGTTAACTGATAGACATCCAAATCATCGTATTTTTTTTTAAAAATAGGTTATATTTATACCTAAAACTGTGATTTTTGCACTGATGGGGTGCACAATATGGAGCGTAAGCAAGAATCACTAAGCAGTAATTTTACTCAGTCGGTGTTCGATGATGTTGCAAAACAAGATTCGAATATTGAAGAGATAACACTCGAAGTAAAGCCAAAACCTATGGTTCAAGATGATGAATCGTTCACCAGCCTGGCTGAAAGAATAGTCGACGAAGTTATTACGAATCAATCACCAAAATCACTTGCCAAACAAGTTCTCGAGCAGGTTGGTATAAGTCACGAAAATCCGGTTGCCGAGCCAAAAGTGTTCAATGGCCACCTGAGACATGTTGGCAAAAGGGCAAGAAAAATCTCACGGAAGCAAAATCAAAGCCAAGAACTGCGCATAAGGCGAGTTAAGCGAACTTTCCGAGGCCCCCCACCAAATATTCGTAGAATGGGTGCGCCTATATCAACTAGAGAAAGACCATCAATTGGTATGGAAGATGAAGTTAGACGCTCAGCCAGAGATGCGGAGAACAAGCGTGGTAGAGGCAAGAAAAAGCGCAGATTGTTTAGAAGATAAGTCTACAAATTGTCAAAAAGGACAACCATTTGGCTCGCATTGGTGGCAGTAATGGACATAGCAAACCCGAGTGAAGAACATGCAATGCTTCGTTCAATGATTAGAGATTGGGTTGAAGAATATGTTGAGCCACAAGCATTCGAACACGACAAACAAGAGTTGTTCAATTTAGAACTCTTGAGGTCGATGGGTGAATTAGGTTTGCTAGGCATCAGTGCTCCAGAAGAACATGGTGGAGCAGGATTAGATGCGACTGCTTGTGCAATTATACACGAAGAATTATCAGCCTCAGACCCAGGTTTTGCACTAGCTTATCTTGCTCATGCAATGCTATTTGTCAACAACTTGGCATTCAATGGTAACGAAGAGCAAAAAGCCAGAATTTTACCAAAGGTATGTTCCGGTGAATGGATTGGTGCAATGGCTATGTCTGAACCGGATGCAGGAACAGATGTGTTGGGATTATCAACAACTGCTGAAAAGCAACAAGATGGTACTTGGAAACTTAACGGCAGAAAAATGTGGATAACCAATGGCTGTCTAGACGAGGCAGGAACTCCAGCAGATGTTGTTTGGGTATATGCTCGTACAGGAACAGATGAGAAAGGTAGAGTCCAACTTTCCACATTCTTGGTTGAAGCAGGAATGCCTGGTTATTCAGTAGGTCAGAAAATCTATGATAAAACGGGAATGAGAGCGTCTAACACCGCAGAATTAGTCTTCGATGACTGTATCGTTCCAGGTGAAAACTTAGTCGGTGAACCAGGTGAATCACTAATTCACATGATGTGCAATCTTGAGGTTGAAAGACTAACTTTGGCTGCTATGTCTCTAGGTATTGCAAGAAGATGTCTAGCTGAGATGAATCAATATGCTACTGATAGAACTGCATTTAGAAGCCAAATCAGAGATTTCGGCCAAATTCAAAAACACATTGGAGATTCATGGGCAAAATATCGTGCCATGCGATCTTACATTTATGATACAGCGGCAAATATGACCTTAGGAAAGGCTGGACACAGACTTGACTCAGACGGGGTGAAATTGTTTGCCTCAACCGCCGCCAAGGAGATTGCTGATTCAGCAATACAGGTCATGGGTGGCTACGGTTATGTGGGTGAATATCACGTCGAGAGACTTTGGAGAGATTCCAAATTGCTTGAAATTGGCGGTGGAACAGTAGAATCTCATCAAAAGAATATTGTCAAGGACTTGTTCAAGAACCCAGAGTCAATCAATCAATAATTTCTACATCATTAGTGATGCCAACTAATTTTTTGGTAGAACTCCAAACTGATGCAATCATACTACTAGCAAGAAGCAAACCAATGGCGACGATTGTCCCCCATATCCAAACATTTGAGATTGTGGTCATGGTTTCATCATAAACCATCAAACCAAGGGCTGTAGTTATCCCAACTGCTGCAGATGTCTGGAATGTCAATAGTTTTGGTAATCTAAGGGCTTTTGATGACTTTCCCAACCTATGTAACAGATATAGTGACCAAGTCATTGCTCCAATTGCCCAAACTGGTATTTCGGCTGGGTAACTATCCATGATTAGTATTTCTCTATCAGATATAAGTTTGTCAATTCCAAATAATGCAACTATCCAGAGTAGAGATGCACCAAGTAGATGGATTACTTCACTCATTACCGGAGACGTAGATACAGTTGTTGAATCAACAGAAGGCTCTGTTTTTTCTTCTTCCACAGTTGATGATTTATGTTGTGAATTTGAGACAATTCTTATGCGCTTCTCTAGTGAGTCTATTCTCTCAGAAAGTCGCTGCATTTCTTCGACAATGTTGATCA
>WTIT01000164.1:0-23206 GCA_011526375.1 Methanobacteriota archaeon
GCACCACCGGCGCCACCAGAGTTGTCTGCTGCAGATGCCTTACTAGCACCACCTGTTGCGGAACCTGAAGTATCAGAAACCCCTTCTACAGACCCACTTCTATCACCTTTGGCAAATATACCGGAGGAAGAAAGCGAAGCAGTTCAAGAAGATATGTCTCCTGATGATCTATCAGGAGAGCAAGCTGGTGCTACCATTAGATCAAGAGATGACGTAGAAAAAGTCCCAGGAGACAAACTAGAGGGAACCTTGCATGAAGTTGAAACTGCAACACTCACCTCTGATGGTGAAATTGTTAAGCAAACCGTCAAGGGTACGCTAACGATAAACAATCCATCTAGCGATGACAGAATATACGACATAGATGTAATACTTGACAACGCAGATTCCACAGACATCGGTGGAGATCATGTTTCAGTTGATGAACTTGAAGCTGGCAAGAACTACAGTATGAAGTACAAGGTTGAAGGAATGAGAATGATGGCTCTAAGAGAGCGACTAGACACCAATCCTGCAAGATCCCAAGAAAGATCTCTATCTGTTTCACATGGAGAAGAAGGCGGACCAATTGCTTTGGAGATAGAAGTCGAGAATATGTCTAATGTGACGCTAGAAAATGTTGAGGTAAAAAGACCAGTTCCAAGCCAAATAACCTTTGAGAATACTGGTTCAGCAACTATGGAAGGTAGTGAATTGACATGGTCGGTTGGAAACTTATCCGCTGGTGAAAAGCAAGTTTTATCCATTGAAGGTAGAATTGTAGTTAGCGGTACTAAAACTATCAAAGCCGGTTCAGCATCCGCAAGTTACACTGCTCAATCAACGCTATCTAACTTGGACTTCAGAGAATTGGACGCATTCTGCCGAGGATTTACCTACATGCGAGTAAGAGAAGATGAGCGACCAGATAATTGGATTTGCAAGACTATCTTTGAAAATCGCTCGTCATTTGCTGTTGATTTGACCAAACTTCAAGTTCGCATGAAAGGAAGTAATGAGTTGCTATTCGACATCTCAGATGTTGAACAAGATGTATTGCCCAATGGAAAGTGGGAGTCTGAAGAAAGAACTGTAGTGGCTACATCAGAGCCGGACTTTACTTACGACCTATCATACACAATCCTACCTCACGCAGTTAGATCTACGGAAGGTTCAATGAAGCTTGAAGAGAATTCATTTGATGTTCTTGAAGCCAATTTGTCAAAGAAATACTCAACAACGGGACTTAGATCCTACAGAAATCAGAAAGTTTCTACTTCAATTTCCCTCAAGAATGAAGGTTCTGCAACAATTAATTTGATGAGAATAACCGACGACATACCTGGCTTATTCGAAGCACCAGACCTTGAAACAATGAAGATTAGTGTCGCAGGCAAAGAACTCGAGATGGAGCAATACAAAGCTGAAATCAGTAGCGGCATCACTCTCGAGAAAGAACACAAGTCACCAGATGGTGACGGTCACACCCTCACAATGACCATAGGTACAAGAGGACCACTTGGTCTTGAACCAGGAAAATCGATTGAAATTACCTACGATTTGATTGCACCAGACCCATCACCACAAAACGAAAAGGTGGTAGCACCTTTGAGAGCTGAGTTTAGTGCCGAGAGATTTGGCCCTGTTTGCGGCAGAGATTGCCCTGATGCTCCCGCAATCAAGGTAATACACAACAGAAGAGATTTCTCTGCTGGAAAGCAAGCAATACCACTAGGTGGCAAAGGACGTTATGAGGTTCTTATTTTGTTCGAAAACAATGGTGATACAGCACTGCAAGATATTTACATCAATGACGTAATACCACAAAACTTCGAAATCAAAGATTGGTACATTAAAGGAGCCAACGGAAAGAGAGATGATTGTGAAATAACCACTGAAGATATAGAAATGGGAACTCAAGCCAGTTGGATGGTACCTATGGTTGGTAAGGGCGAACGCTTAGAGGTTTGCTTTGAAATCAAAGGTAGTGGCGAAGTAGACGGTGATATTCTTAACAAGTTCCACGGAGTACACTTTGGCGATGAAATCGAATCAGATGATTTACCAGAACCTGCCAAAGAAGAAGTTGTTTCTGAAGAAAACTCTGAAGGTGATTTGGACACCGAATCTACCGAGGACACAGAAGAAAAACCAAAGGTCACATGGAGAGAAGATGTATTGCTAAGAGTAATGGATGCCCATGGAATTAGCGCAGACTTGAGAGATTCATTTGTCGATCATGCTGTCAACTTTGACTTAGACGACAATGGTTACCTAAAGAAAGCTGAACTCGAGGAAGCTGCAAAGGCATGGAATGCAGATAATGCAGACGACAGTGCAGAAGCAGAAACCTCTGATTCCGAAACACCTGCTGAAGAGGCATCCTCAGAGGAAACTGCTGCAGAAAAAGCGTGTCCAGTCTGTACAACATCTTGTGCAGTTGATGCAGACACATGCCCAGCATGTGGATTTTCATTTGCAGATTTGTGATTGCAATTAAGATGGTAAAACCCAATTTGGCCAAACCTCGCTTTGGGAATCACCAGATACAATCACAATTACTTGACGTGGAAGACTTGCCAAAAACTCCTCAATTGGTTTAGACGTTGAAGGCGGCATAATTCCATCTCTTAAATCGACTGCGAGCCATGCTTTTGGATACTGTTCCATCCATGCATTTAATTCTGCTTCAATGCCTTGAGGGGGTACCCCTTGACGAACACTAGCTAAAAATTCCCACCCATTTATGCAATGGCGTTCATCATCAGTCCACATGAATATCCTTGGCTGGTTAGGTAACATCGAGATCTGTTCAATCGCTTCTAATTGAGTAACACAAACGGGCTGGAACGGCATTGGCATTGGCAATGGATGTTTCCAATCGGTGTCTAAATCAAGCGGCTCTCTTCGGCGCATGATCTCTGCTAATATGGGGAATGGTTTGAATTTCACGCATTGATGATGAGGGATTTTTTTATTTTTCAATGCCAACCTTCATGCCCTTGCTATATTTCCGAACATCATGGCTAATGGCAATGCACCACCACCACCCCAACCACCTGGCGGTTCGATGATGATGATGTTAATGGTCATGATACTGATGACTCTGCTTATCATGAATCCCGGGATAAGGACTACTATGGGTGGTATTGCAGACCCGATTTTATCCCCTGTACTTCCAGAAGAATCGTTTTTTATCATGACGGTGCTGATACTGGGTACATTCTCTATGCTCATGAACACAATCCTGAGAAGTTTCTTCCTCGACCCAATTGAACAGGCTCACATCGGCCATCGTCAAGGACAAATTAGACGCATGATGAATGATGCAAGAATTTCAAGAGATCCAATACTCCAAGAAAAAGCCACTATTTTACAACAGCAAATGATGCCAGAGCAACTCAAGGTTCAGATGGGCGCAATGAAACCAATGATGTTTACTATGATAATTATCATTGCAGTCTTTTCTTGGCTAACGACAACTGTTGAAACATTCAGAGTAGATTATGTTTCACTGCCATGGGCATCTGAATGGAATTTGCTATCAGATAAATTTCTCTTCTTCCCAGCATGGATTTGTGCTTACATTTGCATGAGTGCTCCATTTGGCAGAGTAGTAGACCGACACATCAAGTTGTACCGCTACAGAACTCATCCAGTGGTTGCTTCCGGAGACAAATTGAAAGAACCCTTACTCCATTTAGTTGCTAACCAAGGTAAATCAACTGACAAGAATGCCCAAAGAAGACGACAGAAAAGTAAAACTCAATCAAAGAAGAAATCTAGTTCAAAAAACAATTCAAAGTCCGAAAAGGCCACTAAATCTACAAATTCTAGCACCTATGCCAGCGTAGAGGGTTTAACTTGTCCAAAATGTGATAGTGATATGATTACTAAGGCTGGCCCTAGAAAGAAGAAGTGTGAAGTTTGTCGACACCAATGGGTGTGAATATGAAAAAAGTCACTATCTCTGGGCATCCGGGAAGTGGCACATCTACACTTGTGCAAGGACTTTGTAATCACTTTTCTTGGTCGTCAATAAATGGTGGGCAGATTTTTAGAAATGAAGCTAGCGAACGTGGAATGACTCTTGCTGACTTTGGAGAACTCTGCTCAGTTGATGAAAGTGTTGACTTGACACTTGATGAAAAATTAAGGGTTCACATATTAGATAATGTGACCAATGTAATCGAATCTAGACTTGCTGGTTGGTGGGCTTACAAATTACAATCTGACTGCGTGAGAATATGGTTAAGAGTTTCCGAGAATGAAAGAGCCAGAAGGGTTACAATACGAGAAGGAATTACTATGGAGGAGGCATTAAATGCCAACCGGCTTAGATTGATGGTTGACAATGAAAGATATCAGAAAATGTATGGTTTCACTCCAGACGACCCCACCCCTTATACCCATATTATTGATGCAACAGATATAACCGCTGAGCAAGTTCTTGCTGAAGCCTTGACAATACTAGGAGATGAATAAATGGCAAGAATAAAACTTGGTGAGGTTTCCAAGCCATCAAATTACGGATTTGATCCTGAGAACCTTAGCATCGAACAAAGACTGGCCTCGGGATTTATCCTTTTAGACAAGCCTCAGGGTCCTACATCACATCAAATCGCTTCTTGGGTTAGAGATTTATTGGGATTAGAAAGATTAGGTCACGGCGGCACACTAGATCCATTTGCTACCGGTGTACTACCATTAATGGCAGGAAAGTCGATGAAACTAACAAAGGGAATACTAAAGACTGACAAAACATACATCGCTGTGCTAAAATTTGCTCAAGATACGAGCCTCGATTCCCTTAATGAAGTGATTAGCAAACTTTCAGGTCGAATATACAATGTCCCGCCGGAAATATCTGCAGTTAAAGTACAGGTTAGAACTAGAAAGATATACGATTTTGAATTAATTGAATCAACCACCACGCAAGCAATTGTGAAAATCGCTTGTGAGGCAGGAACATACATTCGAACTATTGCTAGGGACATGGGTTTGTTACTCGGGTATAAAGTAGAATTAAAGGAACTAAGACGAGAAAATTCCGGGAGATTCAAGCTATCAGATTGTGTCACTCTACAACAAATAGCTGATGCTGTTTGGCTTTGGAAAGAATGTGATAATTCTACTGCATTGGAAAAAATTATTCATCCAACCGAAAAATTACTTCTTGACAAACCTTACATTGTTGTCAAAGATAGTGCAGCAAGCGCCTTATGCCATGGAGCACCTCTTCTTAGACCAGGTTTGATAGAAGTTAGTGACAGACTGTCAAGTGGCCTCGAAGTAGCTGCTTTCACCAGTAAAAATGAGGTTGTTGGAATCGTTAAAATGAGTAAAAGTTTCACTGAGATATCATCTGAGACAACCGGTGAAATAGGTAAACCTGTGATGATCTTGATGGAGCAGGATAGATATCCTCCTCAATGGAACAAATAACCATCTCAAGCCTCTACATATTCTTCGTAGATATATTCCTCTGTTTCTATTCTAATCTTTAGTTCTGACATGTCCCCACATCCTACTTTGTCAACCTAAGTTGAACGACCCCCACAGTCTCAAAGTATCATTTGGTTTTACGTTCCACTTATCAAATTATAGTGGTGTTTTGACATTATCCGACACTCGATAAGCGAAATTACAACTCTACAATTTCTTTATTTTACCTGGGGCAAAAGCGGAAAATAATACTATAATTAATGCTACAACAACAAGTGTGATTATCCATAGCATACTAGTTGAAATCAAAACATCCGAAGATGAATCTTCCGTGGTAAATTTCGCAGCATCAACTGTTATTGATTCGAAATTATTACTTTCATCACTCTCCGAAATTTGGTTGGTTCGGTCTAACTCTACAGAAAGCGTTTGTGGGCCATCTCCAGTTATTTTCCAATCACAAGTAACTATTCCTAATTCACCTGATTGCAACATTGGAATCGACATTACTCCAACCAATGTCGACCCAGATTGACAGCGAATTGAAATCAAGGTTGCTTCGCTTGCACCTGAATTTCTCACATATACCTTGACAGGCACTAAATCTCCTTCAGTAACATCTGTTGAATCAACAATTATCTCTTCAATGAATAATTCTGCTAATGTCACGACCTCTAGTAGCAATGTTTGATTTACGCAGGATGTTTGGTCACACAGAGTGACAATTAGTGGTACAGATGATGCTGCTGAAGGGGGATTGACCTCAATAGTTGATGTCGACAAATCAATTGTTGCCCATGATTTATCTGTAGTGGCTGTTATTCCAGTAGAGTCGACATCATAGTAGGAAAATTGAATTGTTTTGCCTACTCCATATTCCACGATCTCAACAGATGGAAATTCTCCAATTTGTGGTTTATCATCGACTTCTTCTACTGATACGATGAATGTTTCTTGCCAAGTATTTCCAGCCTCATCATAAACTGTAACTGTGACTGTGGTAGTGCCATGTTGTTCGGGCTTCAATACCAATTTAATGTCGTCTTGCTCCATAGTTGCGCTCAAAAGAGAATCATCATTAATAGCAAATGCAACAGACAAGTTCTCCGTAGTTGACCTGTCATCTACACATCTGTCGAGGAATGGAATCAGCACACCAGAACCATCCTCGACAAAATATTGCGGCCCAATTAATTGACAAACTGGATCTTCATCCCACTGAACTTCAAAACCGCCTGTGACTGTCATTGAAGTTACTTCAAGTAATGTACTACTAGGAGACCCTGACGAATCCCAATTGAACCAAGCTTGCAGTTTTATGCTCAAATCCTGTACACCGTAATCTAAAAACTGTCCAATCGGAACCTCCAAATTAAAATTTGTCAACTGATTTATTGTTTGGTAAGCAGCCTCTTCTCCATTGACAAATACCTTCCATCTTGAGTAATCAGTGGCCAAACCGTCTAAAGAACCAAAAACTCTGCCATTTACAATTAGAGTTGGGTCGTTGTAGTCCAACAATATCGAGTCTAAACAAGATTCTGATGATTTTACTTGAATTTGAATAATCGAACTGTCAATCAAAAAATTGGTACTTATCGGCACATATTCCGTAAACTGAATACCGTCAATAGAGTGTGAAATTAGAATTTGAACATCACTTTCGCTGTCAATATCGAAGTGAATTCGGCCAAAAGTTTGTTCGGGTTGAGCGTATAATATCTCACTAGTCCAAGTTCCTTCGACTCCTTGTGTCACTGGAGACAAACCACAAGATAACAACTGTAAATCATCAAAATAACCGTCTGCAAAATTTACTTGATGAGTTGGCATGTCAAATCCTTCAGAAGTTGATTCAACAGATGCCCACTCAGTTCCGTACCATGGATATTCAACAATTACAGAAAAGCCAACTGCATCAATATCTAATTGAGTATCATCTGTTCCGCCGAGAGAAACATAGTCTAAGGTCACGATTAGATTCTGTAATTCATTCCAGGTCCAATCAGATTTATCAGTAATGTTTTGTGACCAAATTGTACCATTCATGTAATCGATGGCGCCTTGTGTGTTAACATAAGTTACCAACTCGTGAAAATCACCATTGTTTTCCATTGAAAACCTAACCTGATCTTGCAATAGCGGACCAGGAATGTGGAACGCGATATTGATGTCGACAGCGACTATTTCATATTGACTGTATGAATCTGTATCAAAATCTGTTAGTTCAATTTCTGGACCTTTGGTGTATGAATAACTTAAATCTGGAGCACCAGTAACATATTGGGAATCTGTGGGCGATGATTGCGCCCACATCTTGAGAGTTTGGAGATTAGTTGGTCTTGAATGTTCAAAGGTTATTCGATTATCCTCAACCATAGAAACCGTATAATCTGCATTTTCTTGAGTAAAGGTAATTCTGTTGTCTAAATACCAAGAATCATCAGAAGAAATTTCCCCTTGTGGATATATGTCGACATCTGAAGTAGAATGTACGCTTCTTGCCGCCACATTACTGCCAATGGAACACAGCAATAATAGTAAAATCACCATAACTTTGCATCTAACCATTTCTCTTCGCATGTCTTATGGTAGAGGTGATATACTATAGAAATGAAGGTATATTAGTTTAACAATTTCTCTCATTAACTGTGGTTTGAAGAATCGCATTATTGAAATACCACTCTTCTCACGACAACATACCCTAGATGGCTGTGGTGGTGTAGGGGTTAGCACGAGGGATTGTGGTTCCCTCAGCCCGGGTTCAATTCCCGGCCACGGCCCCATCTATTCCTTCAGTTCCTGTTTATCTATCGAATGTCCCATACGCGTGACTTTGGTTTCTAGATACAATCGGTTTGATTCACCAACTCCAACAACCAATGGTTCTCGATTTACCACATCAATTCCATAGGAACGTAACTGCTCAATTTTATTTGGATTATTTGTTAACAGCGTAACTTTGTTGATTTCTAGGTAACTCAACATTTTTGCCGCAATTTCATAATCTCTTGCATCACCAGGGTAGCCTAACATCAAATTTGCATCTAGAGTATCTGCTCCCTTATCCTGTAGATGGTAAGCTTGTATTTTGGCGTGTAGACCTATACCCCTGCCTTCTTGCCTTAGATATAGTAAACAGCCCCAGCCCTTTTTACGAATTGCATCGAGAGCAGCATGCAACTGTGGACCACAATCACATCTAAGGCTGCCAAAGGCATCACCTGTTAAACACTCAGAATGAGCCCTAACAAGTACTGGATCTGGCCCCTGCATATCTCCTAATGTTAGCGCAACATGGTCAAATCCCGTAGATTCTTCATGGAACACTCTAATGACAAATTCTCCGAAAGTAGTCGGCAATCTTGCTTGACTTGGGATATCAGAAATACCTCCTGTTACCTCTTTTACATCGGTCATTTTTTCACCTCGATTATGAAATAAAACTCTCCTGAGTCATGTACTATTTCCTTCAAAATATGTTCTGTTCTTCCTAGGTACATAGGTATGTCATGCAATGTTTCAGGATCGTCGGCTCTCACGCCTATAACATCGCCTACTGACAATGATTGGAGGGCTTTTTTTGTCTCATGCAATGGCACTGGACAATAAAACCCCAACACATCTAATTGATGAGTGATTTGCGTTTGATTAACCTCACTAGACATTACCGATTCAATATGTACAAAAGGTGTTGATATACAAACAATGCGATTGCCAATAGAATTGACGTAAACCGTATATTCATTTGTGTTGACCTACACGGAGTATTATGACCAAGTCATCAAAGAGAGTTAATAATTCTCAGGATATGTCTTGGCAAGAGGTATTTCAGTTATCCAAATCTTACCTCAAAATACCTCTTGCACTGCTATTCATCGAAGCAATTTATTGGTTTATCACGCAACCATCCAATACACTTGTACCAATTCAAATCAGTGAAGCATGGATTTGGAGCGGGATTACGAATTTAATCTACGGCGAGGGCACAGCAACACTGACAACCAACAATGGATGGATGACGCAAGTTAACCTACACAACGAAAATTTCCCGGGAGTTCTAGACACGGTAGCGCTTTACGTTTCAGATGAATGTGCAGGTGTGCATGAAATGCTGTTCATATCAACTCTGATTATTATGACAGATGGTGTTTCTCAACGACTTAAATTGCGATCCATTGCCGTGATGTGCGGTATTGTCTACATTCTAAATATCGTTAGATTAGTTGCGTTTTATCCTATCGCAGTAGACTCTTGTGCATTAGACCCAAACAATCCGAGTTGCCTGAATCCAGTATGGGAATATCATGAAAACATATACAACTGGGGTTTCTTAGTTGTTTTAGTATTCATGTGGCTGGTTTGGTTCTGGAAAGTTGGTGGCCCTGAGAGAACACTGGAGTCTAAAGATAACAAAGATAAATTCCAATTTGCATTTAGAAAATCTTGGGGAAGAGTGCATTTTGCAATAATGTTGCTTGCCACATTGATGCTAATCTCATCAGCATATTCTGTTACAACAAATGATCAGGCTATGGAGGCAAAAGAAATTCTTGACTTTTGTGCATACTCTAGCATCGCAACAAATCAATGCATGGCTGCACAAAACGATTGGGATAATGCCATCGACACGGCATGGTCATTGGCCACCTTGGGGCTAATTATGGCTGCTTCTGTAACAATAAAAATCAATAAATTAGAAGAGAAAACATTGGAAAAAGATACTACAGAGGCTGAGTAATCAAACTTCAGCAGACACTTTAGTACCATTTAACTCATATTTTTGTAATGCCTTCAATGCAAGAGATACTTTCGATGAGTGAATATTTACTACGATAGCGTCCGGTTCAAATTTTATATCCCCAATTGCTAACTCATCACAACGCATTTTCTCAGCAAGCCAGTTTGCTATAACTCGACTAGATAAATCGATTTGCTCATCGAGAGTCAGCCTTATTGGTACAAAGCCAAATACATCAGCCGATTCCATGAAATCATCTTTGTAAGCGATTATATCCTTATCGACACCAGTGGGCAAATTTGGCACACCAATTTGTTCAATATCTAATCCATAGGTGGCGATTATTCTTGACAATTGACCAGTATCATTCTTTGATACTAAACTCCAAGCTTGTCCTTCTCTACCAATCCTCCCAGTTCTTCCAATACGGTGTATGAAACTGTCCATATCATCAGGAACATCGTAGTTGACTACTAATGTGATCCCATCAACATCGATTCCTCTCGCTGCAACATCGGTGGCAATGATAGTTTTTGTATCACCACTCTTGAATGAATCTAGTATTCTTTCCCGTTGATTTTGGGATAGGTCCCCATGCAAACCACTAACCTGAGTTCCTGCTTTGGTTAATTTTTGAACCGATAGATCAACCATTCTCTTAGTATTACAAAACACGATAATTTGATCATCGTCTGTGGTATTTGACAGCAATCTTGAAAGTGCCCACAATTTATTTGCTCTACCCACATTAACACTATACATCTTGATAGGTGGAATATCGAGTTCCTCCGTGTTGGTTAAAACAAATTCTGGCTCATCCATGAACTCATACGCGGCATCAAGGATTTCTTGAGGAAAAGTAGCAGAGAATAGTAGAGTTTGGGATCTAGCGGTCATTCTCTCGATAACCCAGGTAATATCCGGAAAGAAACCCATGTCCAACATCCTATCTGCTTCATCAAGACAGAAAATAGTTGGAGCTGACATGTCAATATATTCTCGTTTTGTCATGTCCATTACTCGGCCTGGTGTTCCAACAATAATGTCGACACCATCGGTGAGCTGACGTGCTTGCTTTTCTAAATCAGTACCGCCGTAAACGGTAATTATCTTCAAACCATTATCGCCTTGTATACTATTCATCTCTTCCGATACTTGATTTGCTAGTTCTCTAGTTGGGGCCAAAACTAAGGCTTGCAGATTACCTGTTGGACTGCAGGCTTCAATAATAGGGATACTAAACGCACCGGTTTTACCTGAGCCTGTTCTTGCTTGACCAATCACATCGTTGCCTTGAAGAGCAGTTGGAATGGTGTCGCGTTGAACAGGGGTTGCTTTTTCCCATCCTAGTTTTTCTAGTCCAGATATAGTAGATGGTTTCAATGACCAGTTGTCAAATCGTTGGTTTGTGAACATTTTTTCACCTCCGCCCAATCGATAAACAGGTCACCGGGCGGCGGCGACCTAACATTAAATCAAAAGTTGTCTTGCTCGGCAATTTCCTGTTGAAGAATACCCATCCAATATTTTCGGGCATTTTCTCTGTTCAGGGGCCTGCGAGTTTGACGAACATGCTCTAAGATGTACTGTCTGAACTTCAGAGCCTTAGTTCTGTTAACACCTTTTGGAGTAATTCCATCCCAAAGTCTGTCAAATTGTTCAGCCTTGTCATTGAACTGTGTGTCACTCATAACTACACCTTATGCAGGTTGGCCAACAACGGCCCCTTCTTAACAATGCCGACAGAAACAACTCGCTTCAGTAATCGTCTTCTTCGTAGCCCATCATGTCGTCTTGAGACACGCTTCGATACAGATCGGTAACTTTGGGTTTCTTCTTTGGCGTAATCTCTGATTCAGAGGGTTTTTCTGATATGCTATGTTTTGGTGTAATTGGTTCTAGACCTACACTCTTGCCAGCTGCTTCCGCTACCTCACGGTCGAGTTTTGGTATCGCAGGCGCCGGTGCCAAGAAACGATTCTTTTGAGTCTCGGAACCTTCTAATGAATCATCGGTAGCATATTGAGTCAGAGATTTAATCAATTTAGCATCTGTTTCAGACTTTAGCAAATCGATTGCAATACCTCTCAAGACATCTTCACCATACAGAATCGGTAGCATTTCAACACATGCACGCCGAACTTCCACATCCTTAGAGGAAGCACCTTTCAGGATCAACTCTCTTGCTCTGCCACTATCTTTGTCCAAAGAACGGATTGCCTTAACTGCACTAATTCTTACCTGTGAATCGCTATCAGACAATGCTCTTTCCGAGAATATTGTTGCGATTCTAGTATCTATCTTTGCAAGTCGTGGCAATGTCTTTGCCGCAGCACGACGAACTCTTGCGTCATCATCATTAAGTGCCCACGAGACTAAGTCCCACCCTATATGACCTGATTTAACTAGAACTCGACCCAATAATTTAGCTCCTTTTAACCTTAAATCAGCGTCAGTTTCCAAGAATAATTCATCTATATGGTCACAAGCAACCTCAGGCCATGCTTCACACAAAGATTCTAATCCTTTGAAAGCAGATTTACTCCTATTTGCCTCAAAAGATCTCAATTCATTGTGTATGATAATGTCAACCCCTGAAGGGAATACCGGTGCTGAAATAGCAAGTGCTTCGCTAGCAGCCTTTCGTACAGATAAATTATCATCGTCTAGCAAAACTGATAGCCAGTCAAACAGTTCATCTGACTTTTGAGTAGCGACCTCTGGAAGTGCCTTTAGGGCTGATACTCTAATGCTTGGACTATCATCTTCCAACGCCATTAACAAAGCAGCATGGGCCTCAACTGCTCGATGACCTTTGATTCTAGTAAGACCAATTATTCCATCTTCTCTTGTCAATTCATATTTTTTTGAGCGCCATGAAACTTCATATTGTGATATCGCACCATTTGCTAACGGTACGATATCTGAATCTTTTATTGCTAACCACGGGCCTTCTTGAGCCTCAATATACTGTTTCTTGGACTTTGATTTACCGACATTGAGTGGTTTACCAGTTCTTGGGTCTCTAGCTATGTATTCTCTAGTCATGACTAGTCCCCAATCAACCCGCGCAAGTAACCGTGAGACATGAATCTGTTGATTATCTAATTATATGACAACAATTACATTCAAATGATTCATTCAGTTGTTCCTAATCATGACGGATGAAGACTCTGAGGATATCCGTCGAGTGATATCACTTTCATTTAGAGGTCAACATAGTGTTTCAGATTTGGACTTGGAAAGAATACTGTCTTTTGATATGGAATGGCTATCTCCTGAAGAAGCTGAGACAGCGGTCAGTAAACTAATCGAAAATGGGTGGTTGATTGGTAACAGGGAAAGCCTAACACCGGCATTTGATGCAAGAAGTATTACAACCCCAATTGGCTGGTATCCACGCCCATCGAGGCTATTACAACCAGTTGAATTTGGGCAAAACGAATCTGCTGATGAGGAGATTACTTCAGAAAGCAACAGTAATGCCACAGTAATCGAGACAAGGGCTGTTGAGCAAACTAGCAAAAATCTCAGCGACCCTAGAGAAAAATTAGCAAATCGTTTGAAAAAGTACATATCAAGACAAACCAAAATTCCAATTGATGAAATTGAGCGAAGATCACTACGAAAACAGAAAGCGCTTACTTATGCTTCAAACTGGCTTTGTTTAGCTTTGATTGCTCGAGAGCAAGGACTTGAAATGGAACAAATTGTGACTTCACTTTCAAGCTAAGTCATCTAATTGTGGCTCAAATTCTTTCTCAACCACTTCTTCTTCCTTACTTCTTGCTGATAATTCCATTAATACTGGGAGTAATACTAACGACAACAACAGCGAGAAAATCACCGTTATCGCAGTAATTAAACCGAAGTCTTGAATGATTGGCATCGGTGAAAACAACAATACCATGAATCCCATTGAGGTTGTTAATGCACTCATCAATAAAGCCACACCAGTTGTAGATAGTGAGGCTCTGAGTGCATCCCAGTGATTGTTCCGTCGCTTTAATTCAACTTCAAATCGCCTCCACATATGGATTGAGTAATCTATTCCAATCCCTAATGTCAATGCTGTAACCATGACTGTTAAGACATTCCACTTCAGACCTATTGCCGCCATTGAACCAACAACCCATAGAGTAGCAATACCAACTGGGAAGAGTATTACAATCGCGGGCATTATTCTTCTAGTTAGTGCGAACAAAACTAAGAAAGAAACTGCCAAGGAAATTAATGTTGATTCTACTTGTGAACTAGATAACCCATCAAGGACTGTTTGCAGCATTGCTAAATCACCAGTAACGTACAACTTAGCATTGCCTGCGAGATTGTATCTCAGTGTACCAGATTTGTCTTCATCCCCTAGCATATTTTCAAATTCTGTCACAACTTGTTCAGACTCTGCTGAAGTCGCAGCTTCAACTCTTATTTCGTTTCTCAGATTAACGACTTTACCGTCTTCAAGATATACACTCTGTCTTATTCGGTCAGCCCATGTTTCTCCAGTAAGTGCATCAGCAACAGAATAATTTGTTGAAAGCGACACAAACGCTGAGGACAAATCACAAGGTAAGTCATAATCTTTGACGTAGACACCACCATCTTGGAACACCTCTAGATTATGGGAGTCGCCAAAGGTTGAGTCCCTAAGTATCGCATCTCTAAGTATCACATATGGCCCTTCATAGGACGGTGAAGGGAATGTTTCATCAGTCCCAACCACATCATGGTTTGATTCTAAATCGCCATGTAAACCTCTCAACTCTGTCAGCAAATCCTCATCAGCAATAATATGGTCCTGGGCATCGTCTGGTTCAAACAGGACGTAAATTAATTTCCATCCTGCGCTGTCATAGTTATCCACCAATTCTTGTCTAACATCCATAATTTCCATTTCATCATCGACAAAATCCGCCAAATCAAAATTAGTCTCTAGAGATGCTGCTCCAAAGATTGATGCACCAGATAAAAATACCACCACGAGAAATATTCCAACCTGTTGTTTTTGTTGTACTTTTACGAGATTATTGGTAAGATTTGGCAGGGTGAATGGTTTGGGTTTAGTTAAGTCATTGTTTGTGTGAATTAATACATGCAATGCGCCAACTACTAATGTGGAAGTGATAAAGGCACAAACCACACCGATTGCCAAAGCTATGCCAAATGTTTTCAACGGGGGCAAAGGAGAAATCATGTTAGCAAGGAAGGCTGAGACAGTTGTTATTACTGCTAAAGTAAGGGGGACTGAAAGTTTGGCACACGCTCTCAACCAGGATTCTGCAGGGTCGGGATATTGCTCTCTAAGTGTGCTGTTTGCTCGCTGTAAATGTATCGCATAATCAATTCCTAGACCAAGAACCAAGGGTGCGACGGCGACTTCTAATGCTGAAAATTCAACACCAAACACATTCAACAGTCCATACGTCCATATTAACGCACTTGTTAGTCCAATTAATGGGAATGTTACATCTCGAACCGATCTAAATGTGAAAATTAGTAGAATTATCACCACAAAGAGTGCTAGAACAACTAATAAGGCTACATTATCTAACGTTCTATCGTCTATATCATTTGACAACAAATCTAGTGAAACTACTCCATATTCAAGAGAGGAATCATCAGAGAATTTACCAAATAAATCTCTAAATTCATTTTGTACTGACTTTCTTTCCTCTTCCGACAATTCCGGATCTATCTCAAGAACCCACAGTGTTGATGAGGCAAATGGCGTACTATCACCAGAACCAGTAGACAGGTAATCGCAAGTTGGATTAATGTCTAAGTCTTTGTTGAGCAGAGCAGAGGATGCATATGTTGCTGCAGAAAGGAATTGATCATCACTTGTAAGCCTACATTCAATATCATCATCAATGATTAAATCTACTAATTCGTTCCAACTTCCAATAGTTTCGAGTTCTGTTTGATTCGCTTCTTCGTCAAGAGCGGTTTGTAAGATACTCGGAGTAGTTGTCCAAACTACAACAGAGTCTCCAGACTCAGACGAGAGATTGACTAATTGTTGATAGTGTCCTAGCATCAGTTTAATGTTCTCGATCGCCAAAACATTGCTATTGTCATCTGCATTAACCGTTACGAACATTGGACGAGATTCGTTAGGAAAATTTTGGTGGATACGGTCATGTGCATCACTAGCCTCTGAATCGGGAGTAAAAGCATCGAGGTCAGTGTTAAAAGTTGGAGGGTTGTAAATCAAATTGACTAGCAGTGCTCCAGTAATTAGCATAGTTACAATAACAATTGCAAGTGAAAATTTGCGGAATTTTTGTGAAAATCCAGCCATGGACTCCTCGAGATTTGCAGTGTCCATATCCCTTCCACAGAGATTAGGTAAAAAAGCAAGGCGGTTCTAAGATAATATAATCGCTGAAATATTCCAGAATTCTTGACACAAGGTTCAAAACGATTTGGTATTTCGGAGGTCTGTTCGTCATGCCAGTTAAAGTGCTAATTAAAGAAAAAAATGAACTCCGATTGAGAATTATTGGAGAAAGCCATACAAGCCTACAGATGCTTCGTGAAAGGTTAAACAACAGCGCTGACATAGAGTATGCCAACTACTTTCCAGGACATCCAGAACTTGATGACCCTGAGTTTTACATTAGAACATCTGGAAAGAAATCTGCTGACAAAGTCCTCAATGATTTAGTTGGCTCTATCTCAAAAGAATTCTCTGATATCAGTCTTTGAAGGCGATTCAAATGACCAATTTAGACCCTGTGGCTACAGCCATAGGACTCGAAGGTTATGCTACTGAATCTAACGGAATAGGTGGAGTTCTAAAGGCAAGAGTTACCGATTTTAGAGTTGATGAAATTTCAACCACCGTAAGTCTCGATCCAAGAGGTCGTTTCACTGTTGCGAGAATCACGCTAACTAACTGGGAGACAAACAAATTCTGTAATAACCTCGCTAAAAGATTAGGGATATCAAGAAACAGAATTTTCTTTGCAGGAACTAAGGACAAGAGGGCTGTTACACAGCAAATTTTCGTTATTGATGCAACACAACATAAGGTTGCAGAACTAGAAATTCCTGATGTAGAAATAGAAATCCTCGGCCGTACTCACCAAAAAATTGGCTTTGGAAATCACCGAGGCAACCGATTCACAATCATCGTACGAGGGTGTTGTCATTCAGATGGAACTCCGATGACTGAAGATGAAGCGTTAAGCGAAGCTGAGAGTATCAGGCACAAATTACAGTTATCTCTGGGAGAAGGAGTATTCCCTAACTGGATTGGGCCACAGAGGTTTGGTTCCGGTAGACCAGTTACTGCTGAAGTTGGAAAGCATGTTCTAGCAGGAAATTTTCAACAAGCAGTACTGACCTACCTTTCCATGGAAGGTTATGAAGAAAATGAAGAAGTTGCCGCATTTCGTAAGCACATCAGAGATAATGGTCCAACTAAAGAGGCTCTAGATTTGGCCCCAAAGTGGCTCGGATTTGAGTCCAGAATGCTGGAACATTTGATCAATAATCCAGACGATCACTTAGGCGCATTCAAGAAATTACCAAATAACCTTCAATTAATGACAATACACGCAGCACAATCCATTATCTTCAATAAATCACTGAACCGTAGATTATCCTCGGGATTGCCGATTTCAACACCCGTAGAAGGTGATTTAGTTGGGAGAATTGATGAAAAAGGACAACTAAACGTAAACAGTTGCGTTACTGTTGAACACAGAACATTACCACGAATATCAAGAAATTGTCAACTTGGTCGCCTTGTAAGTACAGGTCCTCTACCAGGCAGTGAGATCTTTGTCGCTGACGGCGAGGCGAAGGACATTGAACTTGCGGCAATCAAAGAATGCGGTCTAGAAAATGTAGACTGGTTAGTTGAGGAAATTCCACGATTGTCATCTAAAGGGACCCGTAGAGCATTAATTACAACGTTCAATGATTTATTCATTGATTCTGTACCAATTGCATTAGATGAATCTCTTGGAGAAAAATGGAATAAAGGACCGTCTGAAAATAGCAGGTGGCATCCTGAGGGAGCATGCCTAAGGTTTAGGTTTTCACTATCATCAGGAAGTTATGCTACAACACTCCTAAGGGAGTTTATGCAGTGTCCGTTAAACCAGTTATAATCAAAGTAGTCCCATGGACAAAACTTCGATTTCTCCGACGCCTTCTTTAGCTGACATCAAAGACTCGAATTCGTCTGTCAGCCCGGGGCCGTCATTCATAACTACGTGAACTTGAACGAATTTTAGACCAAATGCGAGTGGCTTTACCTCTACGGATTGAACATCATAAACATCATTTGCCAATCCTCTTACATAATCTGCGATTTCATCAGGGTTAATATCTTCTACATCTGCATCAGGATTTAATTTGTAAGTCATTGCTACCATACCCATAATATCACCTCAGGGACCTTGATAACCACATTCTGAGCAGTTGTAAATAACACCTTGATTTCTACATCTAGGACTTCTACCGATGGATACTGTGCCGCACCCTGGACAAGGAAATGATGTTGATCCTTCCTCAACCAGTGGTACTCCAGATGCTGTACAATTTGTTGCTCTCTCACTCATAACTAGGCCTCAGGAACAACCTGCCCACGACCTTCCCTTCTTTATGGTTGCGTGAGAATATACAACTACCATTTGTTTCGAAATCATCTACTATCTGTCGATTATCCGTAATTTACCGTTGACTCCAGTGCTCACAATCAACTCGCCGTCACGCATTTGGCACCATCCTGATTCAAATCTAACCACATCTCCAATCCTAATATTATCAATTTGTTCATTCCACAGAACAATCCCCACTAGACCGCTTTCGTCTCTACCACATGCAGCAGCTACTGGGCCAGTGTAAGTCTCAGAGTATATCAATCGCCTTGGATATATTCTAAGGATTAGCAAATCGAGTTTTTTTATTGGCCGATTTGGTTTTAAATCTTTGACCAATAGCCTATTTTTGTTGTTGGTGAATTTTCGCTTACCGATTCTATTACTAGTTTTCATGGTTTTTACTAATCAACATTAATGTTGATAAATGTAAACTATTTTCTTCTTCTTACTTTGAAAGATGTGAAGACTTTTGGTTCTTCTAACTCGTCATCTGGATTAAGCTTTTTATCCAACAGAGACTCATAAGTCTCACGAATACTAACATCTCGATTTACCCAAGGCATATGATTTCGGCAAACCAAGTATACCTCGGAGGAGGAGTTTCGTGAAGCCATTGGCGAGAATCTCTTGACCTCCGAAAAATAAGGCTTTACTGCGGCGATTAACTCCTCAATACCTACTCCTTGGAAGATTTTAGTTGTAAATGAGCCACCTTTGCATAACAAGTCTAGTGAGAAATCTAAAACGTCGGCGACTAATGTCATTGCTACTGCTTGGTCAATATCCCAATTACCAGTTATGTCTGGTGAAATATCAGAAACAATAGTATTGATTATTCGATTATCTAACTCGCTTAGAATCCTATCTTGTGTCGATGGTTCAGTGATATCCCCCACTAACAAAATTGCTCCATCAACAGGCTGACATGGTTCAAGATCAACACCAATGACAACACCCTCCTCACCAACTAATTCCACCGCGACCTGTGACCAGCCACCGGGATGGCACCCCACATCTAAGACTACGTCGCCTTCTCTGACTAATTTGAATTTGTCTTGGATTTGTAATAATTTGAATGCTGAGCGAGCACGATAACCACTCGACTTGGCCTGACGGCGCCATGAATCTCGTTTGTGGTTCTCAATCCAATGGTCTGCCATTACACTCCCCCGATTCAATCCTTGCGCCTCTAACAAATGAAGTTAGCCTAACTGATGGAACATATAATGAAAGAGGTGGAGCGTTTCGGGTTATCATGGCGAATAGTGTTGTCTACAAAGGTATTCGACAATCTATTGCTATTATCTTGCTAATCTGCTTTACCCTACAATCCTTTGCAACAATTAGTCAAGCGGAGGTAAAAAGTTTCAATGAAAACTGGAGTGAAGATATTACAGTAAATGGTGGACGAACACTCCTAGTCGAGGAGTTAAGTGCAACTTGGTGTAAAAGTTGTGCTGAAATAGACCCTTACTTACAACAAGTAGCTGATGCTCACGGTTCGAGAATTTCCATAGTCACCTACCATCCAACTGATGGTGAAGATGCATTTCAACCAGCAGCAGCAAACCATCGAATAGAGCGTATGAAATTAGTAAATCCTGAAATAGGTGCAACTCCAAGTTTTGTGGTCGAAAGTGGACAACTAAGGATAGGCCCCGATTCATGGCCAGATGTGCAAAAAGATATTCTTAAAGCAGAAACTAATAGACAAGAGGTGAGTGATTTATCATTTACTATCAGCCAAGAAGGTGCAAATTATTCAGCAACTATCTCGAGTAGTAAATTGAAGAATGTCACCTATGAAACCCAACTTACATTTTTATTGATGGCCCATGAACTGGAGATGCCAAAGGATTTTTTCAATCCTGGTGAAAATCACCGAGATCGAGTTGTTATCGCTACATCATCTTGTAATGTTGCAACAAATTCTATCGACAACATAGGATTCTTAAACGCTTCAACAACCGATTGTCTAAATGATTTCACTGTCAAATTTCCAATTGATGGTAAATTCAGCCTCGTGTTGATTCACGAATCAACCGATGAGGTAATACAATCCAGTCCAAATTTTGCATCTACACTTGGGGTAGTAGAATTTGCCTATCGTGACATAGAGATAAATAACGAAACAAATCTCATGCCAATAGTATTTTTATCTATCATCACAATTGGTTTCTTATGGGTATTAATTGGACGAAAAAGTAATTGAATAATCCTAATTATGAGAAATAATTACTGGATTCTAGTAATTTTCCTGCACAGATAGGGAAATAATTGATAACCTATCACGACAATGTATTACCATGGAGGAATCATGGGACGACGTAACCTGGGAAAAGGATGTGCAATTGAAGGAATGGTATGTGGAGTATATCGCTATTGTTAACGATCAAAGATATCATCACATGTCCATACTATATGGCGAAGATATGCAAGATGTCCAAAGAAGTTTACTTCATGAGGTTAGGCGCACATACAGTTCTACTGATAGAATAGATATCACTGTAGTCAAGATGAAAGAGACTGAGACACACACAGATGGTGCTCAATTTGATGGGATATATGTCCCTTAAGACCTAGCTTGGAAGATTATTACAATTTCTTTTCCATCCACCAACAGGTAATCATCGAATTCAGTGTTAGTGACTCCATCTACTGTCATAATTAATTCGTGAGTATTGCTGACCCTGTAATCAAAAATGCCAGTCTCGTTGAAGTGTACACCCCATATGTCAAAGAATACCCCGAGTGGCATATCGACGTTAGCTTCTGTTTCGATGTGTAATTTTCCTGTAGCATCGTGAGTATGAACAGTATGCATATTACCGCCCTGCTCGTTACAAACTTCCGTGTTTATTCCCATGTTTTCTGGAATTTGTCTCTCATTTCCATTGATGAAAATTGATAATACCGAGTGATCATGGCGACCAAGGTTCATTTCATGAGTAACACACTCATTTGACAGTGGGTCTGGGTCATCCGCCGTACTACTGAGAACTATCATCTCATCAGTGTTAGAAGATTCAGAATCAAACAATCCACCATATTCTTGTCCCAATAAAACTAGTAATGCACACAATGCCACTACAGTAATGGCACCCCATATCTTAGTTTCATTGTCCAATCTTTCACCTCATTTTGTCAATTTCGCATCTATAGCTGTACTTTGCTTCCAAGCAGACTTATCATCGTACAACTTTCCTAATCGTATGAAACCGAATAAGGCAGCGATGTTTGCGATGTGAGCAGTAGTACAATATAGACAGATTTTACCCTCTTGAATCTCGTAAGATACCAACAATAGAATAACAAATATCCCTAATCCTGTAATAACTGTTCCAAGTTTGATGAACCTCTCTGTATACTCGCCATTAGGTTCGTTTTTGATGACTAGCACCATGAATAACAAAAATGCATTGACCATCATACCGATCATACCCCATGAGAGACCAAAAACAGGGTCTACATTGAGGTCATTATTTCCAATCAAGTCATCACAGTTGAATACGGCAGATGATGCACAAAAATTACCTCCTTCGCTTATCTTTGATGAGATCCAAAATGTTTGTGCTGAAACTGCAAAACCAAAGAAGGTAATCAGTTGCATACCAGCAGTAACTCTACCCCTTTCAGTTGCCATGATTTCAAAGCGACCAGCAAGGCTGTCACCAACTGATTTGCCAAATGGAGCGACTAAGATTAATCCAAACAATGTTGGAATAAGGTAGGCAGCAACTAGTAAATTGTCTATCAATTCAAGCACCTTCCCTAGGTGTTATTCGCTGAATTGCTTGAGAAAGGTCCTCATTAGCGTCGTCTGAGACCCATGCTATAATTCCATCTGGCTGAATCAAAAAGTAGTTTGGTGTACCTGGTATTCCCCACTCTTTCATGTTGTCTTGGTCAATATCATCAATGTAAGGGAAATTGTGGCCGTATTCTGCTCTGAAATCTTGAATCTCTGACCTACTGGAATCATGCCCCTGTATGTTGAGTTCAGTTGCGCTGGCGATAAAGTTCACATGTGGTCCGTTCCAATTTGGATTGTTAGCATTGTATGTATTTGCCCAATCAGTTTGACTACTAGCTGACTGCTGGCAGTATGGACAATCTGTGTCCATGAAAATTAGTGCAACCCATTGACCTGAAACATTGCCTTCCTCCCACGAGTTGTCAAAGTAACCTTCGAAATCGAAATCGGTCCAAGTAGTTCCGTTGTATGCCTTGCCTTCTATCTCTGGTGCTCGCTCTCCGACATCTGTACCAATTGCGATTGGGTTTGCAGTAAATGCGATTATCATTATTGCAACGAAAAATAAGCATGCTACTGATAGTGCAGCGCTGCCTACTGCTCCGGCGTTATCATCTTGTGTTAATTTTCCCCTCATTTTGTCACATTCCTATTTCTTCGATTAAACAACGG
>WTIT01000164.1:23306-25149 GCA_011526375.1 Methanobacteriota archaeon
TGAGTATTGTAGATATGCATAATTGCTTTGACACAGTCTTTTACCTCCATGTATGATTTTTCTTGCAGCCCGTTACCCAAAACTTCCAATCTGCTGCTATCTTTCTTAAGTTTATGAATAAAATCAAAAATTACTCCGTGAGTTCCTCTTTCTCCGATAATGTTGGCGAATCTGAATATCCAAGCTTGTAAACCAAATGTTCCAACCCAACTTGTAATAAGACCTTCAGATCCTAGTTTGCTTGCACCATAAAGAGAAATTGGTAAACAAGGACCGTGGTTTTCAGGCGTAGGCATTGGAGCATTTTCGCCATACACTACAGATGAAGATGCAAAAATAATCTTCTTGATTCCATTTATTCTCATTGATTCTAAGATGTTATATGTTGCAATAGTACCTTGTTTAAGATCTGTATCAGTAATTTTTGTGCCCAGTCGAATATCGGGATTCGCTGCCAAATGAAACACGCAATCAATATCTTTAGTGGCGTGAATGACATCTTCTATAGAAGTCAGGTCGCCCCGCACAAATTCAACACTTTCATCATCAAGATGATGATTGATTAGGCTTAAGCTGCCACTGGACAGGTTATCAAAAATTCTTACTTGGTAATTAGAATTAATTAATTCGTCAACCAGGTGTGAGCCAATAAAACCAGCACCACCGGTAACTAGGGCTCGCATAATTAGTCGAGATGCTGCGCCCGTATAAGACAAATGGTCTTGCCCGCTAAATCTAGTTTAAAGTACATTGATGAAAATAGCAAAGTTTACTGCAACAGCAGTGGAGTGTTAATATGGCAAAAAATAGTAAACCAGAAAAAGAAATGAGTGACAATGAACAAAAGAGTAACCTAGTTGGATATGTTAGGAGAAGTAACGCCGGAGGGGCGATCAAAGTATCAATTAACAGTGATGCTTTCTCAGACTGCGAAACCTATGTTACTAGTGACGGACAAGAATATGTCCCACTAGTAATTTCCCTAAATGCATTAAACAAAGTGCTTAATGGTGAAAGAGTAGTAACAACCATTAGTCAAATAATAGACTAAGGTTAATGATTTTTGATTCCAGCACAATTCAGTAAAATCTGAATTATAATTTCCAGCTAGACGCTTATTGTTGATGTTGATTTTAGGATTAGTCTCAATAATTTATAAAATATCTATATTGTTACAATACCCATAAATAGTCACGGTTAACCGCAAAATCGTGAAAGATGGGGATTCACACCGTGGCGACAAGCCAATCATCATCGCTGGCATGCCGATGTATAATGAAGAAGAAACAATTGGAACAGTAGTTACAATGACACTCAAGCATGTTGATGCGGTGATCTGTATCGACGATGGTTCATCTGACTCAAGTGCTAGAATTGCTGAGGCTTGCGGTGCGATAGTTGTTCGGCACAGAATAAACAGAGGCTATGGAGGTGCCTTGAAATCATTATTCATCAAGGCTAGAGAAATGAATGCAGATGCCTTGGTTGTTCTTGACAGTGATGGACAACACGATGCTGCTGACATACCAAAATTATTGCAACCAATCATCAACGGTGATGATGACTTCGTCATTGGCTCAAGATTCATTGAGGGTGGTGGAGGAACTGACATGCCTGCATATCGTAGACTAGGAATAAAAGTCATTACTGCCGCAAGTAATCTATCAAGAGACATTTCCATCAAAGATACACAATCAGGATTCAGAGCATTTTCTAAGCGGGCACTGGAAGTTCTACGATTTGATAGTGAAGGTATGGAATTATCATTGGAAATGCTCGAGGATGCTCATGAAAAGCAGTTGAGTATAACAGAAGTCCCAACCATGGTTAGGTATGATGTTCC
>WTIT01000164.1:25249-34420 GCA_011526375.1 Methanobacteriota archaeon
TTGAAACATCTAATCATTAGAGAATTCGGTCTTGATTGATTGTGCAATAATTGCCGCAAACTAAATCCTCCGACAGGATTGTTCAAATCCCTAGCATATATGCACATACCATGACCGAGGCACCCGCAAATAATGATGGGCCGCTTGTAGTGGTCAAAGAGAAATTTCGTGCGGTAAAAGATTCCGCCTCCAAGAAAACCATGCAATCACTAGACAACATGTATAGCAATGTGCTGAGTTCTCCTGCTAGCGTGGTTGTTTTGCTGATTATAATTTCGACTTTCTTTGCTCAGCAAGGTATGGATTTTCAATCTCAAATTGATGATGATGTAGAGATTTTTCTTCCAGACGGAGCTCCTTCGACTGATTTGTTACTCGAAGTAAGAGAAGAATGGTCTACTGACATAACTGTAATTTACATTAGAACAGATAATGCATTTGATTTGTCGAGTGATGCAAATATAACTGATAAAGAAATTCTCGACATCATTAGTTGGGTTGAAGGGGACGATAATAATGTCAATGGAGATTCAATAAGCCGTGGAATAGATTATGATAAAAATGACAATGGAAGGAATGATGGGGTGCTGTGGATTATTTCACCAGCACAAGTAATCAAAGAGATTAATTCAGCAGATGGCAGATTCAATAATTCTCTTTGTGTTCATGGCATGAATACCCGTATACCACTACTAGACTTACCGTGTGACAATATCCCAGGTGGTGGTGAATATGTCATACCTGAGCAGGAAAGGATCGACACAATAATCGACCAATCAAATGGGAGTTTTGATACATTAATCAAGGACACAAATAACGATGGTATATGGGACACTACAGCAATTATAGTAGGGATGAATCAAAACTTTGACGAAATTGATGATTTCAATAATTTTGAAGAATTACTTGCCCACTTTGAAAGGGTAGTTGAGAATCGACCAAACTCAGATATTAGCGTGATGACGGTAACAGGTCTAACCAAAGTTCTCGAAGACATATCAGCAGCAATTTATGAGGATTTGTTGATGATCCTCCCTTGGTCAATTCTATTCACTATTCTAATAATTACTGCTTTGCATAGGTCGCTAAAGGTAGTAGCTATTACTGGAACGCCAATCGTCATGGCATTGGCATTTACTTTCGGCTCATCTGTATTACTAGACATAACTCTAACTCCAATGATAGTAGCCACCTTCCCGATTCTTATTGGTCTCGGTGTAGACTATGCGCTACATATGGTGAATCGCATTGAAGAGGTAAGAAGGAAAGAACTACAGAAAATGCAAGACGAAAATTTGCGTCGTAAAAAACGTGGAGAAAAAGAAATCAAAATACCAGATTTGTGGGATTTCGATTTCTACAAGAAATGCGTATTAGAAATGGCAAGTTCCACAGGAGTCGCTGTGTTTCTCTCTGCCATTACAACCGTCATAGGATTCTCTGTGCTCATTGCGCCACAAATAGTTACCGTGGCACCTATCCGCTCGGTCGGTGTAACTTTGGTACTTGGAATAGCGTCAACTCTAGTTTTGAGTATTATTCTCGTTCCAACTATTGCTTGGATGTTACGCTATAACAAGAGAACAAATCCAATGATGTGGAAGAATATTGGTAAAATCCCAGTGAAAGCTTTTTTGCCAATTGTCATTATTTTTGGCTCAGTAACATTCTACGGTATAGTAAATTTAGACTCTATGAATGAACCTATAACCGGCTCGTCTGAAGCACCTGATGGAATAGAATCATTAAATTCCTTAGCAGAGTACTCAGAATTTTTCAGCGGGGGGCAAACCTCACTGTTCATATTCAGCGCTGAAGAAAGAGGCGATAGAAATGAAACAGATGCAATTCGAGACTTACCAGTTTTGGATGTTATTCATGACCTTGAACAACGAATTGGGGCTGTAGAGAGAACTAATACAACTAGTATTGTTACCTTCTTGCGAACAATTCCTGTGACTATTGGACTTAATGATGACGTTGTTTTGTATCAAGGTAGTCTTTGGGATTTACTGCATGAGCCATGTTGGGAATCTAATGACCCGATTGAGTGTCACTTATGGTTGGCACTAGATGCGAGTGATTCTGATCCAAGTGATGAGAAGAGCGGTCGGGACGAAATTAGACGTGATATGGTTAATGTCGTATTTGATACCTTAAGCAATGAGGTTAAATCAATGCTACTGAATGAAGAGGGCACTAAAGGCATAGTATATGTTACTCAACCTTACATGAATCTAAACGAAGCATCAGTATTGCGAGAAGACATTGATGCGATGTTGGTCGAAGACACTGGTTTGGAGGGTACTGAATCATCTAAATTAACTGGAGGTTTACCTGTCTCTTTAGACATTAATGAAGGAATACACAGTTCTCAAAACCTAACTACAATAGTTACGATGATCATTCTGACGATTGTACTTGGAATAGTATTCAGGTCTGTAAGATTAGGAATTATTACCATGGTACCTGTTGCTGTTGTCATTCTTTGGCAGCCCTTGCTAATGAATAGCCCTGATGTAAATGTCAATATTTTTACAGCAATGATTGGAACGATTGTGTTTGGTATTGGAGTAGATGATGCGATACATATTATGCATCGAATACAGGAAGAAGGTGAAACACCTGTTGGAATTGCCAATTCAATTGAAGAAACAGGACAAACTATCTTTGAAACAACGATTACCACTGTAAGTGGCATAGGTGCGGGCTTCTTAGTTACCTTCCCTGGACTCGAAAATTTCTTCATGATTATGTGTTTGTTGATTATATTTGCATTCATTACTAGTACATTTTTGATGCCTGCGGTAATTACCTCTGAAAAGGTTGTCAAATCGATGATTAAGGGTGAGCCATACTGGGTAGATTATGGCGAAGGTATAGCTTTAGCATCGCCGATATCTATGAAACCACTTGACGCAGTATTGGAGGATTAGCGAGGGAGTAGGGAGTAAGCCCCTTTCTGTTACCTTTCGGCGACTGCATTCAACTTAGCATCCTACCTGTTCCTAGGCGCGCAACCTCAATGGAACTGCTTGGACTTGCTCCTGTGCGGTTGCTCGTTTCATCGACCATAGGGAAATCTCTGTCTTTCAACATCATTGTACAACCCCTATATCGTTCGTTTCTATTGCATTAACCAAACCATCTCTGATTTCTCTCTTCTGTGAGGCACATGCGCTATGGAGAGGGGACTTTCCTCAGAGTCGAACTCTGTCAGCAGTCCTCCTACTCCCTCGTTAGGGGGCTTTTCAATATCCCACTTGAAGCCTTCGACAGTTACTGATATGGGTTGTCTCCCGGTGAATTTGGGGCTTGTTGTTGAGCATACTGATGGTTTTGTTGAGGTCTAAATTGTCGATTAGCAGCTTGGTAATTTTTGTTTGGTGGCAATTTTTGAGTTTGTGCTAAATTTGGTGTTCGGAGACCAAAAATCAGTATACCAATAAGAGATGCGATTAGTAAGAATATGATAACTAGTAGAACCGGGTTCATTTCAGATAGGCCTCCGAAGAAGCCGTCACTTTCTCCATCATCAACATAGAAAGTTTCTGTCTGGGCAACAGATCCTCCTACAATGATAAAATCGATCCACATAGAACCGTCCCTGTCCGGTGTCCATCTGTGATTGAATATCCCACTTCCTCCAGAGTTGACTTTAATTTCTTGGGTGTGAATAATTGTTCTAGCGCCGTTACTCTCAACCCTCTCTACACGCAACTGAGCATCCCCGTCAGACTTACCAACATTCTTGATTACGACTGACAAGTCAACTGATTTACCTACAGCTAGTTTCCCGCTGTAAGTAATTGATGGTTGAACAAGTGAATATTCTGGTAATTGCTGTTCTAGTTGCCATATTGCAAATGGCGTGTAAATCTCATCTGATACTGAACCAAATGAATTACCAGCCATATCACTACCATTAATCCATATCCTTAATTCCAATGCTTCAGTTCGAATTTCCTCAGATATTGCACTGTCCAAATTGATTCCAAATACGCCTGATATCATCTCACCGAAAGGCATACCTCCAAGAATTGAAATCTTACCTGTACCGTTGGCAATACTTGATGAGGCAAAACCAAATCCAGATGGGTGAATCTCCCATTTCATGTTAAGTGAATCAATGTCAAGGAAGTTATCTTCTTCCAGAGTCATCTTTATTTCAAAAGTTTCCCAATCTTTTTCTTCGATTATTTGGGCAGGTAATGGATAATCTATACTATTTATCGATGGAACTTCATCGTCGACTATGAACCATAACAACGGAGAAGATGGCGCTACAATGGTGGCACCATTCGGCGGATTTTTCAATGATATGTCAATTGGATAAGTACCTGGTGTGGCTGGAGATATAATTGTCCCGTTAAACATACCATTTCGATATTCAGATGGTGCTTGATTTAACCCCAGGGTAAATGTCAAATCGAGATTTTGCATAACATCTCGATTTGTTTTGACCCAAACCAATGAACCTGAAACTGAGATGTCTTCTCTAGGTTTTACCCATGACCCGGTGTCAGAATCTGTATTTCCAGAGGTATTATACTCAAGACTACTTTCATCTATTTCCATTTCGCCGGAGTACCTCCATGCTAGGTCAGATAATTGCAAAGTTGTTGATTGTCTATTCAAATCTGTCATTCTAACCAATGGAGTTCTAATAATACTATCATCGGGGTCGAATCCCCATTTCAACTGGAAGTCAATTACGAAATTACCTGAGTTGGTAAACAATCCAGAACCTAATTCCCCCTCCATACGACAATCGTTGATTTGAATGTACAGTGTAGAACTTGAACAGACTTCTGTTTGTCGATTCCAATAGATTGATGATGAATCTGGTTGGTTAACTGATAGATCTATTTCCATGTCGGTAATATCTGTAATTCCATTTTTGTCCCATACTGGAATTGAAAGTGTAATGTCTTCTCCTGGGTGCAGCCATGGAAGATTTCCGTAGTCCCATGAAAGTTCGGAGTAACCCAACTGTGGTGAACCATCACTGCTGATTAACAGGTTGAACAATGGGTCAGAGATATTGCCTGATTCGGACAACACGTTACCGGCAGAGTCCGCAATCTCCAACCAACCTCTGACATAACCACCGTCCGGGGCTGATGAAGAGTCAAGGTCGAATGAATAAACTCCTTCTAAATTGTATAACTCACTTGGTAGATCGAGGTTATGTCTTGTTACTTCAACCAAATCAATTTGACCATTTTGGTTGAAATCGTTTTCCCAAGAATGCCACAATACTATTTCAGCTTGGGTTGGTAATAGTGGACGGTCAGTAATAGTAAACTCAAGAACTGTGGATGGATTAGAAGGGAAATGATCAAACTCATCAACATTCATTGAAATCAATTGAGGATTTACTGCGTCATAGCTAAATTCAACCATGTTTGGGACTTCATAACTAACAGACTGGCCTCTTAGAGGTTGAATATCTATCTCTAACTCTACTGTTTCTCCAACTGTTGGTGTAACCCACGGAATTGAAGCAATGCCGTCATTAATTATTGAGGTAGCACCATATTCATTGCCGTTAACTAACAGTCTAACAAGCGCATGTCCTGTTCTAGGTGAAGTTCCCTCATCACCTTCGAAACCTAGGCGAGATTGTACAATCACTGGTTCTCCTCTTTGGCTTTGTAGGTAAGGATAATCATTGTCAGAAGGTATACCATTAGCTCCTACCACTGACCAATGCTTAAGTGACACATCATTTTCTACGCCTTGTGAATTTCCAAGTCCAAACGATTTACTAACAGACAGCATTGGACCCGTGGTTGATACCATGTTAACAGATAATGTCAAGAACTCTTCATCATCCCATTCCACAGGGAATTTAAACCTATGATGGAATTCCAACGTCGAAGATGTATCAGACATTGAAATAATTCCATTGGCACCTAAATCAGACCAGATCAATTGCACACCACTTTGGATACAATTACTTACTCCATTACCAATAATCGGGAGCGCAAGGGTACTGCATCGCAGTTGTGCAGCGTTATTTTGTCCTACCATGTTAAAGTCAACTAACCACGATCCTGCTTTGACAAAAGACTCTGGGTTATTGACACCAATGGAGGAGAAATCAAAACTGCTTGTTACATCTATCCATTCCATTGATGGCGTGAATGTATCAGTTACATTGCTGACCTGAATTGTCAAAGGAGCAATTGAAGGTGCTGTGTTGATTGTGTTTACTGTCATACGAATAGCGCCAGTACTCTTCATCCGAACTGGCAAAGATACCTCCCTAAATCCGTTGACTAATTTTGAATTCGGCAGTATACTATTCAAGCCGATAATCAAACCGTCAATACCAGTAAAATCAAGGTTAACTGAACTGTCATAAGTAGCCATAATACCACCTAGATGGATTGTTGACGATGTTGAAGAAGACCCAATTTTCACAATAACTTCGGTAAACTGCAATCCGTTTAGATTAACATCGGGAACTGATTGAGATATCGCACTGTTGATGTTATTTATTTGAGAAGGAGTTAATCTAACTGATGTTATGCTAGAAAAATCATTAATCGAACTAGTTAGAATATCTTGATTGTTATGTGACAACGTCAAGTATGGGTTTAGGAAGTTAGCACTAGGACTTGCAACAGAAAATTCAAAGTCATTCAAACCTTGCTTTGGAACAAGTATCGAAAATTGTGCTGGAGATGATGGTGAACTCTGTGATACTGACCACATTGAGTCGTCGGCCAATCTGTCTTGAATTCCAAGCCGACCGATTCCAGTTCTATCCATTGACCAATCGCCAGTACCATCTAGTCCAATATCTAACTCCAAGCCGTCAGCAACACTAGTTCTGATTAGTTCTACTGAGAGTTGGTCAAACACCCAACTCCCACCTGTACTAACAACTCGCAACATAATATTGAATTGAGGCTCTACCATTGACTGGAGGTTATCATTAGGTAAAATATTCCATGATTGCCCTGAGTCAAGCGAATATTCTAGCCTACCTGAACCATTTAGGTATGAATCAGATTTAATCCCGACAAATCCGCTTCTGACTGAATACAAGGGACTCTCCATAGTGCCTGTACCCGAGTTCGAACCTGAATTCCAATTCACTCCACTCATGGACCAACCATTTGATGCAGGATTGGTATCAAAATCATCTTCAATAAGTCCATCAAAGTGAATACCGTGAATCACGGGCAATGATCCTGTGGTTGTTGCCATATCAATCTGCATTTTTACCAGTGGATAGCTCTCCCAGTCAATGACCCCAAAATCCATTGATATCTGAGTCAATTCATCAAACCCAGGAATCACTGTATCGGTTGATGCATCCAAAAGTCGCCATTCAAAATCGGCATCCATTGGAATGTAAGCGTCCATATACATTAAACCAAATGACCTTAACTCACCTTGCCCGGAAAACTGAGGACCGAAAGGAGGAGATGTCCATGAACCCTGTCCGTTACCTGCACCACCTGTAGGTGTGATTACGATATCATCAATCCAAGCAGTGTCCTGTCCAGAATTAACGCTTCCATCTTTGGTATACTTCCAGGTCAATGTTTGAGCAGTAGCAGGGATGGTAAAAGTATGAGTGCCACTAGTAATTCCTGCCCAGCGATTATCGTAGCCGCTAGATCTTGTACAACCAGGATTGTCAATGCAGAATACTAAGTAATCAAATCCGCTTTCTGAGGATACTTGGTATTCGAATGTCCCATCGCCAGCAGGGATAGAAGACACATCAAGAGTTATTCCAGTTTCTTGATTACTACTGATCCTTCCCGCTTGTGGTGTTTGACTCCCTGAAATTACGTTGCTCGTTTGTATGTTCCAATTTGAGGTACCACTTAATGTCCATTCTGGGCCGAAGGAACCAGATTCAAAATCCCAGGACCATTCTTGTGGAAGAAGTGAAAGTGATGAGGTATTTACATTGACTCCAGTATAAAATGTCGAACTGGCAAATTGGGTGCTATCTGAAATAGAATATGCTGTTGATGTTGCTAAATCCGCAGATTCTAAATCAATATTCATGGATTGTACAACCTGCCCATCTGGCACAGTTATCTTTACCTTCTCTACCGCTCCATCAGGAAAAGAACCAATCGCAATTTTTTCTTCTTGACCTAGAGTATAGAGCGAATCATCATAGGTGTCTTCAAGCGTGTTGGTGTTTTCTGTGAAATAATAACTCTGGGTGGAAATGGCAAACAATAACAGCATGAACAACGCTAAACCCTGTCGGCTGCCACCCTTCCCCATGGTGGGAGACGGGCTATTAAAGGTCAAAACCTTTCGCTATAATTACTGCTTTTTTCTAGAACGCAACACTCAATAGCCGTACTAATTAACACTAAACCATGGACAGTGTGGAAGCACTAAAACAACAGGCAGGTATCGAGGCTTGCAAATTTGTAAAATCTGGTATGAAAGTCGGCCTAGGCACTGGCTCGACAGTTAAACACACAGTTATTGAACTCGGCAGGAGGATAAAGGAGGAAGGGCTTGACATAGTTGGAGTTCCAACTTCATTAGCAACTGAAACATTAGCAATCAAGGTCGGAGTACCACTTGTTGAATTAGCAGAATGTGATTCACTGGATATCGTGATTGATGGTGCCGATGAATTTGATTCTGAATTCAACCTAATCAAGGGCGGAGGTGCCGCACTACTCAGAGAAAAAATTGTAGCACAAGAGTCTCAAGCCATGGTAGTTGTTGCTGATGAAAGAAAAATGGTGGATACCCTGGGAGCCTTTCCATTGCCAATCGAGATTACTCCGTTTTCACATCATGCGACAATTCGTCAATTAACCAGATTGCTTGACTGTAGGGTAAATTGCCGAATGGCTGGAGACAACCCTGTAGTTACTGATAACGGCAATTACATTGCTGACGCACATTGCGGACCAAACTTGAGTCAACCTGTAGAACTTGAAATTGAAATTTTAAAAATCGCCGGAGTCGTACAAGTTGGATTATTCAACAATATGTGTGATGCAGTGGTATTAGCACGCAAATCCGGTGTTGAAACAATAATTAATCCCAATGGGAGAATAACAAACTAACTTCTCAGAAATCAATGATTAAATACGAAGTGCGGCAGGCAAGGTTGGGCCTGTAGCTTAGTCAGGTAGAGCGACGGACTCTTAATCCGTCGGTCGCGGG
>WTIT01000073.1:0-10293 GCA_011526375.1 Methanobacteriota archaeon
GAGAATTAAGAGATTTATTCGAATAATCGCAAGGGCCCCCCTTTGTATTGACGGGTGTTGGAGGGGTACCCTTTGTATGGGAGGAAAATGAAGTGCCCCTTACGTTGATTGGGGTCTGAAAATTACTCCTACTCGAGTAAATTCTGAGCAATTACCCGAATATCTGTATTATAATCATTAGACTCTGGCATGCTAGAAGGTTCAACACCATGTACTGCGTGAAGCCAAATTAGAGTCCCAGTATCGATCATCATTTCTCCAGCGTGGCCCTTAGAATCGGTAAAAATTGATGTTGCTTTGGGACCGATTAACTCTTCAATATCGCCATCCAGTTGCCCTCCTTCAAACATCTCGCGTAGTTCGTACGCTACTGCTCCGTGATGGAAAGTGAAAACATCTGCCCCAGAATAATCAGAACTCAAATTTGATGCAAGTCTCTCCCAAGATTCGTATGTTTCATTTGAGTTATTTCTGTATTCGTCTGCATCATCATAATCCGCAGGATAATCTTTCCATGGTAAGGCTAGACCGATTCGCGTATCTGGATTGTTTTCAAGTGCATAATCGGTAAAATTCCAAATTGCTTGGTCTGATTGGGCACCGGATTCTATGAATTCGATACTGCAACAAATCATAATCAGAACATCAATTTCTCCGGTATCCAAGTAATCTTTGATATTTTCACGATGACCATTATCTTCCCACAATGCATCCGGTGCTCCAGAAGCGCCTCCACTCATTTCAATGAACTGTGAATGATTGTCAAATCCTGCGATATGGGCATAATCCTGCAATGTTTGGGCAAAAAGACGACCAAAACTATGGCCAATGTAGAGAACATTGTAATTCTCTGCTTCAACTTCTTCGGGTGAACCCATATTCCCCTTATTATCTCCATTACCACCACGCAAATTACCTAAGCAGCCAGATAATGATATGCTGATGAGTAAAATGACCAAAATCATCGACTTTTGTCGCTTCATGAGTGATTTTTGGTGGAAATTGTATATTTTTGTTTGGTAACATATTTGTTACTATCAATCCAATTACGAATTTTAGGATGGTTTTCACTTAGTGCTGCTTAGGATGTGAAATTGACTTAATACAGCAAAGCGACGATTTATTGAGTGAATCACACAGGAACACTCATGAGCAAAAGACCTGCTACCGATGTGTTTCATGACTGGGCGTTAGTCGGCAAAGATAAGGGAATGGAAAGAGGCCACGCTGCTTCAGTTAGTGAAATGCTATCATTTATCTCAAAGCAGGTAGAAGTTTCCGGCAAAGCATTCAGTGCGGTTGACGTTGGTTGTGGCAATGGATGGGTTGTTCGTAAATTACAGTCTCATGACAAATGTGAATATGCTATGGGAATTGATGGTGCTGAAGCAATGATTGCCAAGGCAAAAACCATTGATGAAAAAACCGATTATATTCATGCCTTGCTGCCTGATTACCAGCCTAGTCGTAAATTCGATTTCGTGCATTCTATGGAGTTCCTGTATTATCTTAATGACCCGGAAAATATGCTCAAATTGTTCCATGATAATTGGCTGGAAGATGGTGGTTGGGCGGTGATTGGTATAGATCACTATACTGAAAATGAAGACAGCTTATCTTGGCCAGAATATGTCGGTGTTCACATGGCAACAAGGACTACTAAAGAATGGGAAAAGGCATGGCAAGATGCTGGTTTTGTCAATATCAACCACTGGATTGCCGGAGGCGAGGGTGGCGTAACTCTAGTCTTTACTGGACAAAAGCAGGCTTAATCTTGTGGCTCAATTCCCGTGTTCCAGCAAACCATAGCATGCTGCATAGTCATTCTATCAGGCTCATCGATACTCTGCGGATTTGCTGCCAACTGACCAATCCACGATAACTGGTCAGCTAATTTCCCCTTGGTTTGCTCATACTGTTCCGGCGACATTTCTACCGTTCTACCAGATGCCGCAATCAAAATAGCAGGCGGTAGAACTGTTCTCCTTTCTTCGATTGGCTTTTCATTTTCAATCGCTTCAAGTGCATTAGAATACAAAGTCAATTGATACTTGTATTTGTCAATTATTTCGCGTTCTGCTGGATTTGATGGATAGATGTCGTGTAAATCTCCGGAAAATTGCTGCAGTGATGTACCAAGTTCTGGATTGGCGAAATTAAATCCGTAAAGACATCCAGTGGTTTTCATATCGACTACCTGTAAATAGCCATTTCCGGCATCGTCAGAATATGCCATTACGAGGTCTGCCCGCCCTTCAAAGATAATCTCTACATTAGTTACATTAGCCATTTCCTGCATTTTACAATCTCTAAACACCTCTCTGGGTGAATTGGTTGCGACAGTGTGGTTGTACAAGAACGGTAATTCTGTTCTCAGGCCTTCGGCTTTACGGCCATGTAATTTCTCACCTTTGGCATATCTGCCCGTTAATCCTTGATCAACTAGATTGGCTACTTCATGCATTCTTTCAAAGGTAGCATCAAAACGTTTTGCACCGGGTTTGTCCGATCTACTGAAACCAAATTCACTCAAAACTGTCTCGATAGATTGGGTTGAGGTCAATTCATGCTCGGGTTTGTTTAACCAACTATCTGGTAATGGTTTCGAAGGTTTAGCATGATATTTACTAGGGTTATCTAAGCTTATTTCTACCAACCTATGCATCATTAAGCCAAACTCAATCGCCGTGGGTAACACTCCTACTTTTTCTGGTAGTGTAGCGGTCTTATCTAATAAATTAGTCAAACGATGGTTGTTCCAATCTGTCAAGTTTTTCGGCCAGTGATGGTGTCGGCATTTAACACTATTATCCAGTGAATTAGCACCTAATTTCATTGTGTGAATTACGTTTTTGTTTACCGGTTGGGCGATTGTTGGTGATGATTTGGCAGATATCTTATCCTCAATAAGATTCCATCTTTCAATAGGTGTCGTTGGTGTATTGTGTGAAAAACAATCTGGGTTGTGAAAAATAGCCATCGAACGTATGTTTCCTTCTCCCAGTTGTGAATTAAAATAGAGCGTAACTGGGTCCAAGGACACTTCATGCTCTCCATATTCAGTTAATTCTTCGGCCCCAGCGTCCTCAGGTTTGAGCCATGGTGAACCTAATTGATGCTGTTTATGGGCACTTGACCTTAGACCTTCCATCCACATGTATCCCATCGTCTTTTGAGATGGTTTACTGGTAAATTCTATCATGCCGGTCTCTTGGCAAACCTGCCCTTTATTGGTTGAATTACCAACTATAATCAAATGATTTTCAACTCTAGTTAGTGCAACATAAAATTCTCTTCTACGCTCCGCTTGGTTTTGAGCGCTGTTGATATTTTTAGTGAATTCCCACAAGCCATCATCTGGCCGTTCTAAAGATGCCCACGGATTTATCCGCCCTGAAATTATCTCAGGAGTCACTAGGACATTTTCCCGGGTCGTTATATTTGTATCATAACGCCCCGCTTGGAATATTCCTGAAACCACGACAACCTTTGATTCAAGACCTTTTGCTGCGTGTACTGTCATGATTCTCACCGCACCGGAGGAAGGTGTTGCAGAGGCTTGTGGGCCTTTTGTGCCAAGGCTGCCTAATAATTCCAAGTGAGCAAAGATTTCTGCAGGATTATGGCCACAATCACCACCAATTTCATACACTAAATTACACCATTGCTCGGCATTTTGCCTCGATGAATCATCAGGATAAGCAATTAGCAAATCAGAGTTATCTAAAATAACATTGAGAATATCATGAATATTGTAGCCATGGATTTGCTTACCTATATGGGACAATAGTCTTGCTATGTTTTCATTTGAGACAAATTCGGCAAGGGTTTCCCACCAATTGTTGGACTGCTCATTGGCTGTGAATAGTTGAGTCAATTGTTTATCGGTTAGGCCAATTATTGGGGATTTTGCTACTGTTGCTGCGGCGAATTTTGAATCAGGATTTGCAACCAAATCTAGAACTGACATCAAGTTGATTACTATTGGTTGCTTGAGTAGTTGTCCCTGCTTATCTGAAATAACCGGTATGCCTCTTGCCTGTAAGCGATTAATCAAATCGACAATGTGAGTTCTTGAATGAATTAGAATAGTGATGTCACTTGGTTCGACCTTTTGTGTCGGTTTTTCCAAAGTCATGTATTCTTGTTTCGATGGATTCCAAATACTGCATGGCTTTCCTTGGATTAGATTTTGCAATCTCAAAGCAATCATTTCATGTTCTAAATGGATTGATTTTGGCGTATCTTGATTGAATAATTCGTTCTCAATGTCCGGCATATTTTCCAATGCCATCGGCATTAACCACTCTAACTTGCCGTAAGGTGTATCTTGTTTAGCTGGTTGTAATGGTTGTGCTTTAGCATGATAATCTCCAGGCAAACTGTGATGTCGTTCATCAAAAACATCACCAAAAATTTGATTCAAGGTATTCAATAAATCGTGAGCGGTACGGAAATTTGTAGTTAAATCAATGTGGCCAAGGCGCCTTTTTTCAATTATATCCTGATCCTCGATAGTCTCTTCTAGGTCAGTCTGATCTAGTGGCACCGTGTTATATTCACCCTTGTACTTAGGTAAATCGTCAGAGGATTTGATGTTTGATTTGAAAGCATCTTTACCGGCAATCGGTCTAGGATCTCGCCCAAATTCTAGGTCCCTAAATTCAAAGTTGGTGTTCGCAAACTCAATTTGGTTCACCTTTTTGATATTTTCAACAGTGCGGCGCATAACCGTGACCTCAGCCTGTCTAAAGCGGTAAATACTCTGCTTCATGTCGCCAACAATGCAAATGGTTGGGTCCCACGGCCCATGGTCTGGTGAGGATTGGTTGATTTTCCTAGAACCCCAAAGCCTAGACAGTAACCTAAAGTGAGCCGGATTAGTATCTTGATATTCATCGACTATAAACGCTAGAAATTGCTGTCTAATTGTCTTCAAAACTCCAACACGCTGCTCGAAATCATCACGCCATTGTGGATGTTTATCGGTAATTAATTGCCTGGCTCTTTCAATGTGGTAATCTGTCCAAGGTTCACTGCCTAAATCGTCTAAAGCATCAACAACGTCAACCGGATAATCATACCGAATTATCTCAGGGCATCTTGCGAGTAGTAAATCGGCGGCTAATCGTTGGATATCGTCAAAATCGTGAACGCTCTCTTGCATCTTTCTCAAAGTCAATATTTGTTGACACCCTTTGTGAACCACTAACAAATCTCGAAGTACTGAGAGTTGTAATTCCTTTGAAACTCTAACCCGCCCAGTTGGCGGTTCTGGGGTCAAATCTGTAGTGATTTCAGTGTAGCTTAGTGTGCTTGTTTCTGGCAAAAATGAGAGCGGAATTCGCGGGTCAAATGTATGAGAGCTACGGCCCAATATTTTGGCTAACTTTCCAAGATTACTGTTCAAGATATTGCTTGCCTGTTCAGCGAGTGGGTTTGCTTGTGCAGTTATTGCGGCAAGTACCTTTTTGGGCAGACCAGATTTGCTGTTGGTCTGTATACCACCTGGCCAACCATCGCCTTTTGGTAATTTATTACGCGGGAAATGATTGTGATCTGAACCATCGAGAGATGATTTGGAGGTACAAGTGACTGCAACAAGCCAAAACCATTGTAATTTACCAATGTTATCGCTAGGGTGGACATTTCTAGCCAGTTCGACCAATTGGTTAAAGCGGGTTCTATCGCTATCAATTTCCTGTTCCAGTGATATGATGAAATCAGCATGGTATTCTAGATATATATCCAGCCAATTATTCAACACCTCTCTTAATTCTGCACAAAGACTGTCGATGAAGTGTTCAGCAGGATTTCCAATTAGGTCAAGAATTATCTCCGCATCTACCAAGTCAGTCTCACGCCAGTCAATGCCTTTTTCCTCTGATTTTTGCTTGATTGAACGTTTCGTTTCTTCAACAAATAATGATGTGTTTAACAACCCAGATAAGACCACTTCGGCATTACGTTGACCGCCCAGTAGTACGGCAAGGTTGTTTCGCGCTTCAATAAAGCCATCACGGTCACCGAGTACACCTGCCTCCATAGCATCATACTTTGTTCGAATGCGCCATGCTGAATTGATGGTTTCCGATATCAGCATTGGTGAGCGTGTTTCGGATATCTGTTCTCCCGCTGGTTGCGTAGTTAGAATATCGAGATATGGGGTTACTAATCGTGATAAAAATGCATCAATCGTTGAAATCGGAGCATCTTCGAGCCTGCTTAGCAGCATCTCTACATCGCCATTTTCAATTGAATAAAGGTTGATATCGGTGCTGTTGAGGCGTTTTCTTATTCTATTGCGCAATTCTGATGCAGCCTTTCTAGTAAAAGTGATGGCTACGACTTCGCTAGGCAGTAATCCTTTCCACTCAACCAAGTTAGTTCTCTCTCTTGCTGGAGCGCGTAGAGCTCCCTGTCCTTGCACAGGCACTCTTGGACCGTTTGGCAGTAATCGTTTTGCTCGCTGATGTTCTGCTAGTAAGTGCTGAACATATCGTTCTGCCATTACTGCGGTTTTTCCAGTCCCTGCGCCAGCATCAATCGCAATATGCTTGTCCAAATCAAGCCCCAATCGCTGGCTGGTGTTGAATGGAAAACTCATAATTTGCCCCCCAATTCCGCTGATGGACATAATCTTCTAACTTTACAATATTTACAATCATCACTCACAGTTGGATTGACATGTCCTGAATTCGCACTTTCAACTACACGCAGGGCAGTTCTAGTTCTCTCGTCTAACCATGCTCTAAATCCATTGCTTTCTCCGATTTTCTCTTCGCCCAAATCACGATATGTGTTTGCGGTATAGGTCGTTATTTTACCAATTGATAATTCCTCAACAAGTTCAATATAATCTTCATCAATCTCGACATAATACTCCGTAGTCTCTCCCACTTCGGTAATCCCTACTCCGATAACCCGGTCGTCTGGGTATGCTTCTTCCCAAGCTTTAGCATACAATGCAAGTTGAAGTTCATCAAAAATAGCCCTTCTATGCCGCTCACCACGCTGTTTAGTTTTAGGCCCGTTAACCGTCTTCATATCTCTAATAATGATCAATCGCTGACTATTATCAGAGTCCGGAAAATAGAGTTGGTCGACCCTGTCAATTCTTCCTGATAAGGCAAAATTAGCAGTTTGGCCAGAGTCGGTTATACCGGAAATTGTAACCGTGTTACGTGATGTTGAGGATATTGGCCACTCGCAAACTAGAGGAGCCGAATTATGTAATTCTATACTTGCCTCGAGATAATTTGCAATCTTACCCATTGGTTGAAGAATCGTCTCACCATCTAGATGTTCCTGCCATACGTCGGGAGTAACCCCGATGATTTCCCTACATCGATGAACAGATACGGCATTTTTACGAGCCAACCATGGACTCTGGTTAGCAAGGTAATCTAACGATTTTAACCATAATTCATCAATACCATTGTATTTACAATGCGCTATTGGTAACGATGAAGTAAGTGGTTTGTCGAATACTGGAACTCCGTTAAGTGACAACATCTCCGCCTCAATATCATGCATTAACAATCCACGAGTCCGATTATCGATGTCTTGATTTTGTACTTCTGTAGTTGTAATCTGTAGATAATTTGTCAGCCATGCTTGCCTTGGGCATTTTAACCAGGCTTGAAGACGATATGGTGACCATCTTTTTGGTAGTAATTTCATATCCGATTTACCCATTATTGCTTGTAGAGTGGTTGGTAAGTCAACCTGCAGCGGCAGCGGTCTTGGATCTATTGCCGGGCTAATTGTGAGGCCATTTATTCTGTGACCTAAATTAGGCCACTTAGGGGTTGCACGAGTGTTAGAATTTGCTGAAGTTGCACCCGGTCGTAAATTGATAGAAGCGTAGGAAACCATGTTTTCTCGCTCTTGCCAACTCATTGAATGACCTGCTTCTATGCTATTCATTGATGATTGAGAATTGATTATCCGATTGTTTATTGGTAATTCATATGCGACTGCAAGTGCTGAATTGTTATTGGGTAACAACTCTGGCTGCCTTCCAGACTGTAAAGCAAGTCCTGACCGTTGACGTACATCTCGACCCTGATTGCCCGACTTGGTACTGGTAGGCATTTCACCATCATATTTGGTGCTAAAAATCCTCAATTTCAACGCCTTGTTCGTGTTATGTTCTAGCAAATTCCAAGACCGATGTTCATTATTTTCGTCATACTCAGCCTTGCTAACAATATCTGGGACTTCAGAAAATATAGCAGTATTTTCAGCCACTTCTTCAAGCCATTCTGCTAACGGAGGGCTTGGACTAGATGCTTCGTCTAGTGAACTATCAACGACAATTATCGATTTACTAGCGTTTAGAATATGACGTAAATGATGACGCCCCTGTCTAATTTTAATGTCTGGATTCGCTAATCCCAACTTTACCTTGGTAGAATTGTCCAACCATGGTACGTTACTAGGTTTCATCGACCAAGAATCAGTATCTAAACCGGCTAGAATTATGATATCAGCAGATTGCCCAAAGGCTTCACTTGGCGTCGAGATGACGATGTTTTCACAACTAATTCTAGTAGCGGTATTTGACTCATTTGAGGAGATTAATTTCACCGTTTCTATGAAATCTAGTACTGAGTTGTCATTATCAAGATTGGTTAATTGTTGTAATTTTGAAACCAATGACTCAATAGCAAAAATACCATTGTTAAACCGTTCATCGTCTGCCATTAATTGATTCCAATCTATGCTCCTAATGAGCATGTCAAGTAGTTCTTTAGGGGTTGAAAATGGTTCCATCAATGGTAAGCTTTCCCCGCTGTAACAACCTTTGGTAGAAATTTCATCTAGACTCGTATCCGCAAGCACGTTCCACAAATTGATGACATTGGCAACCCACCATTGAGTCTCTTCTTGCTTGATTGCCATGGAATCGTCATAATCGCCAATTTGTTCATTCGTTTGAGAAAGTGTACTATCCCATCTTTCAGCTGCACCAGGGCCTCCCAAAACATGGAAACTACGGGCGATATTTTCTAAAATATCAATATGCGGACGAGGTTTTATCTCGGAATTGGTTGGATGGTCTAAAGCAAAATTTACCGCTATTGTATTGCTGTTTGCCAAGCGTCTTAACTTTTCAAACGACCAAGCTTCTAGACCGTTGGCAAGTTGTAAATGATATATCAGCTCCTGAATTAATGGTTCTTGATTAATTGGTTGTTGATGGTTCTTGGGATGCAGTCCTAAGTAACGTAGCAAGTCCCGCCACCTGTGTTCTCTACTTGACATGTCAGCATCGATAATCAAAACCTTGTTCTCTGGTGTAATTGCTAAAGATTCTAGCAGAATTGTTGTGGCAGTTATGCAGTGATCACTTCTTTCAACTACAACTCTATGATATTTCGATTTTGCATCTATTGCTACACTTGATTGCCATGGCGCATTATAATTTACGATTTCAACTTCATGATGTGGCACCCATGATGGTAAATCTTCTTGACTACACCATGCGACATCTTGGAGATAAGCACCGCTGTAACCCAGCCGAAACTTTCCAGGATTGCATAATTGATGAATCGGAACATATTTTGCGATCTTAGCGAGAATTTGTCGCTCGATTTCAGCAAATTCTGGCGGATGGTCGAGGAGAATTATTCCCGTTAAGTCACGTAAATTAAACGGCAAATTTTCATCGGATATCCCATCTAACAATTGGTTTAGATGATGCTGCATCAAATCTGGATGTGTGCCAGATAATGTTTGTTCAACGGCGAATAGCGCGTTTCTAAATTCCTTTACTCCCGGGTCAGAATCCCATAGCGGAATCTTTGGCAATTTGGCGATTTCTTTGTGCAATTGAATCAATCTCTGCGTTTTACCAATACCCCACTTTTTCCCGCGAATATGTAATAGTGGAAAATTACCTTTACTTGCTCTAGTTACACATTCTTGATGAGTTTCGAATAGTAAAATGCTGTCATCCTCTATGACATTCGGTTGCCTGAAATCAGTGAGTAATGCTCGTATCAAACGCTTTATTGTCAAGTGCCTAGATGAATCGATAGAGGAGTTGATTCTAGACAACTCGGTCAATTTAATCTGACGAGAAGATTCGTTTGGGTACAAAATTAGTAGGTTTCTGTATTCTCCTTGACATATTGCATCTTCCAGCCAACTTGGCATCAATGCACCGCTGGGAGTTGATTCAATGGTTATATTATCTGAATAATTAGCCATAATCAAACCCCCGTACAAACACTCAGAATAGCGATGGTTATTGAACACTCTTCCAACTAATACCCAATGATTGAT
>WTIT01000073.1:10393-33979 GCA_011526375.1 Methanobacteriota archaeon
TACATAACTGAGCGCTATGATGTCGCATCACCACCACTGGTAGCATTCAACGGAACTATCAAGAAAATTGGCACTAAACCAGATTCTGATTCATTGGTTAATGATTATAGAGAGATGATTGCAACTCCACTGAATATGGGCAACGGAATCTCAACTTTTGCCTGGACCCCAAAAGCCGATTGTAACTGCGATATACCTGATAATTCGGGCATTATTTCATGGAATCTTGATCTGAATATGTCAGATTACCCAGATAATACGCTTAATGTTCACGCGTGGTTTGTTGAACAAATTGCAGAATACTCTGATGGTGGCAACGGTGCCGGCGAATACCATGACGTAGTCAGAAAGATTGTTGATCTGGGAACAGCCCTAAATGGTACCGCAACAATCGAAATTCCAAGCGCATACGATGGCGATGACTTAGAAGTTCATCTAGTGTATGTCATGACTATTCCTGAACTTGATGAAGAAGAAACGACTACAACGCAATCTGATGATGACGATGATTCACTACCCGGATTTATGACTAGTTTTACTATTCTAGCAATTGCTGGAGCGGCTATGTTGGCACGCCGAGAATAACTCAGTTAGCTAACTTGCTGAATACTTGGATTACTTTCTCGATATCCTCATCTGTGACATGCAAATGCACTACTGCCCTAACTGCAGTAGGGCCAACATCTAACACATCTATACCATGGTTTGCCAATTCGCTCATCAATTTCTTAGCGCCCATGTCACTATCGATGTAAACCATGTTTGTCTCAACTGATGATAGGTCGATGCTAAATCCGTTCATTTTGCTAATGGCCGCTGCTAAATGATACGCTCTGTTGTGGTCTTCGGCTAATCTTTCAATGTTATTCTCTAAAGCAAATAGTCCACATGCTGCTAAAAATCCCGATTGCCGCATTCCGCCGCCGAATAATTTCCTCCATCGGCTCGCTCTTGCAATGAATTCCTGTGAGCCAACCAATAGACTTCCAACAGGAGCACCCAAACCCTTTGAAAGACAGATTGATACCGAATCAAAGTCTCTTAACATTCTATCAATTGGTGTTTCCGTTTTGATTGCTGCGTTGAATATTCTTGCACCATCCATATGGATTACACAATCATGTTCGTGTGCAGTTGCAGCAATCGCATCCAGTGTATCTTGTGAATAACAGGTACCACCACCACGATTTGCAGTATTTTCCACACACACCATGGTGCCATCTGGATAATGTCCTAAACTGCCTTCAGCCTTACGAATCGCTTTCGCAACAGCCTCTGGAGTCAATTGTCCTTTTTCTCCATCAATCAATGCAACTGATACGCCTGAAAGAGCCGCATAACCGCCTCCTTCATATTGATAGATATGGCTAGTTCTTTCCATGATGATTTCATCACCTGGAGAGGTATGGGCTCTAATTGCGATAGCGTTTGACATGGTCCCTGAAGGTACGAATAATGCGGCCTCCATGCCACACATTTTGGCAATCTTTTCTTCTAACGCTCGAACCGTTGGATCATCTTGTAACACATCATCGCCAACCACTGAAGCCATCATTGCTTCTTTCATCGCCTGGGTAGGTTGAGTAACTGTATCACTGCGAAGGTCGATTCTGTCAAGATTATACTCTCGCATGGTTGTACCAATTCGCCATCATTGATGAAATAGGCGGAATTTAAAGCAACTTCAAATGACCGGTTAGGGATTGTAATTTATCTTCGTTATCTGGGCCAAAGGCAATTACTGTAAGGGAGCCACTAGGGATTTGGGTCTTTCCTGCATCGGTTATTCTAACCGTTTGTATTCCGTCAGCCTTAGCCTTTGATTCCAATTCAATCAACTCATCATAACTGGATTTCAAGCAGATTTTTTTCTGACCTGATTTCAACCATAAATCTAGGGACGACGGTCTGTGTTCGCCTGCTCTAAGGGTTGCTGATACTGAAGCATGGCCTGCTTGTGCAGCGATTTTCCCTTTGCCCATTTTCAAATCATTATTGATAACTAGAACCAATTTCACAGGGCCATCATCGATTATATCGCGCATACTTGGCGCAGTTAAGCGATGGATAAATGAACGTAAACCCAACTAACCACCTCATCTAATACGGCTTTAACTCGCTTGTCAAAGCATCGATGCTGCTTCTTGGTGCTGGACCAATACCTAACACTGTAATAGTTCCAGAAGGGATTTCTGTGTGCCCTGCATCTTTAACCAAATGCGTAATTAATCCCGCTGATTTTGCCTTGCCCATTATTTGCTTTAATGAGTCAAGATCATCTATTGCTAGGCTGATTTTGCGAGCCCCACTAGATTGCCATCGCTCCATAAGTCTGGGCTCGCTTTTCTTGGCTATCAGAGCACAACTGACTGCAGCATGAGAACATTGTACTGCTGCTTTACCAGCAGATAGTTGCAAATCTTTTCTGACTATCAAAGCCATAGAAGGGCCATCATGTTCTTGTGACATATCCATCGACTACTTTCTGCTCAATTTCTTCCATCGATTGGAATTTGGTAATCGCTTCGCAAAACCATCGTCCAAACCAAGCTGTAATGGTTAAGTTGCCTAATGCATGAAGCAGATCGTAGGGTATTCCATTGAGTAAATACGTCATAAAACCAATGGTATTTACAGTTCCTAAAACGCTTAGTGAGACAATAAAATCAAACAAAAACGCACTTAACACTGCGTAACCAAATGTCTTGTTTAGGTTTAATTTGCCATCAATGATGATTGTTGATGATGCGCCTAGAATTGCGACTAATGACCAACCAATGGCTTGATACAGTGTCCAAATGCCATCTCCAATGATGAAATTTGAAATCATGGTTACCAAAACTGCGAATGCCACACCTCTACGTGCACCTAATTGTGCACCAATAATCAGTGCTGCAATGGTTACAGGTTGAATATTAGGTAGTGGTATCATAACTACTCTGAGTAGAGAGATACTTGCTACCAAAGTGACAAAGGTAAGAATGTTGGAGACTTTTTTCATATCTGGAGATGCCAACATCCAGAATGCTAGCCCTAGTAATATGATGTCGATTACCAGTCCGGCGGCTGGCCCGAGCACCGGCCCATGGATGCCATATGACTGGAACATGAACAAGCCTACAGGTTGAATGTCTTGAGCATTGCCTAAATTAGAGTTGTTTCCATACGACTATGCTATCTGATTCTAGATCACTAAATTCTGCTGATACCGTCCCTGGTTGGCCATTAACAGTGTATTCCCAACCTTCACCAGTAATTCCGCCGATACTAACAACATATTTTCCAAGGTTACTCTCGATTACATCAATGTCTAATCCTTGCTGATTGGCCGCTTCCAAGGATGCTTCCAAAACATTGTCATTGCTCAACAAGCCTCCTGTGACAACTGTTTCTTGCTTAAATTCAAAGACCACTATTTGTGTACCTAACCATGATTCTGGCCATTCATCATTCCACGCATCTGATGCTGGAGCATCTTCGGTTACCAAATCTGTCCATGCTTCAATGATATCGCCAAATGTGAACATCAGTAAAATTGTCATAAACAATATGAAGAACTTGAAAGCCGATTGAAATCTCTCTTGAAGTAGTTGTATGCTAGTAATCGAGATTAATATTAGTGCAGAAAGAATGACTAGGATAGTTGGCCAATCTGACTCCTGTAGCTCTGCTAAATTTGAACTTTCAATTGTGGCATACATTTTCAAATTCGCATTATCATTGACCAACAACTTGTATTTTACATCGCTGAATGACCATGATTCTACTCCGGCAGTACCGTACCAATCATCAGCATAATTGACGATACCAAGCGAAATTAATTCGCCATCAGTGGAAATTTCATATTGCCCATAGCCTCCATCAGCCGTGTTTTGCGGTAGCATAATTGTGCCAAATACGTTAGAAATTTCTCCATTTGATCTAAATGATTCTGAATCTCTCACCACGCACTCAACTTCACATGAAATACTCCTCAAGTACTGTGAATCAGCAGTTATGACATAATCACCAATTGTTGTCGGCATAGCCGGGCTATATCCAGAATTCACTACCATAGAGGATAGCGTGGAAGTCGTATTGAAGTGGTATACCGTACTACCACTATCTGTTTGCAAATGAATAATCAGATTATCATTAGGCAGCTGAACCGGTGCATGTCTAATCTTGCCAAGAGCGATAAAATGTTTAGTAGCACCTTGATTAGTTACCGACCATAAATTGCCTTCCTCGTCACCAATCCAATAAGAATCGCCAGCGAAGGTAACACCATTTCTCCAACCAAACCCTGTTGCGTATGTGAATTCAATCGAACCATCAAGACACAGTTTATCGATACCTTTTCTCGTTGGTATGGTAACTGATTCATCCTCAACTAACATATTGCCGGTAATTCCCCAAGAAGCTGCTTCCGTCTGATGTTGCCAAACTATGGCGCCATTGTCAGCCCTGAGGGCTTGAAATAAACCGTCTGACCAACCGACGAGTAACATATCGGGCCAACTACCACAGTCTCCTGCTCCTGATTTGACAAATTCTAGTTTAGTCATATCTTGAAAAGTCGAATTTGGGTTCTGTACTCGCCACAATTCCTCCCCAGCGAAATTCAATGAATATACGGTTGGTATTCCTTGGGCTAGACTTGAGGAAGATGTCCTAACAAAAACTGCTTGTTCTGATGCTATTGCTTGGGTCGAAACATAAACATCACCAAAATCTATATTCCATTGAAGAAAATACTCTGATTCTTCCGCTGAGCTAGTTGATTCTCCGTTTACGTGAGGTAAACAAATAATGGCGATGACCACCAATATTACGAGTTTTGAGCGCATTTTATTCACTTTGTAACATCAAGAATTGCTTGCTTTAGTAGGGCACTTACTGCTTTGCCATCGGCTGCACCGGCTTGCTGCATAACCACGCCCATCAGGGGGCCAATTGCACCCATGCCACGCTCTTTAACAAAATCCAATCTTTCTGCAACAACTGCTGCAATTATGTCGCCAAGCGCTGATTCATCTGCTGGCTTCAAATCATGCTGTTCAGCATAATCAATGATGTCTGACATCTTTGGCAGTTGCCCATTAAAATTGGCAATCACATCATTGATTGCTTCTCTTGTTATCTCTCCGGCCTCTTTTGCTGAAAGCACAAGGCTAGATAGGCGAGGGTCCACCTCATCATTCTCCAACAATACTGCGGCCCATGCCTTTGCCGGTAAATCATTTTGATGTTCGACAAAAATGTCGTCTAATTCTCTTGCTAGAATTTGGTCTTTTTGATCTTTAGAAACATCAAATTCATTCATCCGTGTCTGACGTTGGCTATCGGTCATGGGCAGATTATCGATGATTGATTGCCATTTTTGCGAATCGATGAATTGAGTAGGAATATCGGTCTCTGGGTACATTCTAGCACCTCCTGGAAGAGGTCGCATTGGAGCAGTTGTTCCATCTTCAGGAGCGCCTTTCTTGATTACCACATTGCGAACTTCTTGAGGTATTCGATGCCAAGCAGCACGAGCACGTAGCAATACGCTCTCTAAAGCTAATTCTGCTTGCCACGACGGCGCTAGACAAAGCACGAAACCATCAGCTTCAGATAATTCAAGTGCTTTTCTTACACTCTCAACATTATCGCTTTCTATACCATATGCAGGTAGTTCATCTGAGTGGAATACTCCCTTCACACCTGCTAATTTTGCTGCACCCGCTAATTCTCGGCCAAGTCTAGGTAGTTGAGAACCTTCACTGTCTAGTCGCTTGCTCCCAATTTTACCGGCTAACCCAGGCAATGGTAAGGCCAACATTGCAAAGGATTTTTTCAAGCCATTAACCACCATCTTGGATTCACAATCAGCAAAATTCTGAGTGACATCAATTAATTTCAAAGGTAGTGCTCGTGCTACTTTTTCCCTGACCGATGATTCTAGCTCCACATCATCAAGTCTCCTGTCGCTCGGCAAAGGTGGTAGAGATAATTGAGACCTTAGAGTGTTAGCCAATCGGTAAAAATGTAATTGACGAGCCATTTCCAACTTGATTATACGAGGAATCCAATTAAGGTCTTGACAGCCCTTGATTTCTATTCGATCGCCACAGGCAATTGACACATTCAAGTCCTGTCTTATGCTACCAAGACCTCGTCTTACCCGACGTGTTTGTCGGAGAGTCCTACCTAATGCAATGGATGTTTCCTTGGCATGTTCAGGCGATTTAACATCGGGCTCCGTTGCTATCTCGATTAATGGTAAACCTAGCCTGTCTAAGTTGTAGATTACGCACTCACCCGCATCGGTTGCATAACTATCGAGCTTTCTTGCGCTATCCTCCTCAAGACATAGTACTGAAATTCCGACGGGTTCAGATGAGGTTTCCAACATGCCACCTGTTGAGATTAATGTAGTTCTTTGAAAACCACTAGTGTTTGACCCATCAACAACCGTCTTTCTCATCGTCTGCAGTAATGAAACGGGTTTGGCATTGAGCAATGCTGACGTTGTTAGTGCGATGTCCAACGCTGAACTATCATGAGATAATGGTGGCTGGTCATCTAATTCAATCAAGCCCGAATTCGGTGATTGCACATACTCAAATGAACGATTGCGTCGTGTTTCAAAGCGCGCTGCGATGTCTATTTTTCCACCTTCGCCTCTTGCTGCTCTCAATTTACGGGAGAAGCGTGGCCATTCTTTAGGCAAAGTATCCATTGTGACATCGTATAAATCACCTGGTTGTCTAGAGTGTAATTTACCAGTTGCTAATTGTTGGTGTACTTCAATACCACACATAAATCCTAGATTATCTGGGTTAAGTCCTTCCGCGTCAGCGACATCGCCTTCAGGTTCAGGGAAATGCGACTCCGCCATAGTAACCCCAGTAGTTCATTGTTCAAGATAGCAGCGATTATCTTAGTGTTTGAATTGTATCATAGCCTCTTGGCAACATCAATGTTCCATCTCTAACCATCTTCTCAATCATATTGTCTACTTTTGCTCGGTCAACATTGTGATTTTGCATTTCATTGTAGATATCGATCCTATTTGCATACTTGATCGATTCCTGTGACCTTGATTCTAAATCTCTGATGGTATCTAGCAAGATTCTCTCATGATTTCTTGCTGATGCTTTTCTACCAGTTTGTAAAGTAGTTTCATCAAAATTATCGCCCATCAATTCATTACGCCAGGTTCTCGTCAACCGAATGGCCCGATCTACATCTTCAATATTGGCTATTTCGGACAATCTAATTCTTGCACTTGCTTCCGCCATACGGGCAACTGCTTCTAAGGAACGAGCGGTGATTGAAACGCTGTCTGAGGATTCACCACCTTTCTTTCGAGTTTCAACATAGAACTCTACGATACGGTTTCTTGCATCCTCGTCAAGTTTTGGATGAATAGCCCGCTTAGAATAAGCAATGTATTTCCTGATTAGGGCTTTAGTTAATATTTCATCGCCGTCTTGAGATTTTTGTGTCGATGATGATAGTTTTCTTGATGGGTCAGGAGCGCTTCCCTGATTTACCAATAATTCACTAGTTCCAAGTAATCGATTGTTGATGATATGTTGGGCTATTTTCGAATCTCTATCCTTTTCCGCATTATCGGTCAATAACCAAATGATGTCAAACCTAGATATCAATGGTGGTGCTAGATTAATTTGGGCAGTAAAAGGTGTATCCGATATTGGTTCAAACCTACCATTCTTCGGGTTGGCTGCAGCCAAAACCGCACAACGTGTTCTCAAACTGGCATTAATTCCAGCTTTGGAAATTGAAATGGTTTGCTGCTCCATAGCTTCGTGCATGCTTGATCTATCGGCCTCATTCATTTTGTCGAATTCGTCAATCGATGCGAGTCCCAAATCGGCTAAGACTAGTGCTCCAGCCTCTAGAGTCCAGCGTCCATCAGCAGCTGAGTCTTGTACTGCTGCTGCTGTTAATCCAGCGGCAGAAGCAGATTGACCCGAAGTAAACTGGCCACGAGGTGAAATCTTAGACATATAATCTAGCAATTGCGATTTTGCTACACCAGGATCGCCCATTAGCAATATGTGAATATCGCCACGATTTCTTGTTCCATCCGGGTTAAGTCTAGCAACGCCGCCAAACAATTGAAGCATTAGGGACTCTTTTACTCGATCCATACCAAAGATTGAGGGGGCAATACTTTTGCTAAACAAATCGTAAATATCTGAACGGCTAGCTAATTCTTTGATTTCTAACTCCTCATCCTCAGTGATCAATATCTCTTCAAGTGGAACGTTTTGTCGCTCAAGTGAGTGAATTCTCAAAAATATATCAAACACTGGAGTATCCTTTCCGCCTTTTCTTTGTGAACGGATGAATAGTACTCCGTTAGCCTTTACTCTATCGCCCGGGTTCAGCTTACCGGCAATATCATGTTCGCCGATACATATGATTCGTTCAGGCTGTATTCCGCCTTTGAGTTGCTCTGGAGATTCTTGAAGTTCGATAAATTGAGAGTTGATCAAAATCGAGTCGTCTTCTTGCAAAACAAATCTAGTTTGGCGCTTCTGTCTACCGCAACCACCATCGATTTGAGAACACTCTAGTGGTTCGATCAGTTCCTGCTCATTTGGTTGCTTGACCTCAGTAATATGTCCGCATGATGAACACATGAATGAAGCTGAGTAAATCCTTGGCCTAACGCCAGAAATCTTAGTGGCAATGGCATCTATCGCTAGCATCATGCCGATGTCATCAGCCCTCAATTGTGAGACCGTCCTAATTTGGTCACTCGGCAAGTGGACTATTCTCACAAATGGGTACATTGATGTGTGGCCTTCGTCCTGAAGAAACTGTCTTAGTGCTTGGTTTGCTGCTTGGAAATGTAAGTCGGGATGTGCTATGATGTTCTGGGCAAATTCATCATCAAAACCTTCTATGTCTCGATATGAAACCTCAAGAGATTGTTCGTCTGGCCACTTTTGAGCAAGGTTGTGCACTGCTTCAGCATACAAATCTTGGATCATGGAAGTCCATCTTGCAGCTAAATCAAACTCTTGCAACACAAATATCACCAAACCTACTACGCTAGACTAACAGACTATTTGGCCACGGTATATCATTACTTCTATCAATTCTCAATACCCCTGTATTTCCACTGGAGTTTTTCACCATTACACCATACTAATTTTGGCTAAAAATTGGTGTCCATTGTAACTCGCGCCAACCGTCGAACAAATCAGTAATGACCCAATGGACTGTTCATGCCCGAGCATAGTTTCGCGCCTATTGAGGGAAGTCTTGAACGAATTGTTATCGATTCAGATTTATTGGAAAATCGGTTGCAAGACCCAACAAAAAGGGAAACAATCGTCCATATTCCAAAACAAGGATTAGAATTGATTGAACAAGGAGGAAAACTACCTGCAATGATTTACTTGGCACCTTTTACCTCTTCAGGTTTAGCTAGAGCTGGATGGAAAGCATTTGCTGAAACTCTGCCGCAAAGACATGAAAGATTGGTCAACGAAAAGAAAATGCCACCGACTATTCTGGTTTTACCGGATTGCTTTACATCGCTGGGAGGTAACCAATTTGTTGACTCACAAATCATCGGAAGATGGAGTTCGTGGCTGCACAAATCACTAAAACCAATTATTGCAGAACGTTATCCTACCAATGGTAAATTTGCTCTATTCGGCAAATCATCGGGAGGATATGGGGCCTTACATAACGCAATTCACCATGCGGGTGAATGGAATGCTATTGCTTCTCATTCAGGCGATGTGGGGTTTGATGTGCTATACCGGTCTGACTTTCCAACTACCGCGACTCAAATAAACCAACAAGGGAATTTAGATAATTTTCTCCAACATGCCAAGAACTGTAGTAAATTAAGTGGTGACGATTTCCATGCATTGATGATTTGTGCTATGGCGGCATCTTACGATTCTGCGGAAATTTTTGATTCCGAAATCGGGATTAGGTTGCCTTTTGATTTAGAAACCTGTACATTGAACAATGCGGCTTGGAATAATTGGTTAGCGTTTGATCCATTAAATTCAATTCAACAGAATACTACTTCTCTCAAATCACTAGATTTGTTGTACATCGATTGCGGTAATAAAGACCAATATGGCATCCAATATGGTAGTCGCATGATGATTAAACTGCTTGAAAAATATGGTATTTCGCACCACTGGGAGGAATTCGAAGGGACTCATTCCGGTATCGAACATCGATTAGATATTAGCATGCCAATGCTTGCAAAGGCCCTCAATAACTGAGCCGATTTATTCATTGCCTGTCTACTGCTGGAACAAATATGTCTGATAAGATGGACTATGCCAGTGCGGGTGTCGATATCGACCTTGAAGGCTCGGCTGTCGCTTCATTAATTTCTTCGCTGGGAAAATCTGTGCGCTCTACAGGAACTCCCGGAGCACCTGTTGATTTGCCTGGAGGATTTGGTGGTTTGATTGAGTTTGGCGACCATCTGCTGGCGTTAGCAACCGATGGTGTTGGCAGCAAGTTACAAATTGCTTCTATGCTAAATCAGTGGGCTGGAGTTGGAATTGATTGCATGGCGATGAATGTTAATGATTTGCTGTGTGTTGGAGCTGAGCCAATCGCCTTTGTTGATTATGTTGCAGTACCTAAACCAGACCCTGAGGTACATGCTGCCCTTGGCGCTTCATTAGCCGAGGCTTGTCGCCTTGCTCGAGTAACTCTGGCTGGCGGAGAAACCGCTTCACTACCGGGCATTGTTACCGAATTAGATTTGTCTGGAACCGCTCTTGGATATTTGAAAAAAGGCGAAGCCATCACCGGCGAAAATCTACAAGCAGGTGATGTTCTGATTGGATTACCGTCTTCGGGAATCCACTCAAATGGCTATTCATTAGTGCGCAAAATTATGCAGCATGCTGGCCTGCAATATACCGATAATGCCCCCTTTGATAGTTCAAGTTCAATTAGAGAAGTAATGAGATTTAATGATTCAAACGGCGAGATGACGCTTGGAGAGATTTTTCTTAATCCGACTAGAATATATTGTGACCCTGTGGTTGATTTAATCAAGAGTGCACAATCAGGAGAAAATGGATTTTCAGTCAAGGACATTAGGGGAATTTGTCACATCACAGGCGGGGGTTTATCCAATCTATTAAGGCTGCATGAACAACTTGGATGGGAAATCGATAACCCGATTGCTCCACACCCTGAATTTTTATGGTTAGCAGAAATTGGTGGCGTTGAAACTTGGGAAATGTATCGAACATTCAATATGGGGTGTGGAATGATTATCGCAGTAAATTCCGAACATGCTGATAAGATCCATTCTTGGCTAAGTGAGAAAATGGCTGGGATTAAAATTATTGGAAGTGTTGTGGACAATGGTCGAAAAGTCGTCCATTCCCAGTTGGGAATTGAATATAGTCACTACTGATTCAATTTAGTGCTGCAGAAATCTCTTCACTAAGGCCAGCAAATCTGCTGCTTAACTCGTTCATTGCTAGATTAAAGGCAGTTACTGGGTCTAAGCTACCATCTGTCTCGTAGGATAGCACATAATCGCCCTCAACTGGCTCTAGAGTAATAGCCCCATCGAAGTCTGCATCACGACCGGTACCTGGTCCAACTTGGTGGAGAGCCCTTTCTAAATCGATGACGGTGTTTACGTCTTCGACTTTCTTGTTTTTGAACAACTTGGCATCTATGTCTCTACCGTCACTTGTCTTTAGATTCAAGGCAAACAATGCCTCGGCTTTCTTTGCGTTGTTTAATTTGGCAACATTTCTATTGCTAAATCCAACTCCTGCAACCGGTGACCACTTTTGGTGACTTGAACCGCGACCGAGGGTTGCGAATGCATACAACTCAAGGTATTGACCCTTGGAAAGGATGGTAATTGGAATTCTTCTGTGTTCTTCTTTAATGTCAAACATAGGATCTGAAATTGTCGTCAGATCTCCTGCATAAACAGTGATGTGATCTTCTTCAGCGTCTGGAGCTGGGCCTTGAACATTCAATGAATAGAGGACTTGACACTGTGGACAGCCTTTTTCAGCTTCAACCATATCGATACAGACCGGGCAGGTTTCAAAGAAATCCAAATTTTCTTCTGGGTATGTAGGAACTGGAATCATTGCTAGCCTGTGTGCTAGCATTTCATCAGGTAGTACGTTTACTGATTCTAGGATTTGTCCGTCGGTTTCAACAACTCCTTGACTGATGTTAACTCTGGTAATGGCGAGTTTTGGTACGTCAGAGATAAGTGCTCTTCGGATTGCGTTTACTTGGGATGCGTCGGTTTCACTAAGTGAAATCCTAATCGAGTTTTCTTTTGGCCAGCCTTCTACAATCTGTGCTTTCACTATATCACCACTATATCATACACGTCGACCACGTCGACCGCCTTTCTTCTTGGTCCCATCGTGGGCGATTGGAGTTACATCTTCGATTCGAGTAATTGTCATGCCGGCACGAGTCAACGCTCTAATTGCTGCCTGTGCACCTGGTCCGGTATTGTTGGACAGATTTCCTCCTGGAGCTCGGTACTTGACAATGAGCTGGGTGAATTCTTTGTCTTTTAGGGCATCTGCAAGTTTTTCTGCCGCTCTTGTGGCAGCGAACTGTCCGCCGCTATCTTTTGATGATTTGACCATTTGACCGCCAGAACAAGTGGTAATGGTTTCTGCACCGGTTAAATCTGTAGCAGTCATTAGAATGTTGTTGTAGGAACTAAAAATATTGACGATTGCTCTGCGTGTCATCACTCATCGCCTCCTTCTTCTACTGTTGGGGCTGCTTCAGCGGCGGCCTTAACTTCAGCAGCAAATTCTGCGGTTGCTTCAGGGTCGACTTCCTCTACTGCGTATTCAGCCTTTTCTCGGCGTCCTTCGATGGCTTTTCTGATAGCGTGTTCTGGGTTGTTTAATCCGCTACCAGGGTGATACTTGATGTGCTCTTCTTCATCTCTTGAAACTGGGTAGGATGGAATGGTTACCTTTTGATCGCCGATACAAATCAGTCCGTGATTGACAAGTTGTCTTGCTTGTTTCATGGTGGTTGCAAGACCCTTGTAGTAAACTTGTGCTTGTAGACGTCGGTTGAGTATATCTTCAGTTCCTAGCGACAGGATATCGTCCAATGTTGCATCGGATTGAATTAATCCTTTGTTGTGTAGAGAGCGTAGCAAGTCTTCCATTTCTCTCTTACCGTGCCCTTCGCTGGTGTCGACCATACCAATCAAGCGCATTGCTTGTCTTCGGTGGCGCCTCAATTGTGATTTTGCCTTCCAAATCTCACGCATGTTCTTCAACCCGTGTTGGGCTTTGATTGCGTGCTCTTCTTCTATTCGTGCAGCCTTCCACGGGTGAGAAGGCGTGTCAAACTTAGGTCTCGAAAATTTTGGCTCTCCCATCTAAATCCCTCACTTCTTCCTGTTTACACCAAGTGTTAAGCCACCACGGCCATTTGAACGGCCTCTCTGGCCACGTACCTTGTTGCCGCTTGCGTGTCTTACACCACGGTAACATTTGATAGAACGAAGCCTGGTAATATCGTCTTTGAGAGTTAATTTGACCTGTTGGCCTGTTAGGTGAAGTTCATCGCCAGTTTCTAGGTCTCTCTGTCTGTTGAGCATCCATAGTGGCACGGACTCGTTGTAGCCTTCGATGGCTAGACGTAGTTTTTCTTGGTCTTCAACAGATAGGTGGCCAGCCAAGGAAGCTGCGTCAAATCCGGTGTTTTTGCAAATTTGGTTAGCGGTTCTTGCACCGACTCCTTTTACAGCAGTTAGGGCTGTAGCAAGCGGTTTTAGACCGTCAATATCGGTATCTGCCATACGAAGTATGTAAGAAAAATCTTCTCCTAAGTCTTCGGTTTTCGGTTGTGCCATTTCTTTTCACCTTGATGCTTACACACAGTGTGAAGCAAGTTCCCGACCAACCTCCCATATATCAAGACCGCGATGCAGCAAGTTGATTTTGATTTATGATATTATCATGAAAATCGGTTTAATTTTTGATGCATAATAGGTAATTTTCACCGTTGGGATTGTGCAACAAAAATGCTTCTCTTGAACCGTGTCGCCTTGCTAACTGACGGTCGAATGACCCCTGTAATTTGGGTTGTAAATTAGGGTTTAAACTAGCCCTGATAGTTAACTTAGCAATGTCGTGTTGTAAAAATATTTCAACAAATTTATCTGCAGTTTCCAAGGTTAATTCCTCATTAATCAGGTCTACTACACGCCCGGTTGCAACTATTAAATTACTAGTCAGTGAAGATTGTTGCTTTATGTGCTCCTGATGGTAAATTACCGGCCTCCTACCGTGGTACTGCGCCCAAACATAACTTCCCAGCGACAAGTCACCTAACCAATCATCGGCCATACCAGATTCCACTAAGGCGGCATCGATAATTGAAACATAGCTACCTCTTTGTGGTTGTATGAATTGTTCCTCAGAAGGCTCTGCTTGGTGTGCTATCGGTTTGCCGCCTAACAAAATGAATGGTGGCATGGTGGGGTCGGGAGGGATTCTGACAAATCTTCTCGGTAAAGTTGGCTCAGCAATTGCTCCTAGCCACAAAGCAAGCCTGTCAACTCTGCCTCTACCACGTGATGTCCAAGTCCATGTTTTATTGGTATTTGGCCAAAAATTTTCCACCAGATCTTCAACCTCTAACATTTGATTTCGAGACAAGCGAGGTGACAAGTCAAGCAATATTGCTGGACCGGCATCATCGCTTTTGATATGTGGCTTCCATCCGGCGAATACCTCATCTAACCTTGGCGCCATTTCACTCAGCGCATGAGCTCGACTATTGCGTGGTCTAGCAGGGTCTAGATGAAGAAAGGCAACCGATTCACTTTCAAGTTTCAACAACGACATTATTGCTGAGCCATCTCTTCCATCCCCCGCAACAAATACGCTATTCTTTATTCGCTCGAGAGAATTATCTCCGCGTTCGGTAAAGACTGTACGGAAATTTACTGCACTGGCCCTAGCACGACTTTCATTCAACTCAACGCCGATTATCGGGCGTTTCAGTATCTCAGAATATGCCGCGATTTGTATCCCGCTACCGCAGGCACAATCAAGAATCACTCCTTCTGGGATTTGATAATCGCGTAGCATAATTGCTCTTGACAGCGCTACTTGCCACGGCGTTGCTAGCGGCTTACCTTCATCTGCGTGAAAAAATTTGAATTGTTCAATTGAAGTTTTATCAGGATTATTTTCGAATAAACCCTCACTGGATTCTGATAATGGATGAAAAATTCGGGTCATAAAATTCCTCATAAGTCAGCAACATCACTTCGAGTCATCAAACTTTCAAACATTATACCTGCGGCAGCAAATGCCTCACTAGCCCCCTCTTCGCGGTCTACTATGCTTATCACTGCGATTACCTGACAGTTCGTATCATCATGTATCCTCTGTACTGCCTTGATAGCTGAGCCTCCGGTAGTTGTAACGTCCTCCACAATAACGATTTTTCCACCACCTTCCAAGGAAGAGCCCTCTATTCCCGGGGGATTGTTGGTTTTTCTTCCGCCTCGACCTTTTGCCTCTTTTCGAACCATGAATCCTCTTCTAGGAGAATCTCTGGCAGACATGGTGACTGCAATAGCGGTTAATGGCACTGCGCCCAGTTCAAGGCCACCAACAAAGTCTGCCTGCAATTCATCCATTCTGATGTTGAGCATCTCGCCGATGATATGGCTCGCTTCCGGATGCATCATTACCGGCTTAGTGTCGAAGAACCAGCGCGATTGGCGTCCACTGGCTAGAGTAAATGCATCATCACTGCCGCCGTCAATGAAGGCCAATTCTCTGACTAAATCAACAAGTCTCGGCCATTTTGGGTGACTGCGTATTGATTGTGACATGTCTCTCAGCCAATGGTTAGGCAAATGGCACATGAACTTTCGTTAACTATTGCCTAATTATCTTAAGAAAAAATCAGAATTTATGAGAACAAGTAAAAATAGGCAATTTTTGATAAGCGGCCGGCTATCATGCCTAATAGTGAGGGGCATGGCAGATACGGTCAAGGTACAATCCGACCTGAATCCCCTCGACGGTATTGACATTACGAGACTTGAAAATGAGATGAAAAATTACCAGCAATGGATGGATGAAAGAACGGAAGATGCTTATCGTATTGCTGAAATTGCCAGATCAAAAAATCTCGACTACAAACCATTTGTGGAAATACCAAGAGCCGCAGATTTGGCGGGCAGAACTGAAAAGTTGCTGGTTGAATATCTCGGAGAGTATGAGGTTGCTGACGATATCCGAAGTATGCTTGCTAAGCATGACCGTGAGACTACATCAATGTTAATGGCTCAATCAGTAGCTAGAGGGTTTCGTGACCAAGGCCACGATTTGGTTACAGCCATCGATGTAGGATTAAGAGTCGGCCTAGCAATTCTAACCGAGGCGGTTCTTGTCGCTCCGCTCGAAGGAATTAGCGAAGTTCGCCTGTTGAATAATTTAGATGGTTCTCAATTTGTTTCAGTGCATTTTGCCGGCCCGATAAGAGCTGCGGGAGGGACTGCCCAAGCACTAGCAGTACTGATTGCCGACATGATTAGAATCGAATTAAATGTCGGAAAATACCAACCAACCGATCCCGAGGTTGAACGTGTCAAAGAAGAATTTGGACTCTATCGTGGTAATTTGCAGTACCGCCCAAGTCCAGAGGAGATTGACGAAATTGTCAGGGCCTGCCCGGTCATGATTAACGGAGAATCTACTGAACGGATTGAGTGTGCGGGTTATGGAAATGTGAGAAATATCGATGAGGCGAGAATTCGCGGTGGGGTCCTGCTCGTTATTGGTGAAGGTATGTGCTTGAAAGCGCCCAAAATCCAAAAACATACTGAAAGAATGAAAATAGCGGGATGGGATTTTATCAGTAAATTCGCTGAAAAAGGCAAAGAGAAAGAAGATGATGAGGATGTCAAATTCAAATCAAGGTTAACCGAGCCAATTACCAAATTTATGAATGATATAATCGCCGGTAGGCCTGTTTTTGGCGCCCCTCAAGAACCCGGTGGGTTCCGCCTGAGATACGGTAGAGCAAGGCCTTCTGGCTTGGCAGCAGCATCGGTAAATCCTGCCTGTATGTTAGCCATGGATGACTTCATTACCATAGGAACGCAAATGAAAATTGAGCGCCCGGGAAAAGCTTGCGCAATAACCCCGTCAGACTATACTGACGGTCCATGGGTCGTCCTACAGGATGGAAGTTTCACAAGGTGTGATACGATTGCTAGTTTCAATAAACTGAAAGCTGACATTGCGACAATTTGGGATAATGGCGAGATTGTTATTGGCTATGGTGAATTCATGGAGAACAACAAGAATTTGGTTCCTGCAGGATATTCAATGGATTGGTGGGCAAGCGATTTGATCGAAGAATTGAACTCACCGCAATCTGTAGAGGATTTTTGTAAGATTATGGGTCTATCGAAAAGCGATTGCCCTAGTGGAGTTCCTGGCCTAACTAAAGAGCAGTTTTCAGATACTAACCTTAGATTCAATGTGAGATTGCGATGGCACAGATTTCTCGTCACTCAACAACCAACTTGGACTCAAGCAAGAGCAATCGCTGAGCAATTCAAAACCTCATTGCCGCCACCGCATAACCCATGGTTTCTTGACTTGCCTATTGAGTGGGTTCCTCAATTAATCTCGTTACTAAAAACTGCGAGTATCGAAAATTTCTCGAATGGTAAAGACATTGATTTAATGCCGAAACGTGAAGATAGATGTTTGAGAATAACGGGAGGCGTTGCTAATTGGAATCCGGCAATCATGCAGGAAATGCCACCTGCTGATTTGACAATCGACCAGATTACAAATGTCCCAGGCCCAGCATTTTCTTTAGAAGATTTCATCTTCGACCAGAAGCCATCGGCTTTGTGGACTTTACAACAACATGGCATTGCTAAAGGTTGTGCACTGATTTTGGGGCTTGCGCATCACCACGATGGCAACGACTTGGTCATTACCAGTGGTTGGTCCGCCCTCATCGAATCACTCGGATTTGTGGTTGATGAAAATAAAATCATCAATATCGTTGATTCAAAACAGATGTTCGAAGACAAAATTGCTAAGTTGAAACTTGCTAAAGCCGTTTTATCAAAAGAAGAAAGTCGCCTTCAAGAGCTCGAAAAAGAGCGCGCCATACAAAGAATATCTGCTGAGACCAATGCGAGGCAGCAGGGCAAATCAATTGCGGAAACCGACGAAATTGGGCGAATTGCTGCTGCAAGCATCCCCGATGAAGGGCCAGAAGATGCTAAGAAATTTCTCGCTTCTCAAATCGATAGAGACGATTACAGAGTTGACGGCATTCTTCCAGTAATTAAGAAAATCTCAAAATTAAGGTGGCACCATTCTGCTCCAGTTAGAATTGGTTGCCGCATGGGCCGCCCGGAAAAATCCGCTCCGAGGGTGATGAATCCGATGGCACATACCTTATTTCCAATAGATTTGAATGGTGGCAATCAAAGATTGTTGACCAATGCTGCAGATAAACATGATATTCGCGTCCAATTAGGATTGAGAACCTGCAATACCTGCGGCAAAAAGTCTCCAATGCTTTCATGTCATCACCGGAAAGTGAACCAGTACGGTGAATCTATGCCCGGCGAAAAGTGTGGTGGCCGGACTGAATTCAAGAAAGAATTAGACGCAAATCGAAGAAGAAGGGGCGAAATTACCACGGTACCAATCGCATCAATGATTGAAGATGCGATGATAAATCTCGGGCTTGAAAGGGTCCCTAATAATGTCAAGTGTATGAAGAAAATTGCCAGCAAAAATCAAACTCCTGAAGCCCTAGAAAAGGGGATGTTAAGGGCGAAATATGATATTCCCGTGTTTAGAGATGGGACGGTTAGGTTTGATATGAGCGATGTTCCCGTAACTCATTTTAAGCCAAAAGAAATTGAAGTTTCATGGAAGAAATTAGTTAATTTAGGCTATACCCATGATTATCTTGGTAATGAATTGACATCAGATGACCAAATGCTCGAATTATATCCTCAGGATTTCATTGTGGCCAAGAATGCTAGCGACTACTTTGTCAGAACTGCAAAATTTGTCGATGAATTGCTAACGAGATATTACGGTCTTGAGGCATATTACAATGTAACCAATGCTGATGATCTAATTGGCCATCTAATTTGTGCGTTAGCGCCGCACACCTCCGGTGGCGTATTGTCAAGAATCATTGGCTGGGCTGATTGTTCTGGCGGTTATGCACACCCACTTTTCCACGCATCTAAGCGAAGAAATTGTGACGGGGATGAAGATGCAATCATGTTACTGATGGATGGTTTACTCAATTTTAGCCGTGAAATTTTACCAGCAAATAGAGGCGGTCAAATGGATGCTCCTTTGGTTCTAACAACCAGATTGAATCCGACAGAAGTTGACAAAGAAGCATTGAATGTTGACTCTGGTTGGTACTATGAGCGAGATTTCTATGAAGCGACCCAAGATTGCCCACACCCAAAATCTGTTGCTAATAGAGTAGACTTTGTTGAGCGGAGGTTGGAATCAATTGCTGCGGTGCGTGGCTATGGTTTTACGCACGATTGTGCTTCTATTTCTGCTGGCCCCAATCTCTCTGCGTACAAGACTCTTGATACCATGATTGACAAAATGAATGGGCAATTAGACCTAGGTCACAGGCTGCGTGCAGTAGACGTGAGAAAGGTTGCTTCAAGCGTAATTCGCTCCCACTTTTTACCAGACCTAAGAGGCAATCTCAATGCTTTTGCTCGACAAAAGGTTCGATGTCTAAAGTGTGCTCATTCATACCGTCGGATGCCTATTGCCGGCAAGTGTATCCAGCAAAGCAAAGCAAGCAATGCTGGTTTTGGTTCGCTCGGCATTTCGAAGTCTCAAGGTGATTTGTGTAATGGTAATCTCGCCCTTACCGTATCAGAAGGGGCAGTAAGAAAATACATCAAGGTCACACAGCACGTTATGGAAAAGTATGGTGTTGATACCTATACTAAACAAAATGTCGAATGGTTAGCAAATAGTACCGACTCATTATTCCAAAATGACCGGTCTAAGCAGATGTCCCTCGCAGACTTTTTGTGATTATTTCACAGACGGTCCAATCATTTGCTCTGGCCTAACCCACTCATCGAACTCCTCGTTTGTTAGATAACCTAAACCTAACGCGGATTCCCTAAGTGTTAAGCCATTTTCGTGGGCATTCTTTGCTATCTTAGCTGCTTTATCATAACCAATGTGATTGTTTAGAGCAGTAACCAGCATGAGAGAATTTTCAAGATGTTGGTTGATATTATCTGCTACAGGTTCTAATCCTTCAACGCAATTTTCCCTCATTGAACGACATGAATCTGTTAGTAGTCTGATTGAGTGTAGCAGATTGTGAATCATCATTGGTTTGTAGACATTTAATTCAAAATTCCCTTGTGAACCGCCAACAGTAATTGCTGTGTGATTGCCCATTACTTGGCAGCAAACCATCGTCATTGCCTCTGCTTGCGTAGGATTGACTTTACCTGGCATGATTGAAGATCCCGGTTCATTTGCTGGCAAGGCTAATTCTCCAAGGCCACATCTTGGACCAGAACCTAACCAACGAATATCATTGGCTATCTTCATCAAACTTACTGCTAGAGTATTCAAAGCGCCGCTAGCAGCGACAACGGCATCATGGGCTGCTAATTGCGCGAATTTGTTGTCTGCACTAACAAAACTAAGTCCCGTTATATTGGAGATTTCATCTGCGACCATTTGAGCAAATAACGGATGTGTGTTGAGTCCTGTTCCAACAGCTGTACCACCCAACGCTAATTCAAACAGGTCATCTAATGCGAAATCCAATCTTCGCAAATCAGCATCTAATTGGGAAACCCAACCAGAAACCTCCTGGCCTAAGGTAAGCGGCACTGCATCCATCAGGTGAGTGCGGCCTATTTTCACAATCCCAGACCATTGCTTGGCTTTGTCATCTAAGGCATTTCGTAGTGCCCTTACACTAGGAAGTAAATCATGAACAAAGGCTTCAGCCGATGCTATGTGCATTGCCGTGGGAAATGTATCATTGGAGGATTGTGCTCGATTGACATGGTCATTAGGATGAACTGGTTTTTTCGAGCCCAATTCGCCGCCAGCGATTTCAATGGCTCGATTGGCGATAACTTCGTTGGTATTCATATTTGATTGAGTTCCACTGCCTGTTTGCCAAATTCGAAGTGGAAAATGGTCGTCTAATTCGCCATCAATAACCTCCTGGGCGGCCTGAATAATCAGACTGCCTACTTCGCCGTCTAATTGTTTCAGCGCAACATTAGTCTTCGCTGCTGCTTGTTTCAGAATTCCAAAAGAGCGCACTACTCCCCTGGGCATTGTATCTATACCGATGTCAAAATTAATCAGTGAACGAGCGGTTTGACAACCATAATACCTATCTCTTGGAACTTCTAAATCGCCCATTGTATCACTTTCGATACGTACGCCTTTGGATTCCTTGGTTGAGGGTTTAGCTGCCTTTTGTAATGTTTGATTTGGCTTAGGATTCAGTGCTTTGTCAATCATTTTTGCAATCGTTGCACTACGCCCGTCTTTTCCTTTACCGACACTACGGTCCAATCTTACCGCTAAGTCCTCAGGAATGCTAATACTAATTATTCGCCTATCTCCAACCCTATGTTTCGACATAGTCAACGCTTAATAATTAATTATTAAATAATATCTTTCATTCGAGTTTCGGACCAATCCCAATCCCCATCTCACCATTCTTCCAATATCCACGATACATTAACCGTGTCTGAAACGGCATAGCAAACTCTCCTGAAGCAGTTACAGCAATCAAGCCGCCTCTTCCACCTAACGGGGCAACCTCGTTGAGGATTTTATCTGCTGAATGGGTCAGATCATCTGTTGCTTGGTAATTTGTTGCTAAGGTGTGCGCTGCACAGGTCCTAATGTATGCTTCACCAACACCAGTACAAGAAACTGCTATTGTATCATCTGCCCAAGTTCCTGCACCAATAATTGGGGTGTCACCGACCCTGCCAACTGGTTTCCCTGTCATGCCACCAGTCGATGTTGCTGCGGCAAGATTGCCTGTGATGTCGAGTGCAACTGCACCGACGGTGCCCATTCCTTCATCGGAAAATTCCGTAGCAACTCTCCCCTCTAAGTCGTGGTCAAGTACCGAATCGTCCTCATCGGTTGCTCCTGGATTTGCCTTATTCCGCTTCCATTGCTCCCATTGGCCTTGTCTAAGTTCGGTTTTCAACCAATCTTGGCTAACTTCTTCTATGCCGCATTTTACCCCAAAATCATCTGCTGCAGAACTATTCAACATAACCGGCCAGCCTTGATGTAAAATCAAATTAGCTGCCCTGATTGGGTGTCTCAGTTTTTTCACATTAATTACTGAGCCAGCGGCCTTATCAGAACCCCGCATAATTGATGCATCCATGGTTATTGAGCCATCTTCGCCAATAACTGAGCCTTGGCCAGCATTGAACAGGGGTTCATCTTCTAGTAATTCCACTGCTAATGTTGCAGCCTCGAGACAATCGATTTCACCGCTTTCTAATTTGGCCCCTACAACCTTTAGCACGCGCTCCATACATGCGATTCTTCCAGGGTCGAGTGGTGTTTTACCCAACCATGGCCCATCACCACCAGCTCCGCCGTGGATAACTAGGATTGCCATGTATCACTGTACGACTGTGCAACTGATTATTTGTTGTGGTTCTGCTGGCCTATCGCCCGGGAGTTTTCGACATCTCTCGATAGCAGTTACAACATCCATGCCATCGACTACCTCACCAAATACTGCGTGATTGCCATTCAACCATGGCGTAGCAACCGTAGTAAGGAAAAATTGTGAGCCGCCAGTATTTCTCCCTGCATTTGCCATCGAAAGAATACCAGGGCGGTCATGCTTCAAAGCCAATGCTGATGCTTCACAGGGAATTTGCCAGCCCGGGCCACCGGTTCCGGCTCTGCGGGACATTGGATCTTTTGAGTGAGGGCAACCCCCTTGAATCATGAAATCCTGGATTACTCTGTGGAAATGTAAGCCGTTATAATGGCCCATTTCTACTAATTTCACAAAGTTACCAACTGTTTCTGGCGCTTCATCTGCGTATAACTTGATCAGGATATCTCCTGCGCTCGTCTTCATCATTACCTGCATGATTCTGCGACATATCGGCAGGTCATGAGTGTTACCTTTCGATTATTGCTTTAGCCACGGCCTGAAATGTTGGTCTGCATATGCACGTGCATAGTCAGCAGGATAGCCTGCAGCGATTAGTTGCTGCTCATATGCTAATTGTTCAGGTGTTATTGAAGCATCTACTGCGCCTATTCCAGCAACAGCAGCATAGCCGGCATCTGAATATGCTTTTTCTTGCATAGCAAATGCGTCATTCTTGGAACTTCTGCCTCTCACAAATACCAAGGTTAGGAGCAGTAGAACTACTACACCGCCAATCAAACCGATTACTGAATAAGACATACCAAAGAGACCTGCTTCAGATTCTGTATCATCTGATGCATCGGTAGTGTCGTCGCCAGATCCTGTGTTATC
>WTIT01000021.1 GCA_011526375.1 Methanobacteriota archaeon
GAAAAGGCTAGACAAGCGTTGGAAGAAGCGGCTAACACCAAGGTCATCCCTGATTTGCCACCTAGTGATGACTAATCACATTCCGAACGATGATGGGTCAATATCCATATCGCCATCTTTCATCATTTTGCGCATCTGTTTGTTCAGTTTCCTGTTACCGCCCATGCCCTTCATCATCTTTCTTGAGCGATTCCATTGACCAATTAATTCTCTAACATCTTTTTCACGAACACCTGAGCCACGTGCTATTCGTTTTATTCGGTCGGCTTTTATTTTCGCAGGTTCATTCTTCTCCCATGCAGTCATACTATCCATAATCGTTCTGTATCGATCGAGATTGGACTGCATAGCGTGCTTTTGAGACTTGGACATGCCTCCGAGTCCACCAAGCATATTACCAGGTAAAAATGACATTAATTTGTCAATAGTTCCGACCTTTGACATCATTTCCATCTGCTTGTACATATCATTCAAAGTGAATCTACCGCTCATCATTCTTTGAGTTAGTCGCATTGCTTCTTCTTCATCAAGGTCCTCAGGGGCCAAATCAATGAGGCCTTGTATATCACCCATTCCAAGAAGTCTAGAAATGAATCGATCAGACTCGAACTTTTCTAGGTCGGCTACTTTTTCCCCGACACCAATGTGGACTATAGGCGCTCCAGTAGCAGCAACTGCAGAAAGAGCACCGCCACCTCTAGCAGTACCATCTAACTTAGTCACAACAATTCCAGTAACGCCAGCTAATTGATGAAAAGATGCTGCGACTGGACCTGCAGCTTGACCTACTTGAGCATCTATCACCAACCATCTTTCTGTCGCTCTTGTCAAAGACGCAATGTTCTCAAGTTCTTCGACTAACTCTTGGTCTAATTGATGTCTACCAGCAGTATCGACAATGACTAGGTCTGCCGCGGAACATTCCGCTAACCCATTTCTTACAATCTGTGCAGCATCTTTGTTCTCAGGCTCACCATATACTTGTACTGTGGTGTCTTCGAGTAGTTGTGAAAGTTGAGCATATGCACCGGGACGATGAACGTCCGCTTCAATTACTGCTACTCTTAAACCGTGCTTTTTGCGATACCATTCGGCTAGTTTAGCTGTTGTAGTGGTTTTACCTTGACCATATAGACCTACAAGTAGCAATGTAGCCCCTCTTGGCTGGAATTGATGAGCGGGGCCAAGTATTCTTACTAACTCTGTGTAGAGTATATTCATTGCATGGGTTTGTAGAGTTAATCCTGGTCTAGGCTCCTCTTCGCGCAAGCGAGTTTCCATTCGCTCGACGATTTCCTTGGTTTGCCGAACGTTAAAGTCTGCCTCTTGAAGAGCTCGACGCAAACTTCGGGTCATCTCTCGAAGTTCATCTTCGTCAAGTTTACGGCGATTCTTCAGAAAACCCAAGGAGCGAAAGATTCCCCGGGATAGACCTTCGAGTGCCATGACATCCCGTCACTGTTTTCCCCTTTGAATTCATCCCTTCCTTAGTGGTATGTTCAATCTCAGAACATCTCCTTCGAGTTTGGCGGCGACTTGGCTAGCTTTGACAGGAACGCTCGTTGGAATTTCTCTTTCACGACCATTTAATCCAACAAATAGAATTCCCTCATCACTTCTTAAGGAAAGTTCATCTCTTTTGATACCAGGGAAATGTAAGAAAATGACCTCGTTGTCTTCACCAATTTCTCTGTACATGCCGCGATGTATGCTGTGCTTGACAAGAGTTCCAACATTGTGTGGCCCTAGATTGTCAGGTAGTTTAGCCGGGATTCCATAAAGCATCTCACCAACTAACCTTAGACTATCAATTCCAACAACTTCCTGGTCTAGTAATTCCATAGAACTAACCTCAACTGAAGCCAATTTATCCTCTAGTTCTGTAATTCTTCGTAATTCTGCCTCTCTTCTTTTTTGTAGGAAAGGATGATCAAACTCTGGAGTCACTCTATTAACTATACATGATGAAACCGGTAGTTGGTATTCAATCAGTGAACTGTAAGCTCTAATTGTTTCATTCACACCCATTTTTTCGGGTATGGTCACTAAGGTGAATGATGTCAATTGTTCATCACTCAATACCCGTCGAACGTGTAAAACGCGACTCCTAAATCTTTCAAGTTCTACCTTCATTTCTTCACTTTCTTTGCGACCAAATAGCATTGAACGAATACCACCGGATACCCTCATCAATCTGATTAACCGACCAGACCACGCTTCAATTATTTCTGGCAATGATAAGAATCTAAGTGTGTGTCCTGTAGGCGCAGTATCAAAC
>WTIT01000024.1 GCA_011526375.1 Methanobacteriota archaeon
CTCAAAGTGTACATTACGCGTACTGTAACAAGTTTGACAAGCACTGTTAATGTCAATATCTCCAACTACGTAAGCATCACCATAAGCATCAACTGAAATCGATTTTGCAATGCCGCCACCGGAACTTGTGATTGAAATTGCCCACTCCCAAACTCCATTGGAATCAACTTTAGCAACAAATGGAGCAGTTTTGGTATAACAAAGTCCAGACCTATATTCATAACATTGAGATTCAAGTAGTAAATCTCCTAACATTGCATCGTCTTGGAATTCTCCTGCCACAAAAGCACCGCCAAGAGGACTAGGTTCAAAATCAACTATTGTGACCATCGATTCATCATCATTCGAGTAATTCGACAACGGGAATATTTCTTGAGAAAATCCTACTCCCGCTTTATCAGCACAACCATCACCATCACGGTCATAAACTGCATTGGAATTCCAATTAATCCTACCACTAAGACAATTATCAATGATGTCTAACACACCATCGCCATCATCATCATTGTCCTCAAGGATATCGTGACAACCATCTCTATCTTGATCACTCGCATAGGTGCTATTCCACTGTTGGGAACTAGGTATACAATTATCAAATGGTGAAAATATACCATCATAATCTTCATCAAAAACTAAACTACTTAACCCGTATCCGCCACTATCTGTAGCCCAAGGCAGCCAAATTTCATTCCCGTCATACTCTAAACCAGATATTGAATCAGTATCGTAGGTTGATAATGAATGAATGTGTATCCATTCATGGTTGGCATCTAAAACTCCAATATAGTAGGTTCGTGAGTTTGTATTTCCATTATCTAGGTATTTTGTAATATTCCCAAAGGTGTAATCATTTGCGGATTCAATCTGTCCTGTTATTGCAATATTGCCGTTTGGTGCAACGGTAACGCTGTATGTATCTCCAGTTGAATATCTATAGCCGCTAGAGGTTTGTGTATGTCCTGGCCAATCTACCCAATCTACTTGATGAGATGTCGCATTTACTCTAATTATTGTACCATAGTTTGCACTCGCCCAAGATTGAGTGAAGTTACCAATTTGTGAATTTGGCACTGTTGCTGCGAGATACACATTGCCATATGAGTCAACATCCATGCCAAGAAGATAAGCATTATAATCAAAAGAGTGGGACCCTGAACTTCCTAATGTATAATGCCAATTTAGAGAAAGATTGGAATGAAAATTCAACACAAGCAAATCATAGCCTTGTAAATGATTGATGTCTACGCCATCAAGAGTAAAATCATTAGAAAATGTTCCACCGACGATAACCTCCTGATTGGCTCCCAATGTCATATGGCATCGAGATACTGACAATAGATTAGCAGAACCGCTATCTAATGATTTTAGAATGATTACTGTTCCATTATTTGCATACATCTTTCCAAGAAAAGCTCCAGAAGTAATTGTTACCGCACCTAAAGTAGTAGACGCATAACTATTGCCACAAAAGTACAATTCATTCGTATTCGAATCTACTTCAATATTGCCATAAAATGATTGTTGACTATTACCTGTAACACTCATTACATCTGCCCATAACCAGTTTCCTGTCGAGGAGAGGCCAGCATAGTATACTTCGTTGTGTGAGCCGCTGGAACTAGAAGTAAGTACAGTAGTGCCAAATGGCGCATTACCTTTGAGATATCCGCTAATGTAGACATTACCATTTGCGTCTGCCGTTACGATTTCACCTGTTGATTTGCGTGCAGTCTCAACCCAAACAAAATTGTTGTTGGCATCATATTTTGCCACAAATAAATTTTCATCATCATGAACGGTAATATTTACTGAATCAAAATCATACACAGTATAGCCATTATTATGGTTGTCAATTGTCCCTACAATAACTCCGCCGCCATTTTGCAATCTAAAATGGTCATTAACCCACATATCGCCTGTGGCTAACTGCGAAGTCAAACTTGGAAACATTCCCCTATCCCAAACACTTGCATTGTAGAATCCATCTGTTGCCTCCATTGCAACAGAATCATCATCTAACTGGTAATTCGCTTGCGTACTAGCAAATGGTGACAATAGCATGATAATTACGAGAACGAGGCTAGCAACTAACTTCTGCATGAATGGCCTATAGTGATGTACAAATTAACCTATTCGGGTCAAAAAGCTAATTTCAAATCTAAATCTTTTGGGCTAATCTTCAATTTGAAGAAAGTCTCTGATTGGCTAAGTCAACGTATTCTTGGCTGATATCATAGCCAATGTAGGAACGTCCAACCTTCTTAGCCGCCA
>WTIT01000116.1 GCA_011526375.1 Methanobacteriota archaeon
TGTACATCGATCGGGAAATAAAAATCCTTAGTGTCGCCGGTGTACTCCTGATACTTTCCCACGGTGTACACCAACTTTTTCAATTCATGGTTATCGCGAGGTCGGGGCAGCCGGTAACCACTATGAACACAACACAGTTGAGCTTTGCCTTGTGGACACCGTTCCAAAATAACAAGCCGCTTTCCCGTTCCAGGCCATTCGATATAGTTCCCCATCTCAGGTGGAGTGATGGTTTCTATTTTCTCGTCGAACAGTCTCACGGTCCGTCCCAAGTTACTTAGTACCGTCCCGACGCTTTCGGGGAGTTGCTCTAGTTCATAATTTTCAGTCTTGACTCCGAAAAGCGAAATCATGGGGCGGAGGACAGCCCCTTTTAGGCATATGTCCAGTCCTTCGCTCGTTTCGCCAGCCACCAAATGAGCCACGAGAAATAATATCCACTTGATCATGCTGCAATATGTTTTTCTTTAATTAGTTGTTTTGGCAAATTTCTGAATCATTGTACTAGTCCAGTCCGATTTCCGTGTCACATTGTCCTAATAAGCAAATTGATCTTTCTATGAGAGAGAGGATTGAAGGAGGTCTTCCTCCATATCATGAATCCCTAGTGCTGAAAGATCAGCAGCCGCTAACTCAGCGACATGCTTATTCGTCGGAACAAAATTTTCAATGACAGCTGTCTTGAATCCGGCTGGCGGATCACGGCATGGATTGAATCCCTCATTTTGAATTTCCATCATCATTTCAATGTGGGATGCCAATACAATATCACCTTTTGGATTCAGTTTATAATAGTGCCCGTCTCTCATGCCTCCACTTTTGTTCTTAATATCAATCAAGACTCGCTGTTGGTACTGATATCCCTTCCAGCGCTGCGTTGCTTCGTTGATATCGTAGGTCCAGGCGTAATCTTCGACTTTCGTACAGAAATCCTTCAGATAATATTGCTGGTCCTTTTTGTCCTCCTTAGTGATGGCATTTATCATCGGCAAGAACACCAACATACGGCTTCGATGGATTTGTTTCTTTGTGTTGTAATGGCGGATTAACTTCAACTGCCGTTCCAGGGCCGCCCGGCCAAAATTATTAAAAACGTCAATAGGTATGGCAAAAATGATGGCCATAGCTGGGCCTCCCCTGGTGAGTTCCTCATTAATTGACTGATACAAGTTTCCCGGGCCCTCGGTCATAAATTCGCTCATTACTGGTTCGTCGACCGCGATGGGTCTCAGAACGTATTTCGTCGATGGTGGTTTCTCTTGCAATTTCTGAATCACTCTTTCTGGAGCAATTACAAGGAACTCCTCGAACTTTGCCCTTTCTTCCTGTCGAAACTGAGGAGGGCAATGCACCATCCGTCCGTTCACATCGACTACGGTAGAGTCGCTGCAATGCACGATGGTTGACGATGCTCTCATAATCTCCTCAATAACAACTTCTTTATGGTTTTCATCAGCGAGAGGGAGTGGTGAAGGAGAGCGAGGCCTAGGCCTCTCTACCGGCTTGCGTGGGCGAAAGCTGCTGCTCTTCGACCGAAACTGGTCATTACGCTTCCGACCTCTTCCAAACCTGGAAGAGTCGGGGCTCCCCTCACGGCGCAGGCGAGAGGAATAACGGGAATGAGGGGATCGACTTCTCCCGTAGGGTCCTTTTTCCACCTTTCTCACTTCGCTCTTTACGGTGTTGGTGACCTTCCGATTCCTGCCAGAATCGTGTCGCTCGGTGTGAGAGGACATGTTGCTTCTTTATTCCGCTTGAATGACTGATCTGAAGCAGACAAAAGCGGAGATTGTAGCCACATTGTGGGTTCTTATACGTCTTTTTTCCGTCTTGTGTCATTTTCTCTTTCTTCGAGGATTCGTATGTTTCTCTTATTGGAATTCTTTCGCGCTTACATTTGAATTTGCCAAATTTGCACCGCCAGCGCTATCCAGAAGAGAGCTAAAGGTAAAATCTCCTCGATAATTCAGCATTCTCAGTTCCTTTGTGGGCAATTTCATCATGGCGTGCCTTCGAGAAAACAATCCTAACGATGACGGGGAACCGTCCGAGGATCTTCTCTCTGAGTCCAATACACTTGATCCTTCCTACGGGGCTGTGATCGAGGCCATGAAGGGCCTTCAACAAAGACTCCGTAGCTGTGAAAGAATGGCTTTCAAATACAAGGTCTTCGCCAAGAAACTGAGTAGCCTTCTGAACATTTGTCGTGAGGAAAGAGATTCGGCCCGTCGTGAAATTACACGA
>WTIT01000029.1 GCA_011526375.1 Methanobacteriota archaeon
AACCAAGTAGAATTATAAGCCGCACCTTGGTCACTCCACTCACCATTAATCATTGTTTCAATTTTAATAATACTACTAGCAGATGTAGGCGTTATATTTACAGACAAAGCACTTATTTCTGTGTCGGTATTTGTAGCACTAGAAATTGATGACCCTGCACTAATCTGTGTGTATTGCGTTTGAAGAATAGAACCTGATGGAAATCTAGCTGAATTAATTGTGCCAGTCAGTTTCGTTGCCGCCATTGTATCTATCTTAGCATCAGTCACCGCACCATTGCCCAGCTTGGCAGTCGTAACAGCCCCATCAGTAACAGACCCGACACTCAGCACATCACCCAGCGCAACAACAAAGTCAATGCTGTCTGAAGTTGTCAGAGCCGTATCAAACACAAGGTTAGACCCCGATACTGTAAAGCTATCCTGTGGCGCTTGGATAACACCATTCAACGATACAAGCAGATGGTTTGCTGTCTCTGGATAATATGCCGCAGAATTTAGCGTCAAAGCGTAAGTGGCTGTGGCAGATGCAGTAAGGGCATCTAGCTTATGAAAGCCACCGCTTACTGGATTTTTACCTATATATGGCATTACGCTAAATCTCCTGTAAGGATGCCGGACACATCATCTGGTTCAGCATTAGATGTTAACCTTGGATAATAAGAGCGATAATAACAATCTGTAGTTGTTTCAAAACTACCGAAGATAGACATTACAGCTTCGACTTCATCACTTGTTAAAACACAAGTCCATTTATTGCTGTCCATAGTGTTTGTAAATGTAACCTGAGAATAGCCTGTGGAATCTGTAAATGAACTTACATTATAGCTGTCATCAATAACGCCATTGTTACTGTCTAAATGCCACCACACTTTGTTTAACCCACTCAGCACGTTAATGCTGGCAGAGCCTTTAGTAATAGCGCTGCTTGTATCTACACCGCCACCAGCACCGCTGACAGTGCCAGTAAAAGCGTATGTGTCTGCAAGGTTAAGGCTCTCAGCCTGTATCTTTGACAGTGCCATTTAACACTCCTTATGCGTAGGGGCTATCGCCTAATACACTTGTATCCCAAGCCGCTTTTAATTCAGCAATAGTTGAAGCCGATGAGATTGCAGATGCCGCTGGTGCATCACGAAGAGCATCCTTTGCAGTGGCAATCGCAGTTGTGCTAGTGCCAGCTTCCAGTGCCTTCATCAGTTCTACGTCTTTTGCTTCAAGCAAAGGCTTACGCACTTCACGAATTTTATCTTTAAATATCTCTTTGGCTTTATCCATATCCTCAGAGATTACAGACCCACTTAGTGACCATGCACCACGAAAGTCTCTATTTGCTGGTACGGTAACTTCTGACGCATTAGCCTGATTACCGTCTTTATCGACAATGTATGTATCAACCACGTTAAACTCCTATGCGGCTAGTTCATCAGAGATACGCCAAGCGTTTCTCCACTCTCTTGTTTGCGGTAACTGTTCTTTCTTACAGATTACCATCTTAGGGCGGTTGCCCTCATCCCAAGTCTGCCATACAGACTGCGGAACATCTTTCATAATTAGGTACTCAATAGCTTCTTCTTCTGTCATTGCACCGACAGGCTCAGTCTCATGCAACAGATAGCCACGAGTATGCTTCTTAAAGTCTGGCTGGGCTTCATCCTTTGCCAGTTCGTGATACACCCACACAGGCGGTAGGATGCCACCTTGTAGTGCTGCCGCCATCCAGTTAGGGTCAGGCACAAGTATCTTAGCGCACTCATCAATGCTATCTTCGTAAACAACACGATAATCTGACTGATGCGGCTCAAGGTTTTCTTTAGCCCAGCCTAATCTATCCCAAAGATGTGTGCCTTGAAATGATGGTGTCTGCATTATGCGAGGTCTCCATGTACAGAAGTATACAAATAGTTAGAATCCACAGGGGCGAAACCACTTGTTAAACTTAAAAGTTTAAATAAAGATGCCGTTTGTACAGTTGAAGCATTATAAACCTTTACAATATCAACGGAATTAGCACCCCCCTGTGTAAATCCAATAGAGTAATTTGCGTCACTCATACTGCTAGACAAGTTGGCTGTATAAATTCCTGTGCCGTTGTCTGTTACGCTAGAAATATTAAGCGTGTCTCTTGTTGCGATAGTGCCAGTGCCATTTAAATTCATCCAAGACTTCGCACTACCATTAACAACGTACTGCGTATCAAGCGACCCTGCGGTGCTGTGTTC
>WTIT01000080.1 GCA_011526375.1 Methanobacteriota archaeon
CTTGAGTACTTCATGAGTAAAACCATAACATCTGTGTCTGGTGACCTAACCAATATCGTGGTTTTATCAGGTTCTGTGTCTATGATGTGCATACAGTGTAGAATAATCCGCGTGTCTGCCTCCTCCTGTGATGAGAACAGCGCATTGTCAGGGAAAACGTCCACGATTTCGCCATCGTGACTTGTAAGGCGGTAGCACATTTCACCAAGAACATAATAAACAAATCGACCCTCAAGAGCTTTAGCATACTTTTCAGTTTTCCATTGATCGAAAAGCAACTGCAACAACTGAGTTTTGTTGTCATCATTTCCCATGAAACCCTTCCAGTCCTTTGGAGTTCTGGTCTTTGGTCCAGACAGCAGAAATGTAGGTGTCGAACCCCTTCGTGTACGTTCGAAAGATTTAATTGAAGTCGCCTTGTAAGTGTCAGTGACAAAATCTACTCGTCCAGATTTTGGAAGGTGATTGAAAACAGTCTCTGCTAGATCTTCGAAGTTATCAGGAATTGAAACAAGACTTTGTAGAATTGCATTTCCATCAACGATGTGTACAATGTCTCCTTTAGGGCGAGTGGTCAATGGTTCAATCGATGACTCAATGTAATGAAGTAGCTTTGCCTTATCGGTCTTCACAGGCATTCCATCAGCGGTAGCTAGTGACCACGGGACAGGACCAAGCGGATAAGACAGCGTTACTTCTAGATCAATGTCATGCTCAACTGTAAGTAGTATAAGTTGAGCAAAGATATTTCTCTCTGCTTTGATCTGTGTGATCTTGTTTTTGGAGCTCTTCACAGTTTTCTTTACTTCAGCTGTGACAAAGGTTTTCAGCTTGTTCCTCTTGATAGGACTGTGGAACTCTACTGTCCGATCAATTAACCTGTTTTGTAGGAATTCTGTCATACTTGTTTCGCCAATGCTTGCAGCATTTAGTAAGTCTTCTGCTACGTCTGGTTTGGCAGGAACCCCACTCGATAAACAATATAAATGCTCAGTGCTACGTCCAGTGTCGAATGGATTTGTGAAGGAGCAAATAGCATTCATAACTTTCTTGACATCTGACTCACTTTCAGCCATTTGAGAACGTCGCAGATCTTTGTGCAATGATGATTCCTCGGATAGCATATCTGTTAGCTCCAGTACTGCCTCAACATATTTTGCCCTGCAATGTCGAGTTGAACACCAACGATAGTATGCTGAATAATTTCGGCTGAAACCAACAATGCCACCTTGACATTTAGCATGCTTGTTGATTGTCTGTTCAATTGTAATGTCTACCGGATTTCTGCATTTCGGCACATGTGATCTCGACACACTGAATCCATTGTGTTGTAACAAGTCTTTGGCTCCTGGATGGGTATCAGGCAGGTTTAACATTGTCATCAAATAAGCTGGCACATATCTGGCGTAATTGCTATGATCAAAAGCAAAGAACATCGGGCAAAGATCATAGAGTGCGGCAATGTGAAGGTCCAAGTCATTTTCCTTTGTTGCCTTGATGAGAGTAAGTATCTTAAATACGGCGTCCATGTACTGTAGCCAAAACCTGGCTGTTTTGCCCATATTACCACCTCTGATAGAGTCTTTGAAGACCTGGTATCGCTCAAAGTAGGTTAGAAATTGATCACATTCCAAGCATTTGTCCAAATTATCCTTTGACTGATCATTGGCTAGGTTTTCAAGCAATGTCTGGACATTAACTGGGATGATCGAATCTTCGTTCTGCATGTTGTCAAAACACTCCAGTAAAAGCCGCTCAAGACCTTCAGCAAACAATTTATGGACTCTAAGTGCACGATTATAGTGCTTTCCAGACATGACCTTCTCCAAAGATCCGCTAGCGCAAATTCCAGCCTCGATAACGATTTCTGCGAAGCCACTCCCTTTCATCATTTTCCCGACAGTTCCAAAAAGTGAACATATAGTGTGAAACACTCCCATCCTGACTATCACTTGGCTAAATTTCTCGGGATACTGCCAGACCAAAGCATATGCGATCTTAGCAACAGCTAAATCAAAAGTAACAATTGCATATGTCTGTCCAGCCTCTTTACTTGCTGCTAAGGACGTTTCAAGGATATGTTGAACATTCGAGCGTTTATTGATATACACATTATGTAGTGACAGATACTCTTCTACTGACTTGTTATCTACTTGTTCACAATCTGTGCGAGATAACCACCCTGAGTAAGACGGGACAGTCTGCGAATCAAGCATACT
>WTIT01000036.1 GCA_011526375.1 Methanobacteriota archaeon
CAATAACTACAGATAATCCACTCAAAATAGTTTATTGGCTGTATTCGATACAGAAAGTTCCATGAATAAACCGAAAGCAGTGCTGTTTTCCTTGCTTATGATTGCTGCATCTCTTGCTGGATGTATTGGTGGAGAAGATGTTGATACCTCTGATTATGAAAATCAAATCGCTGAAAAAGATAAATCGATTGATGAACTAGAATCAATTATTATCAATCAAAACGAGCAGCTCAACAATTCCGTCAATAATGTCTCTATGTTACAGGCACAACTTGAACAGTCAATCGTGGATAGAGATGATTTACTGAATCAATCAAACATATCTGTTAATGAACTTAATCAACAATTAAACACTCTCAACCAATCTATCGTTGAATTACAATCAGCATTACTCGAAAGCCAATCCCTGGCGGCTGATTGGCAAACGATTGCTGAGGCAAATGAGTTTGAATTAACCAATCTGGATATGTCAAATTTTGATTTATCTGGATATGACTTTACTGGCGTGACGATGGATAATGTTGATTTGACAGGCGCAAATCTCCAAGGTGCTTTGATGGAGCACTCAAATTTTGGCACAATAAGGGCTGTTGAATTAGTAAACTGTCCTAGTACTTTACCGATAGGTTGGATTTGTTATCAGAATATACTCTTTGGCCCTAATGCTAATTTGTCAAATTTAGATTTAACGAACTTAGATTTTGGCTGGCAATTCGGCGGTTTTGATTTATCAATGGCTAACCTGACTAATTCAGATTTATCATATTCAGATATAAGTGGTCTCGATATATCAAATGCAAATCTACATAATCTCAGGGCAACAAATTTGCTATCATTTCCTTACAGACTTCCCACTGAATGGAGCACACATAGTTCATATGAGTCAGGTGATTTAGCTCTAATAGGACCCTACGCAAATGCCTCATTGCTTGATTTCCAGTCCGGCTGGTTACTTGGAGATTTAACTGGCATTAATCTTAGTTATGCTAACCTTTCATCAACCATCGTAGAAGCCCGATTAGACTATGCTGTTTTGGATGGAGCTAACCTTGACAGAGCAAATCTCGTGGATGCAGACTTTTTCGGGTTAAGAGGAATTGGAGTAGAGAATTGTAGTACAGTTAATTCCTTACCACATGAATGGATTTGCATACATGATACCTTGATGGGGCCTAATGCAAATCTAGCCAGAGTAAATTTAAGTGGATTGACTATAGTTAGCCAAACTAATTTATCCGGTGCAGATTTATCGTATGCTAATCTTGAAAATACAGATTTGAGTTATGTTAAGTTAGTCAATGCGAACATGCAGTATGCTTCATTAGATGGCGCTAACCTAGAGCAGGCTGATATATATTGTACAGATTTTAGATATGCAAAGGTGGGGATTTTTTCCGGTGATGTTGAGCATCATGGATGTAGTTCTTCTTATGGCTGGGAATTTGGCGAACCCTTTTCTGAATCGTGGATTTTATCTCAGTATGATGTTCAAGGAATTTTGCTCGTCCCTCCTCTTCGAATTATTACTGGACCGTATATTGACTATAGCGGTATGAGTATTGGCACAGGCTTTGCGGGTGAAAACATGTCATTCTCATCCTTTGATTCTGCAGAATTAAGCATTGCATTTGATCAAGTAGACTTAATTGGAGCAACATTTAATCAAACAGATTTGGATGACGTGGAATTTTCTCGGTCAAATCTAACAGGAGCGATTTTCAATCAAGTGGATTTTACCGATGTCATTTGGAGCGATACGATTTGTCCAGACGGGACAAACTCCGATGATAATGGAAACACTTGTGAAAACAATCTATAACCGTAATCACAGAAGATCTACTCTAACTGGATTTACTGTAATTGTTTCTTCATCATTGGATGAGTTTTGGTTTGATACGTAAAGCACATACAACAGGGTTACACATACCATAGGGGCAAACAATAGTGGTAGTAGGAATGTTAGTGATTGTACAATAAGTAGCGTACTGAGGCTTGCGAATCCAAGTATAATTCCAATGAAGTTTACCACCGGAAAGGCTCCATTTTCGTCTAAATTTTGGCGCTGCATGACATTAACATCTATCTCGAGGTTTATATCATTGTGTTTTCTAATCGAGGTTCAAGTTCCCTCCAAATCATATTCGACTCACGTCCATCTAAACATTATTAACTTGAATAACAGAGCAAACTTATGAATCGTGACCT
>WTIT01000137.1 GCA_011526375.1 Methanobacteriota archaeon
AAATCATAGTTCATCTTGTCGTAATTACCCATCGGATTAACTTGGTCCGCTAATGGCGCAGCAGTAGCACCAACCATCAGTAATTGTAACAGAAGTGAGACAAAAATCACGACATTCCTGTTGCTTTGCATGACTAGGCCTAATGGCCGCCCTTCAAATGTCTTATTCATCATTGTTTGATGGAGCAGGCCTAGGCATACCGTCTTCTTTGACGGTGTTTAACACAACGTGAGTGAATGACCTAGTAACGCCATCGAGAGTGAAAACAGTCTTGGTTAGATCGTCTAAATCAGCCCGGTTTTTCACTCGAGCAAGGACCATTGAGTCATAATCTCCTGTTACGTCATAAACCGAGAACACTCTTGGGTCTGCAGCAATTTTTTGCTGTACATCAATCATTCTTCCTTTGGCTATTCTAAGTCCGGCCATAATGGTCATGTTCCAACCGACGCTTTCTGGGTCAATTACCACACTGTATCCCTTGATGATGCCCAATTCTTCCATACGACGAATTCGGTTAGTAATGGTGCCTTGAGCGACACCAACATCTCTTGACAGTTGCCTCTGACTGGCTCTTGCATCGCTCAACAGTGAATTGAGAATCGCTCTGTCTATCTCATCTAAATCCATATCAGGCACCAACATAGGCTATACTTACACTTCTTCAAACTTCGCCAAAGCTTACTCGTTGACATTGGAGGCGATTGCCAAGAACTGGGTCCAAACTCCAAGTTCATCAACTTCTAATTTGATGTGTATACGACACTCTGTAGTTTCTGCTTGTTTGAATTTCAACTCAATCTTAGTTGATTTTTTAGCCTCAATGAAGCGACTCTTGAAGCGAGAAGATAATTTCCAAGGCCCATCCACTTCTAACGATTTTATCTCCATTCGTCGATTTTTAGTGGTCAATTCTACCACCAAACAGTTGGCCTTGTCACGATGCCAATGTCCAGTGATTATCGGCATACCGTGTTCTTCCCGATACATATTACCGAGGATAGTTGAAATTACAATTACTCCAAAAACGATGGCGAAAATCGGCATTAAGAATTCGTCTAATCCAACATTTTCTGGTTGAGTTGCCAATTCAACTTGGTTGAGATACAGCAGTTGATTGGTCTCACTGCCTTCTAATTCGCCAAATAATGCAAAAGTTACCGACCAGCCATAAGGCGAGTCAGCAAAATCAACTCCAGCCGCAGTTAGATGAGATTCACTCAATGACCAAGTTGTTTGAGTTGAGTTGTTGGCTTGGTTGCTAAAGCCGAATTCCGGTTTCATTTCGTACACTAAATTGGTCAATCTTCGATTGTGGTCATCAATAGCATATTCCTCGCTAAGATAGATGTACATAATCGTCGAATCAGAAAAGTTGACCAGCGGAGTCATCTCAATAGGGATATCAATTCTGTGTCCGCCTAACTCTTGATAGACATTTAATTCTCCAACGAGGCTAACCACAGGTAACATGCCTTCAATTTCATTGCGATTATCATTTGCCACCTCTGCACTGATCTCTTCATTGGTAATTATTTGAGACTCATCGGTTGTAAGGTTGACAAATAATTCACCTGCTCGCGCTTTAGCATCATCATCGGGCCAATTTGAATTGGTTTCATCACTGTAAGCCCACCAGTTCAAGACTACAGTATTCTCTGAAGCATCTTCGCAGTCATCGGTTGTTATGGCTACAAAGCATTCGATTAGCACATCTCCAAAAGCCGCGGCTTCGCCGATTTTTGAACTAGCAATAGGCTCATCATCTGCCGCCGAAGTAGCCATGATTGCTGGAGAAATAAGCAACAATAGGACTGTTAGTACCATTTTTTGCATGTCATCCCTCCTTTATTTGATGCTCAAACGGTAGTTCTAACTTTGCTCTTAGAATATCTTTTTCAGTTGTACTAATCATCAAACTAATCCAATTGCCACTCCATGCAGAAATCAAAACTCGATGATTGAGAATAGTGCTGCCAAGAATCAACGGGCCCGAATATTCCTTCATTGCCTCAGGCAGTAAATCCTCCTTTAGTATAGCTTCATCGTTGAGCAGTTCGATAACGGTTGGAATCTCTACCTCTACCACAACATTCCCGATAATCTTCTCAATAGCCGGTATTGCTTCTTGTCTTGTTCGCCAAGCGCCTTTATTGTTGACAAAACAAGGCATACCAGCGTGAATTATTTTCA
>WTIT01000067.1 GCA_011526375.1 Methanobacteriota archaeon
TGGTGATGCTAGAGTCATACCAACATCAATGGTCTCAACAAAGGCATTCGGATTGTAAGAGATTGACGATGGTGCAACATCATTGACTACAATTGTGACATCGATTGAATCACTGCCTCCAGTATTGGTTGCTGTAACTGTGTACACTGCTGATGCTGTTATATCGGTTGGAGTACCGCTGATTTCACCAGTGGTTGGATCTAGAGACAAACCATTTGGCAGGGTTGGTGAGACGGACCATGAGTCAACTAAGCCACCACCTATCGTAGGAACACCAGAAGAGAATGGTGAATCTTTGGTCAATGTGTATGGATCACCAGTGTAGGTAAGTCCGGATGGCGCAACATCGTTAACCGTGATTTCAATTGTAGTACCTGCACTACCGCCAGTGTTAGTTGCTGTTATGGTATAAGTTGTAGCAGCGGAGAGTACTGTAGGTGTACCGCTAATTTCACCAGTCGAGGTGTCAAGGACAAGACCTGTTGGCAATCCTGGTGCAACTGACCAAGAGATTACTGTGCCACCTTGGTATGTTGGCAACTCAGGGCTGATTTGTAGGTCTACTGTGTAAACAAACGGACTGCCACTGTATTCAACCGAGGATGGAATAACATCATTGACTGTAAGGTCAATGGTGGTCGTAGCACTACCGCCAGTGTTGTTGGCGTAAATTGTGTAGGTTGTTAGCGTGGATAGTACACTTGGCGTACCACTAATCTCACCAGTAGATGAATCAATGGTTATGCCTGTTGGTAGACTTGGATGAACTTCCCAAGAAGTGACTGTTCCGCCTAGAGCAGATGGAGTTACTGCGGTCATGCCAGTTCCCTTTGTTTCAACAAATGAGCTCGGGTCATATTCAACGCCTGAAGGTATTACATCGTTGACGGTTATGTCAACAGTTGCTGTGGCGCTACCACCGGTGTTGTTTGCGTAAACCGTGTATGTAGTGAATGGAGATACTGCAGTTGGTGTACCACTTATTTCACCAGTTGACGAATCGATGGAAAGGCCTGCTGGTAATGCAGGATGGATTTCCCAGGTAAGAACTACACCGCCACTAGAAGTTGGAGTTTCTGCAGTCATTGCAGTACCGACTGTTTCGACGAATGTGTTGGTATTGTAGGTGACTTGTGACGGGATTTCATCGTTAACTTCGATAGTTATGTCTACAGTTGTGCTACCTCCACTGTTACTAGCTGTTACAGTATAAGTCGCTGATGGAGTAATATCTGTAGGAGTACCTGTTATCTCACCAGTAGCAGCGTCAAGCGTCAAACCATTAGGCAGTGATGGTGAGACAGACCAAGCAGTAACGGTTCCACCGTTGTTAGTTGGTGGTGTCAAGGATACTGGAGTGTCCTTGGTGAAGGTGAATGGATCGCCACTGTAAACGATATCAGACGGAGCAACATCATTGATTGTTATGTCGATTGTTGTCGTTCCACTACCACCTGTGTTGTTTGCGTAAACTGTGTATGTTGTCTGGGTTGACAGTACAGTTGGTGTACCACTAATTTCACCGGTTGATGAATCGATGGACAGACCAGTTGGTAGAGCTGGATGGATTTCCCAGGTAAGAACTGTTCCACCTTGGTGAGTTGGTGTGCCGGTAGTCATTGACAAATCGATAGTCTCAACATATGGGCTTCCAGTGTATGATACAGATGATGGAATAATATCAATAACTGTAATGTCAATCGTAGTTGTTCCACTACCGCCAGTGTTGTTAGCGTAAACTGTGTAAGTAGTCTGGCTAGAGAGTACAGTTGGCGTACCACTTATTTCACCGGTTGACGAATCGATGGATAGACCAGTTGGTAGTGATGGATGAACTTCCCATGTTAGTACCGTTCCGCCAAGGAAGGTAGGTGTTCCAGTAGTCATGGAGGAGCCTATGGTTTCGACGTATGGGCTACCTGTGTATGAAAGCGAAGATGGGATTTCATCATTAACGGTAATGTCAATTGTTGTTGTAGCACTACCGCCAGTGTTGTTAGCGTAGACTGTGTATGTTGTTAGCGTCGACAACACAGTTGGCGTACCACTAATCACACCAGTAGATGAATCGATAGTGATGCCTGTTGGAAGGTCAGGTGAAATTTCCCACGAAGTAACTGAACCACCTTCAGATGCTGGCGTTACAGGAGTCATCGGCATACCTTTGGTTTCAACAAATGAACTTGGAGT
>WTIT01000130.1 GCA_011526375.1 Methanobacteriota archaeon
ACATAACCAGTATTATTCCAACCAAATGCTTCGCCTGTCACTTTTTCCGACACTGCTGCATCTTTAGCAAATTCTGCGTTATTAACTGTGAAGTTCATAACGGCATTTCCGCTGTAAGTGCCTGTTGATTCAGCTGCAGCAACAACAATACGCGTGCCTGGATCGACATATTCATACGTTGTGCCCTGCAAAACTTGGTCTGATGTAGCACCAGCTGCAATAGTAAGGTTCTTTTTTACGAGTGGCATGGGGGGTCTCCTAATTTTTAATTTGTGTTACGCGCGTGCCTGTCGTGCGGCGCCGTGCGGCCGTTGTAGACTTCTTAAAGGACTGCTCAAGCGTTTTGTGCATATGAACGATGCGATTGTTAACGCGCTGGGCATTGCGCAGCTGCGCAGCGGTAATACCTTGGCCGCCACGACCAAACTTCTTAAGCAAAATCATTGCCATGACTTGCTGATTAACGCCAATCATGTCAGCAGCTTGGTCAAAGCCTACCAGCTCCACCAATTGCTTCGCTTGGCGCTGCTCTTTACGCGAAAGGCCAGTAAGCGTGCCGCGGTCGTTAATTTTGACATTAAAAATGCCCATGCCGCCGCTGTCGCGCGACAACAACGTGCCAGCGCCCACGCCCACAGCGATATCTCTTGCGCCACGTGCAATCTGAGGCGCTCGTTGAATGATTTGCGGTAAAAATCCTGTAAAGGCTTGTGCGGGTTGCAAAGAGGACATTTCTCCGCTGTATGCGGTTTCTGTTGCTTGAGTTTGTTGGCTAGGGACGCTAACAGCCGTCGCTTGCCCTTGTTCAGTTCTTCCTGCACGCACTACGTCTTGCACTCCTTGTGGTAAAAGTTTGCCGCCGAGGCCAACTGCCTCAATTGTTTCTGCTGCGCCTTTTGCAGTCGCTAAACCGCCCAAAACGCTACCAATTAATCCAAAAGGCATTGTTATCCTCCATTAGGTCGTTGCTGTGGCGCTACCTGAGGGGGCAGTTGCGCCAACAGCTCGTTAAGTTCAGCATTGGCTTTGCTAGAGCCTTCCATGCCGTTTAGTCGATTGTTGAGTTTTTGTATCTGCCTTTTGCACGTGCCGACATCGCCAGTTAGCTCTGCGACCTGCTCCCAATCTAAATCAGCTTTTGCCAAGCTGCGAACGCGCGCGAGCGCGCGTAGGGCCGCTAATAATGCAACTGTAGTGCCGCAAGATAACAGGAAAACAACATACAAAGGTAAATCATAGGTCATGTTGCATTTTGGCAACAGTTTGCTTTTTTTGTCAAACCCTAATTTACATTTTTTGCAAAATATGACACGCTCCGCTGCGTTAGCGTCTGGGGCGAGCAAGCGCGCCCCGTAGCGCTGGCGTCGCTCGCTACAGACGCCGCAGCTTTTCATAAAAAAAGCCGTTATGCCAAAGGCATAACGACATTTTATAAAAATCTTTCAAAGGGTTACGTTGTGGATAAGTTATTCAAACGTAAAACCAGCAGGATTTATCAAATTACCATAAACGTCAGCTATTTGACGTATTGATCCAATAACATTTGAGCCGTCAGCCCCTGCAATGCGGAAAAATTCGCCCGTATTTAAGTAAATTACTTGGTCAAAAACCTGCGTAATGTATTCGCCATTGATTCCGCCGTCTTCAGAACTATGAATCCATACAAATTTCGCTGTAGAGCCGTCATTTAGCTCTAAATAGTTAGTTCTACGTGCTGTATTAGACGTTTGTAACGTTGATGTAACGTTAATCCGCCAAAATCCGGGCCCGACGCTGTAGGTTTCTACAGCTTCGCGCGCTGAAATTGTAGTTGTGCTGTCGTAACTATAAGCTTGCTGCAAATATTCAGGCAATTGACTGCCCTCAGCAGCCGGCGTGATATCAATAATAGGCGTTATGACGCTAGACGCCTCCATGTCGATACCAAAGCCCTGCTGCGAAGGCAGCAATCGCCTTATCTGAGCCTGTATAGCCTCAGACGTTATCTGTATTAATTGGGGCAATTTAGCCTCCGATAAATACGGCAACCTCGACATCAACGCTGCTTGCGTCGTTGTTTGTAAAGGTAATTACGGGTCGGTTACGAATGTTACCTGTTGTAATCATGTCGTTCATGACATAACCAGTATTATTCCAACCAAATGCTTCGCCTGTCACTTTTTCCGACACTG
>WTIT01000070.1 GCA_011526375.1 Methanobacteriota archaeon
ATACCAGTACCAATTATTATAATAATAAATATAATTACTGCATCTGCATTTGCTGCAATTATACCTGAATATTATTATTATCACCACTTTGTACTAACTAAGTATAACCATCTGCACTCGGATGACCAATTGTTGTACTACTTGCATCTGCACTTGAATTATCATTGATAATTGCTGCTGCTGCTGTGCTTGTATCTATTATACTATTAATTGTTGTTGTATCATTAATAATTGTACCTATATCACTAATAATTGTGACAGTAATTATTTAGTTCATAAAATAATATAACCATAATAAATTTTTATATGTCAATTTAATTTGATTGTAATTTTGCATCAAATACTTCAAATTTAATGTTTTGACCATGTGCAGAAAGCTTTGATTCTCTTCTTTTCATTGATTCCAAAATCGTTTAAATTGCTCAATTTGGTGCAAATTTATATGTAAATCTTGTGATAATGATTATTTTTTTTTTTTTTAAATATGGTATGCTTACCAAACGTTTGTTAAAACAATTCTCTTTCTCTCTAAATTGGTTTGCTGATGTTTGTAATTGCTATTATTGTGCAAGGATAATGTTTTACCATATTAAAATCATTATGGTGTGATCCATTGGGTATTTGAACGTTAGGAAAATAACCCTGACAGCAAGCTAGGATTCATACAATGATATATTATCCATTTCTAGTTCTGTAATAATTATTATTATTATTATTATTATTATTATTATTCCTCCAACAATAATTGCTATACTCGCACCATGTATGAATACTGTTTCACATACACCTTTATCAATTTTACTAATAATTATTATTATATCAGTACTATCTGCAGTTACACTATCAATAACCATCAAAAAATTTTGTGTCTTGTTTTTATTAGGCTTGATCTAATATGACTTGCTAACTACCTATTGTGATTGGCTAACTACCTGATGTAACTCGCTAACTACTTGATAACTTGCTAACTACTTGATGTTACTCACTAACTACTTGATGTAACTTACTAACTACTTCTCAAAATGCGACCACTTGTACACTTCTCGTTTTTTATTAATAAATATTATCTGTTTCATAAGTTAAAATATATTTCATAAAGATATTAATATCGTATGTATGTGTGTTATTATTATTACCACTATTTTATTAATCATACTTATAACATCATTTGTTATACCATACGTTATTATTATTAATAATGTTGTACCACTAAAATAATTTATTTACTATTAAATAATTGTTGTTCTGCATGTTCTACATCAATAAAATATATTACTATTAATACACCATTTATATTTACTGTCAGTGGTCCAATTGTTGCTGTTATTGTTGATAATAATTTATTAAATTCAATTGTAATCAATTATATTATATCACACGTATCATTGTTAACTTTATCTATTGAATTACTATTAATAATTATTGATTTCTTTATATTTGTATCCATTACACTATTCAATATTATTGTATCACTTATTGTTAATGTTCCATTTGTACTTGCAACAATTAATATTTATAATATTGTCTTTTGTATCATTTGTGTTATTATTATTAATTGTTTACTTCAAATTATTGTTAACCACTATTATTTTATCTGTATCTGCACTTTAATCGTTGTTAATAATCATTGATACTATTGTTATATTACTGGTAATATTAATGATATCACTTGCACTTATGATCATAAAGTTGAAAATAATAATAATCACAATACTTGTATGGACACTTGTATTAATACTTGTTATAAATACAGTAAACAGCAACAAGGCAAAACTGAATATATGGTTACATATTGATATTTAACAACCATGTAGGACATGCCATCGACGCGCACGTCAGCCGACAGACTCATGTAGCTGTTGTCAAATAACAACGAACCATACCGAGACAGTTCATATGAATTTCTCACGATCACTATGAGTCATATCAATGATATTAGAACAAAGATATTAGAGCGATAACACGTTGTTGAGAAATTCGGTATGGCCAACTCCATAGTCCATAGTCAACAATCCATAACCAATACATACAACTGATACTTGCTCTAACCCAAAACGAAAAATTAATGAACACGCCAGGGTTTATGCAAGTAACAGTAAAAGTTCCAACAACTGCAATAATAATATGATAAATAACTTTAGTTGTGCAAGGATAATCATAACAACACCAGT
>WTIT01000061.1 GCA_011526375.1 Methanobacteriota archaeon
GTTTGGACATTGATCTGCAGCGTTTGATAATCCATCTCCATCATCGTCTAATTCCGAGCTACTACAACCGGATGCATCAACGCTTGCTCCAGCAGGTGTTGAGGGGCATTCATCAATCCCATTTCTTATGCCATCAGAATCAGAATCTGGAGCATTTAGGATACCAACACTTATCGGATTTTCATATTGATTATCGATTGCTTGCAAGTTGGTCATTGAGTTACCATCAGATAATACCATGAATTCCCAAATCCAATCTCCATTTTCATTAGCAGAATTAGAGTTAGGGCCATTTGCAGCGTCAAAGACTAGGACATAATCATCCGTGACAGGAACCGAAATATTTGCTATTGCAGGAATTAAACCATCTTCTTTGTACTTCGTTCCGTCGGTTAGAATTGTTGGTGTGCTACCGTTAGCGTATAAGTCGTAATTTTGTTTAGTCATGAATAATATGTCGTATTCTTCAGTTGTGAATATAGAACCACCGATGTTTTTCCCATCAACATAGTAATACACATCTTGGCCCACATTTAGGTTACCTAGATCTAGTGCCATGTGGTCTCCTTCATCGGCATAATGTCGTGATTGTGACCACGAAGTCCAAACATTTCCAAACAGAGCGGGGATTGTTAAAGAAGTGACACCGATTTCAACTTGAATGTCTGAACCGTCATTAGCGCCCCCTGACGGCTGATCAGTATTGTCAAAAATTATGCTGTAACTTCCCGCAACAGGGAATTGGTAAGAATATGATTGACTTGTCGCATCTAGTTCTGATGCATGGCCTAATATGTCTGCATTGTTATTATTTTCATACTTGTTTGCTTCTGACGATTCCATAACTAAAATATCTAAATCATCAGTCAATAAAGCGGTTCCATGACTCCAAAATGAATAATCAATATCGATGATACTATTCGCTAATTGATATCCCAAATCAATCCGATAGTAATCGCCATCATCAATCATTCTAGAAGTGTCTGCAATTTCAATAAGTGGAATCAGATTTCTAACTTCAATTTCTACATCCACACTAATTGGATCACTCAAACCATTTGTCCTGGCATTGTCAGTATTGTCAACTATTAGGCTCCATCCACTATTTTTCCCGGTTTGATATTCCCATGAATAACTACAGGTATCCTCGAATGAAAAATGCTCATTCCAGTCCCATTGAGATGATTGTAAAGAGTTGGTTTGTATCGAGTCCATATACAAAAAGTCGAGGTCATCAGAGCTAGTAAATCCAATATCACAAGAAACAGAAGTAGAGATAATCTGACCATTCTGCACAGCACCGATGCTTAATTCCGAATAGGAGTTAACATCGACCCAAGTCCTTGTTTTCAAATGCTGAGATGATGGTGTAGAGATAATGGTTTCAATGTCGCCAGTTACGGTATTTCCAGAATCTGGAGCTTGCCCGATAGAGTTTGAATTATCCAGCAATATGTAGTATGTATCCGCACTCAGAGTAGTGTATACATAATCATCACTGTCATCATCATAATCAGAGCCAGATTCGGTGTGCGCAGTGTTACCGTTCTGCCATCCAGAATATTGCGCACTTGTCATCAAGATAGTATCAATATTATCGCTTACACCGTAATCTATTGCAATCTCCATGCCTTCATCAACCAAGCCCAAATTAATGACTTGGGTTGTTCCGGATTGGATGGATAGATTGGTTGTATTTGCTTGACTTGACAATGTAAATAGCGGTGAAATAATTGAAAATAAAATAATTAATACAATTAACTGGGACTTTCTCATGGGCTACACTATCAATCGTTTGTACAAAATCTTTTGTCCTTCAAGAAATTCATCGATTTAGAAGTAATGAGACTAAATTCTGTTGGAGTTTAAATTAAATATATATTGCCGTTAAAATGGGCATGCGAGACAAAGTCAGTGTACTCAATGTTGTTTTTTTGCTATTAGTAAGCATCTTGTTGCCGACAATTAATCATCTTCCTTCAGTTGAAGGCCAAACACCAGCAGTTGTCAATGATAATCCGATTCGCGGTGAAAGCCCCCTTACTACACCATCTGATGTGACCTATATCGATGCAGGTGACTATATTCTTTGGTCTCATGTGGGAAAAATTGTGATTCTGAAATTGCCAGTGACC
>WTIT01000032.1 GCA_011526375.1 Methanobacteriota archaeon
ACACCAGATTCACGTTATTCAAATCCAACAAATGTTCAAACAAATAATAATGCTTATGTGGCAAATGCTGCACAACAATTACAAGGACAAGTACCAATATTATCACAAGTACCACAACCACAACAACAATATGGTGTATCAACTTTTCAATCACCTTTTCCAACTCAAGCACATAGTGCAGTAACAACAACACCAACAATTGTAGGAAGTACACAAGCAGGACAAACATTTGTTCACAGTCAACCAACAGTTGCAGCATTACAACATGCAACACCATCTGTACTAACAACACATAGTAATCATGCAGTACTAAATAATCCACGAGCAGCAACAAATACAGTATATGGTGGACAGTACTCAAATCAATCACATTCTTGAAAAAGTAAGGCTAATAGTACTGGTACACAAACAAAAGGTACTATTAGCGGTGTCAAACATAACAACAATTATACATTAGATCCAAAATCTTATGTAAGTGGTGGAGCAAGTGATCCACCACCTGGTTACAATAATGTCAAGGTTGATTACGATAGTGATATTAGTGTTAGTACACATAGTTCAATGCCAAATTTATTCACAAGTACAGAAAGTAACATTAATAATATTCAATTTACTACAAATAGAGACAATTCAATGCCAGAAATGAAATATGATTCATCACCAGAATCATGTACAGGTTCAGTAGAAGCAAATAGAGATTGGCAAGGCATAAATCTTAACGTTTCTCAAGCAAGCAAAAACACGAGCAGTTCTACCATCAGTACACCAATCTCAAACGCCACACAGTACACACCGATAATTGGGAGACGAACAAGTAACCGAACAAACGACGAACAACAAATATTATCAGGAGTACAAATACCACAATTAGATGGTGGTGACGTTGAATTACTATTAAATCAATTAGAAAAAGAGGAGTATATTGAACCTGACGATGATTATTTTTACGATTATGATGAATTATACAATAACATTAATCAAATTAATATGACTAACGAAAATAAAGAGAAAAGAAATCCAATTACAACAGTTGATAATAATTTATTATTTGAAAAAGAAGTAAATGGATTAGGTAAAGAATACATTAGTGGTTCATCATGTTATCCACCACGTTTGGATAGAAATTTTACATTAGGTGCTTATAATGATAACACAAACACATGCACCATTAATGGTATTGAAAACGAAAAGGTTAGTAATGTTAATCTCAAGAATGTTATTTATGTTGATATTAATTCAGGTGAAATGCATTATGAGCAGGACTTATTATTGAGTGATTCTAAACACGTTGTTAAACCTGAATTATTTCGTAATATTTGTACTATTTACGGCAAAAGTGATATTGAATTAATACCAGAGGAGGTAAATGAAATAATTAAAGGTAATAAAAACAATCAAGAAATTGTCATTGAAAATTGTACTATCAAGTGGTATATTAAGGTACCAATTACAACAGAAACAGGTGAAGTAAAATATATTAATTTATTTGCAGATCCTGGTGCAAATCATGGATGTATTAAGACATCATTTGCATTTAAATATTTTTCTTCTTTTATTAGACGTAATACTCGTAATTCAACATTATATACACCAGGAGGACCAGTAATACCAAAACTAGTATTATGGTTAACATTTCCAGCAAAATCAGGTAAAATATACAAAGCACGTATGTATTTAGTTGATGAATTACCTGTTGATATACTTGCTGATATCAATATGCTTAAGGCATTTGGTTATACATTCAAAAATGAAATACCACCAGTATTTCAACATCCAGCAGTTGAAGATCCACAATTACATTTACGAGATCAAGAGAATCAACTCAAGGTATCAAAAGTACCATATTATAATGACTATGTTAAACATCAAGCACAGAAATTAGGATATAATAATAAAATATTTGATCATGATAATGTTAATCATATTGCTCAAGATAGACATAAATTTTTAGAGGCAAATGGTCAAACACTGTACACTGAGCAACATGGATCACATATATTACAACAAACACAAAAACCGAACATTTTACAACTAACAGAAACACGGAAACATTATCAATCGCTTACGGAGAATGAAATTAATTCATATTACGGTGAATTAATGTATGATCAGAAACAAAGAGAAAATATTTT
>WTIT01000023.1 GCA_011526375.1 Methanobacteriota archaeon
GAAATCAATGAACAGGGTTTGCCAGGAACTGGTAAAGTCAATCACCAAGAAATGGAGAATCTGCTGAAATTATCCGAACTATCTCTAGGGGTTTTCAAGCATAACAAATTACTCGGATTTGTTATTTGTTTACTACCAAAAACCGAGTATGGCAGCCTGAATTATGCTTGGTTCAATGAACGTTATGATGAGTTCATTTACGTTGATAGAATTGCCGTTGCAACCGATGCTCGTAACCAAGGCATCGGCTCTATGTTGTATGATAGAGTGTTTGAGTATGCTAAAACAAACAATATTCCGGTAACTGCCGAGGTAAGTTTGAGGCCACCAAATCAAGGCTCAGACCGTTTCCATTTACGCCATGGCTACCAAGTAGTTGGGGAATTGGACCACGGTGAAAAGGCTGTTACTATGTACATCAAGCACTTTACATCCCCAGATGATTGAAGCAGTTAAGTCTCAGTAGCATTTCAGACTAGACATGCACATACTTGTGATGAGCCGTACAACTCTCGGCCATTCACTCGGGGGAATGCAAAAACAAATGATGGATCTCTGTGAAGGATTCGTTGCCAGGGGTCACCAAGTTTCAGTCATTACGACTGCACGTAAAGATGGAGTTACACACGAGATTACTGACGGCATTGAAACACACTATCTAGCAGGTTGTAAACCGGAGCATTACAGTCGGAAATGGAATAATCTGGCTCGCAAGAAAATTGGGGAAATCCATCAAAAAAAACCAATCAACATTATTCATAGTCAGTCGATGGGGGCTAATGGAGTGGTTAAATGGGCAAACCAAAACTCTGTGCCAATAGTTTCCACTTGGCACGGAACATCATTATCTGAATTAAGTGCGTTCTTCCCACAAGCATCCTATCATCCACGTTATTGGCACTGGTTAGCCATAACTCCAGCGACCTTCATTAAGCGACATTTATTCATGGAATTACCAGTAAGAAAAGCATCAAAAGCGATTACATTGGTTTCTCCAACCTTGGAAAAGCACATGATTAGACATGCGAAAGGTAAGGTCGTTACAATACCAAATGGCGTCCACATTCCTGCATCAATTGAGGATAGAGGTAACCAAGAAATCATCCAAATAATCTCAATAGGACGTTTAGTCAAACAAAAAGGTGTGCAACATGCGATTCATGCTTTGTCTCGATTGGCAGGTAACCAACGGGAAAAAATCCACTTGAATATTGTCGGAGATGGCCCTTACCTCAGCAATTTGAAGAAACTATGCCAAGAACTTAAACTCGAAGATTGCGTTACTTTCCATGGTAGATTAACTGGGCAGAAACTTGTGGATATGTATCAAAAATGCTCGATTCATCTTATGCCAACTACTAGTCACGAGGGTTTGCCATTAACTATTCTAGAAGGCATGGCATACGGCCTAGCCACAATTGCCTCAAACATCGGTGGAATACCAACCGCAATCACCGACCGGCATGACGGAATTTTGATTCCTCCAGGCAATGTTGAAGATTTAACAAATGAATTATCAGAATTGATAAAAAATGGTGAGTACAGGATGAATACTGGTTCAGCAGCTAGAAAAACTGTAGAACAGCGTTACTCAATGCAAAAAATGGTTGATGACACTCTGGAAGTATTATCTCGTTGTGCAGAAAAATGAGTTAATCACTCGTCTCTTTGGCCAACCGCACGTACTTGGAACCAAGTACGACTGAGGCGACCATATATCCGACAAGATAACTCAAACAGCCACCTGCCTCCTAATTTGCGCATCAATTTGGAAATTGGGGGCCATTTGTGGATGTATGCCTTTGACTCAATCAATGTGAAGCCGGCTTCAGTAAACATATTACCAATACACATTGGGCTCCAACTATACAGGTGGTGATTAATGTCATTTGGTTTGTATTTCATTGAGATTGATTCACAGGGAACTACGAAGATTATCTTACCACCAACCTTGAGTTTTTGCCTTAATCCCCTCAATTCATCCAGTGGCTGAAGCGCATGCTCGAGTGCGTTGTTGGAAATTATAACATCGATACTATCGTTTGGAACTGCTGCTACAGTATCAAAAACTTCAACACCATTCTTTTTTGCAGTAGCCGCTGCTGATGGATTGATTTCGACACCGTATCGCTTTTTACAATCTAAATTCTTCAGCAAGTATCCGCCACCACAGCCGAAGTCTAAGACCACATCATCTTTGGAAATGTAATCAGCAAACTTAGTTTGATTTGCCCAGCCACCAAATTCACCGGCTTCTGCTTGCCAATCAAAGTAATCATCATCGTAATGTTCGCTAACTTTTTCAGACATAGATATGACCTCTTTTTGCAGGTTACAGCCTCAAAGATTTTTCAATTCCTCTACTTTTGACTTCAAACTCTCTCGCTGATCTTCATCTAAATACGGCAAATATGGATCTTTATCCTCGACTATTTGCTCCCAGCCTGACATGGCTCGGGCAAAAATTTCAGTGTCAATATTCCATTTTAGCCACCTATCGACGAAGTCGCAGTGTCTCATAGCCTCTTCATCGTCAGCGGCTATCTTGCGTAACAAAATATTTGTCTGCATTAGTATAATAGAAAAACTAGGAGCCATTTGATAGGTTTGGAATGGATTCCTCTCACCAATGATGGTCATATGTTCACGCCATAATCCGAAGGTGACATCGTAAATCACTCCTACAAGCAGGACTAGAACTATTACCGTAGATCCTATAGCAATCAGTCCAAGATATGTAGAGGAGATTCCAGCAATAGTAGAATCATCTTCAAATCGCCACCTTACATACGGCCAAATAAGCAAAGTCAAAGTCGTAACCCAGAATGCCATCGAGATAATTGTTTGACTCTGCTGCACACGCCAATATTGTCGCATAAACCACTTCTTGAATGGAGAGCCACCGTCAGAGCCACTTGCTTGCTCAGATTCCATGACTAGGCCAAGGCGGGTGTTCATTTAGACTATACCCTCTCATTGTGCAATAAATCGCTTTTCTTAGATTACTAGTTTAATTTAAATCTAGATTGGATAATAAAAACCGCTTGAAATACTGAAACAGATGATTTCATGCATTATGAATCACATGTCGGGACAACATATATAATTTCAGGATATTGAAAATCAACTGATTTAGATGTCTGCACCGCCAGTAAGACCAAGACGCAGGAATAGAAGTATAGCCCCAGTAGCCAACCGCCCTGGTAGCCTTTTCACACCCGAAAGTACTGCACCAGCAACCGAAGTTCCAATCAAAAATTATCAAGGACCTCAGGAAAATATTGAATTGCAAAAATTTGCCCAATTAATACTCTATGGTATCTCCTTAGCAGCAATTTGGGGAGGAATTATCTCAATCGCATGGGATGATACTACTACCGACCAAGATTTTCTCGTACTCGGTTTTGGCGGGATAATTTCGGCAATCATGGCGATTGCATTGGTCGAATGGCAGCGCCGTAGAGGTGGTAATGAAGTTCAAAGCATTCATGGCTATATCATCGGTATAGGATTTTTCTTCTCTGCCTTAGGAGTATTATATTCGACTAGATTGTTGATCAGTCTTGCTGCTGAGAGTGGTATCGATTTCCTTGTCGACGAAGCAAGACCATGGGCAGAACAAGATTGGCAACCTGCTGCTGAAGCAATTTACCTCCAACTCGCGGCATGTATTCTGCTAGCTCTTGGGCAATATTGGTACCTCAGGAAACTGAAAGGTGAGATTACCTTTGGTCTAGCAGTTAACACACTGACTCCACTAGCTGTTGTTATGATTGGTTTTGGACCGTGGCTAGATTGGTCAAATCAAGTGGTTTCATACGAACTTGGCATTTCTATCATTTCGCTTTCTGCTCTATCAATGTGGCTTGCGCTAAGAACTAACAATGGAATAATTTTCTCAATAGTTGCCGTATTCAGCGGACTAGTTCCAATCTTGTATGAATTTGCTCACTCGCCGGAAGGAATTGTCGGTGGCGAAGGTGGTGCATTATCATTGATGACGTTCATCATTCTTGTTCAGGGTGCTCTAGCCGCCGATGATAGATTGAGACAAGACTTGATGCAATGGACATCTATCTTCCTAGTTGGTGTGGTAATCTACGCTATTTGGTTGGTCGGATATGAAGACTTGAATTTGGTTTTAGGTCCGCTAAGAGCCGAGAATTTAGGTAGTTTTGAAGGCGTTTTAAATCTACAAGTAGTGCTATGGCTTACTGTGTTAATCGCATATTTCCCTGCCACATTAAAGCGTAGAATTCCTTACATGCCAATAGGACTTGCTGGTTCTCTATTCTTGTTTACTCCTGAGTCAAGCGTTATTCCATGGATTATTGCAACCGCTATGCTGCCTTATCTAGTCATTATTTCAAAGGTCACAAGAAGATGGGTTGCTGATTGGTCGGTAATTGCCATAAGTGCTGCGTTCCTAATCCAGAGTTACCAAAATCCAATTGCTTCAGAGTACGATTTGTTTGAAGAGATCATACTGCTAGCAATCTTGATTATAGTAGAATACTCACGCCGCAATGACAGACTCACTGATTTTGCCATAAATACAGCAGTCATCGGATTATTCCTATCGAAGGCTGTTCTGTTTGGCACGAGCTGGCTAATTCCTTGGGCTGTGGTATTTTACATCCTGATTGTTGCATATTTGCAACAGGATGAGGCAGTGAAATCTGGCGAACACGGTAAATTCGTAACTGCTTGTTTAGGAATTACCGTTGCTATGGTCTTGACAGTAATCCTCTCCGCACTCGAAAGACTAGAAATCCCAATGCTAGATGATTATGAAAACGTACTAGATGGCTTCAATGTAAGTCTTGCAATAGTAGCCCTTGCGGTATACATAATCATGTTCAAATTTAGAGAATCAGAGCTAGACCTTGGATATTTGTTCAAATTAACTCAAGCGAAAAGCCAGAGTATGGTACCAGTTTATGACATGGAATCTCAACAATGGATTAACCCATTTGACGGCAACTCGGAAGATATTGAAGGCTACGGACCATTAGCAAGATCAAGTCTTTTGGGCCCATTAGCCTTGATTATGATCTCTGTATCATTTATCGATATTGAGAGCCTTCTTACCGATGTACATTGGATTGGAATAATCGTGTTACCAATCGCAATATTGTTACGAGAAGTACTGATGGAAGACAAGAATAATTCAATATCAAGAGCTATTGCAGTTTGGGCCACATTCATTATCGCATTACCAATAGCAATCAAGTTCCTTGTGAATGATTATGACACTGAAGAATTACAGATAAACACACTATTGTTTGATTTGATTTTGCTGTCCGGTCCAATCATCGTCTCTGTATTGCTCAAGCGAGACGACATGGACAAAGCAGAATTGAACGAATCTGCTGACGATTTGACATTGTTTGGCCTATTGGCACTTGGATTACTCGACGCAAGTGGCGGTCTACTATTCCTCTCGATGTACACTCTAGTAATCTACCGAAGCATACTACATCGAAGAGTGTTCGTGCTATGCGTGGCACCATTTGCCATATTCTTATTCATAGACAGATTTGTTGCCGCTGGTTCCCATATCGCACCGCTACTGGATATCACGGTTCTCGGTATGATGATGGATGAGGTAAATGTGCTAGGAATCACCATATTCTCATCTGTGATTCTTTCATTATCGATGATGGCTGTCATCATCAAATCAGTACTTGATTCAAAGAATATAGTTGATGATACACTGAGTCAATTACCTTTCACAATACCATTCATTTGGCTTACAATAGGTCTATTCGGCATGTTGCCTGATGTCGCATGGCTACCGACAGCAATGATTGTGTTAATCACTATCTTTGCATGGGTGTCTGGCCGCTTAGAGAGTTTCCCATTGCTGGTAATCTCTATGTTTGCCGCACTTGCTATTGGATTCCACAATGACGTCAGCGACTCAGGTCCAGTCACAGATGGAGCACTTTGGGACGTGATTAGTCTATCTGCATTCTATGGTGCGGTTTATTCACTGATTGTTAACCAAATGGCTCGAACGGGCATATTGTATCGTTTCATCAATGAAACACTAATGCCTCCTGTGAAGTATGACAACGATATATCAGCTAATTATCTGGTACTACACAACAATGAAACTAGTAAAGGGCTATTTTTGGAGTTTTCAAAGTGGGCTACAATTACTGGCTTCCTGTTCTCTTTCACTGTTGTTTCAGGAATCGGACCAATACTTGGTGCACTATACCTAACATACTGCACAATTTACGATAAGTATCGATATTTGTTCACCGCTCTTCCTGTAGTTCACATATTGACATTTGTCAATTTCTCTATTCAAAATGATTACAGTGAATCTACATTCTATCAATTGGCTGGAATAATTTTGATTATTGAGGGATTGCTACTGACATATTACTCAAGTAAGGCTGAATATGGCTGGAAGATGTTTAATTGGGCTGAAGATGAAGAAGATGAATTCTATACTTGGCTTGACAATTTAGGTATAGTTTCAATGGGCTACGTTGTTGCTGGTTTTGGTCTGGCGATGCAGAGGATCGAAGTTGATGAACTGGCATGGGGATTGATGGCAATTTATCTGGCCGGTGTTGGTCTACAGGGCTTTAGAGAAAGCACAGAAGCACCTTGGCGCCGTGGATTTGGTACATTTGGTACAATCATATCACTATTCGGACTATCGATGGAGTTTGATGCTGACCAAAGCATATTCCGCTACATTACTTGGATGTTCACTGGTATTGTTGCCTTTGGCTTTGGAATATTATACATGAATCGCCTAGGAGAAATCAGCAACTTGTATGAATTCGAACCACAACCTGTTGCCTCAACTACAGTAGAGGTTGAAAAGGAAGAGACAGAGGAAAAAGAACCAGAACTAGATTTCGACCAAGAGTTAGACGCTATTGACCTTGACTCCAGTGAGTGATTATACAATTGCGCAAATGTTGTCTCATAGGCAACTTGATGACCAAATCATCACTTGCTGAAAGTGGGGAGCAACTTGTCGTTTAGAGGATGGATTGTTGCTTCTTTGATCCGGCCCAACAAATTTCTGTATCGCATATTGAAACCATCAGCAAGAGGGGTTAGGAGGTATGTACACCCACAATCTTGGTTAGGGGGTAAGATTTTCTCGCCTTTCGGAGTAAAAATTTCTAAAACTAATTATGGCGGAATACCGGGTGTTTCATTCATACCCAAGTCTGCTAAAGATAACAACGCAGTAATTGTCTTTTTACACGGTGGCGGATACTGTTTTGGCTCATCATTGACCACCCATCGTCTCGGCGTTGCTTTGATGGCAAAACATACTGGAATAACATGCCATTCTATCGATTATCGCTTAGCCCCTGAGCATCCCTATCCTGCTGCTTTAGACGATGCAGTGCTAGCATACCAAGACATCGTAAGCAATAATCAAACATCGAGAATTATTCTTGCAGGAGATTCAGCTGGTGGTGGACTAAGCCTTGCGTTGACGATGAAATTACGTGATGAAGGCGGCCGAATGCCGGATGATGTCGTGCTATTCTCACCTTGGACTGACCTTACCTGTCAGGGAGAATCGTTTGACTTGAACGCTAAGGCTGATCCGATGTTTACCCCTTCCATGCCACGGGACTGTTCACATTATTATACACCCGAAGGCATTGATATGACTGACCCATATGTTTCACCGGCATATGGGGATTTTTCGAACTTACCCAGAATGTTAGTACTGTGTGGCGGTAACGAAATCCTACTGAGTGATAGCGAGGATTTAGTGGATAAAGCCAAGGCTGCAGAAGTCGATGTCGAGTTCGCTTTGTGGCCTACTATGTTTCACGATTGGTGGCTTTTTGGCCAATTCATTCCTGAAACTAAGCAATGCTTGACTAAAGTCTCACAGTGGCTTGAGTGAGCCCTCTCAACTAGAGAACGCTAGTTTCACTTCTTGTTCTTGGCTAATTCTTTAGCTTGCTTAGCCCACTCATCTCGCTTGACACGGCCTGGGAAGAACTCAATCGCCTTGTTGACCTCTTCTTCGATCTTAGGTGTCATGTTACCAACTTGAGCAAAGGTGTAGATTCCTAAGGCATACAACTTTTCAGCGATAAAAGGTCCGATTCCCTTGATTATTTGTAGATCGTCTTTTTGGTCGAAAGTTGCAACACCAAGTGTATCAAAGTCAATACTCTCTGCTTTTTGGGCAATACGCTCTAACTCTTCGGCTTCCTTTAGTGCCTTCTCATCGAGTTTGACATCTTCACCAAGTAAAATCTTAGCCTGAGCAACCCATTGGTCTCGCTTGACACGACCTGGGAAGAACTCGATTGCTTCATTGACTTGGTCCTCGAGTTTAGCAGTCATGTTGGCAATTTGTCGGTAAGTTGTGATGCCAAGAGCATTCA
>WTIT01000011.1 GCA_011526375.1 Methanobacteriota archaeon
TGCGGGTATGCATTTATCACAACTGCTCAGGGCGAGGGAGTAGGCCTTTCTCCAGTGCCGTCACTGTCATACTGACACGCGCCCACCCTCGTGAAATCGTTATATGGCCTGGGTTTCCCTGCTTTCTCTTCATATAACCACCGAGCTGAGCCAGCCACAGCACAAACTCTTTCATTGTTACGCTTTCCAACGAGCGTTCCTTGAATGGCTCTGGCGCTTCGTCCTGCATCGCCATCACTACATATACTGCCTCACGACTTACTTCCTCTACCGCCTTTGTTTTCGGCGCGCTGCGCGCGATCCTCATGGTTCTTTCTATATCCATCGCTGCCTGACTCTGCATATGAATCCACTTCTTGAGTGCGCCCTTGCTTGCCAACTGGGTCTGCGACACCTTCAGCACTTGCTTTAGGTTCTGTTGACATTGGGTGAAGGGTGTTGGGTTGCCTATCGAAGCCAGATGAGGCAGCAGGCGAAATGCACGAAGCCTAGATAGCTCGTATCTAGCTTGTCGTAACGAGTGGCTATGCGCCTGAACCACTTCATCTTGTTGATGAAGCATTCGATCGTGTGACGGGCCTTGTAGAGATCACGGTCGAAGGGAATCTCGCAGCTTCGACTTGGATTTGAGGGGATCACCGCTTCAATCTCAAGTTCCTTGAGCCGTTCTCGCAGTCGGTTCGCGTCATAAGCGGCGTCAGCCAGGAAGTACTGCGCGCAGCTATCCTCAGGCTCAAGCAGTTTCCACACGCCCACCATGTCGCCACGCTGACCTGGTGTAAGCGTGACTTCCACGGGCAAACCCAGGGCGTCGGTCTTGATGTGGATCTTGGTTGAGAAGCCGCCCCGGCTGCGTCCCAAGCTCTGGGCCTCTTGTCCCCCTGCACTCGCAGGCGCACCCGCTGCGCTCATGTGCGCTCGGCACGTCGTTGAGTCAACCATGAGCCACTCATAATCAGCATGTCGGGATAGATGCTCGAGAACGTCGTCGAAGACACCCAGCTTAGACCAGCGTGCAAAACGCTTGTAAACCGAGTTCCATTTGCCAAAGCGCTCGGGCAGCTCGCGCCATTGGGCGCCAGTGCGCAACATCCAGAGCCAAGCGCTGAGGAAGAAGCGGGTACCTGCCGTCAGGCGCACGTTTGAGTTGTTGGCTAGAATGGGGTGAATGCACTCCCAGGCATAGTCTGATAGATTGGTCGACATTGGCGGTCCTTGAGTCGTGTGGTTTGGTTGCACACTCAACGCGACTCAGACCGCTAATTTTGTCAAGACTCCTCGCTTGTAGCCTGTGTCAACAGAACCTAGGGCGTGTACGCAAATGATTGAGGCCGGTCAGGCTGTTTCCTCCATTACAAACACGGCGCAAAACGCGCACAGGAGGAAACCATGCCAACCCGAGGCAACCTGACCGACGCTCAGTGGATGAGACTGCGACCTTTCTTGCCACCTGTCAAACCAGCTCGAGGCCGTCCGAATAAGCCACATCGCCGCATTATCAATGCAATCCTGTGGGTCTTGAGAACAGGTGCACCGTGGAGAGATCTACCACGTTCCTACGGGCCTTGGAGCACGGTCTATAGCCGCTTTCGTCGCTGGCGGATACTCGGCATTTGGGCAGCAATTATTCAATGTTTACGTAATCTTATGCATCGGCAAGGTCTGATCGACTGGTCGACACATCACATCGACGGCACAGTCATCAGAGCGCACCAGGATGCAGCGGGTGCCCGCAAGGCTCCTGGGGAAGACCCCGAATCGAGCCGAAGACGGCAGAAGCTAGGAAAGAGTCGAGGCGGACTGACAACCAAATCAGTGATCCGCGTCGATGCGCTTGGGCATCTCATCTCGATGGTTCTGCTTCCTGGCCAACGACATGATATCATGGGCTTTATTGATCCGTTGATTACGTTGCCCTACGCCAGCTTGAAGATCTCATGATGGATCTTTTTGTCGAAGATCTTCATCCCGCAACCATGTCGATGACCATTGATCTCGACGGCACCATGGTCGAGACACACGGCCAACACCAGCAGCTCGCTCTTTTTCACGGCTATTATGAGGTTGTCGGCTACTACCCTTTGACTGTCTGGG
>WTIT01000027.1:0-5049 GCA_011526375.1 Methanobacteriota archaeon
CTAATCTCGCTAAGTCACCTTGAGGGTCGATGATTAGTGAAGGAATCTTGGCAATCGCCGCTTCTTCGATTAGCGCTTTGGCCATTACAGTCTTACCAGACCCGGTTGAGCCGAGCATTGCTGCGTGTCTGGCTAGTACTTGTGGAGGGATATCAATTGGTTTTGCATTATCTCTTCGACTACCAAGAAACATGCCGGTTGGTTTGAAATTAGCAATAGGCTTACTGCTTTCAGTCATCGCAGAATCGGTTGAGAAAATGTCACCGACGATCCTTGCTAGACCGCCAACTTTCTCGTCCACATCCGCCCCCAAATCATTGGAGTTGGATGTCCCATCATCGGACACCATTACACCGCCCAATCTAGTTAGGGGTCTTGAAACATCCGTAGGTTAAACGAGTGACTAGCGGTATAATTGAGCACCTTGACAATCGCCAACTTTGCATAAATGAAGAAACGCCCCCCACCCGAAAGTGAGGGGCGAATCAACCGTTTAGGTAAGGAGCAATCTTCAACCTATTCTTGCAACCATCTCAGCATTCATTGCTGCTGGTAGTGCCACATAGCCGACATCTGATACGTGGTCCATTCCTTCGTCAGAGTACCCGTAGGTAATGAAGTCACGGACTAAGTCCCAATCGTTATTATTTACATTCATGTAAATGTATCTTGATAGCGGAGCGTATGAACCATCAGCAACGGTACTTGTTTCAGGGGTTACTGCACCACCGGCATCTTGGACACCATGGGTATCGTTGTTGGCAATTGCTGCTACGGCTAGTGTGTTAGCGTTTTCTTCGTAGTATGCATAGCCGAAGTAACCAATAGCGTTCTCGTCGCTGTTAATTCCGTTAACGATTTGGTTGTCATCCGCAGAGTTTTGATAGCCTCTAGCGGTATCAAATCCTTCTGCAACCGGTTCACCGTCAGCGAAGCATTTCTTACAGAATACTTGTTCTCCGAAGTATTCATAGGTTCCAGAATCAGAATCGGCACCCCACAGCTTGATTTCGTTATCTGGGCAAGCAGCAGAATCATCCAAATCACTCCATTCTCTGATACCATCGTCATCATTACTTGGTGTGGTAGAATTCATGTTTAGGCCGCCCTTTTCATGGTTGGCAAGGTCGGTTTCTGACCAATCGCTGAAGATCCACCTTAGTTGAGCCATAGAAAGACCTCCCATAGCGGAAATACACTGGTCTGCTGCACCACCCTTCTTGACTACGACAGATAGTCCGTCAATAGCAACGACAAGTTGAGTTACAGTGATATCGGAACTCAAGCAAGAGAATGTGTAACCATCTTCACCGACGGAAGCCTCAGAGGATTTCCAATCTCTACTCATGTCACCAATGTGTACAGAGTCAGCATCGGTGCTGCATACCTTAGATGCTCCTGCACCAGAGCCACCACCTGCAACTGTTACTGTATAATCGGAGTTAGAAGCGCTGTAGGCTTGTGCCCAGGCGCTTGCAACTGGATATACAGTACTGCTTCCAGCGATATTAATCGTTTTTTGTTCGGTATCATCATCTCCTCCAATACATCCTGCAAGTCCTGCACTTAGTACTGTTAGAGTTATCATCAAAGTTATTCCATATTTTCTCATCATTCAGGTTCACCTGTTGGTTCGGCGTTAGGCCGCTTGGCAATAGGAAATAGCAATAGATAATATTAATTTATATATATCAATATATAGATATATGGTTGATATATAGGCCTTCTATGTATGAACCATATTTGTCGCAGATTACAGGGGAGATTTGATTGAACTCAAGCAAAAACGATCTGAGAAAACTACAAGTCACCGGAGGCTCAACAGTAATCGTTTCGTTGCCAAAAGAATGGATTAAAGCAAACAATCTGGGCAAAGGTGATTTTGTCAATCTTGAAGAGTTAGCCTCAGGTGACTTACGCCTTTCCTCGATTCAATCTAAAGCATCAAAAAAAGTAGCCACAATTGATTGCTGCGAACATATGACTGGGTTAAGGGATTTAATGATTGGAGCTTATTTATCGGGCGCAGATGTAATTAAAATTTCGTGCAAAAATAATATTCCACGTGGAACGAGATCAGATGTCAGAGAATTTCTAAGAGATACTCGTGGCATGGAAATAGAGGTTGATGATGACAAAGAGATTAGGATAATTTCGATACTGAACCCATCAGAATTACGGCTTCAAGTTTCAATCAATAGAATGTATATTCTAATCTCAAGCCTTGTTAACGATGCTATGGATATTCTATTGGGCGAGCCAATCGATTTATTATCCGATATTGATGATCGAGAACGCCAGATTGATGCTCGTAGATTGTTACTCGAAAGACAGGTTGCTGCCTCCATACAATTACCTTCTGTAGAGCGAAAGTTAGCAGTAGACCGCTTTACTGCAATGGAACACGCTAACATAGCACGAATTCTTGAGCGTATGGGCGACCACGCAACGAGATTGGCATATCTAATCAAAGACAATAGTCAAGTAATCAAAATAAAACCAACCGAAATGCCACTTTCAGCAATCCCCATGTGGGCAAAGCAGCTGAAAACCATTGTACATAATATGTACACAAAAGACGTCAATATTATCCACAATGCCAAGTTAGAATTGGTCGAATTAAGGAATAAAATTGAGGGTGAAGAAGATGAATTATGGACCGGAAGGGGGTCAGCAGAACGTTTATTGTGCGAATTCAGAATTTCCGAATCAATAAGAAGGCTATGTGCTTACAGTGTTAACTTTGCAGAAATTCTGCTGAACATGCTCATGCATAAACAACTAGACAATGAATAAGGTGAGCAAATGTCATACCTTGAATACCTCAAAAACAATCGCGCAAGGGTAATTCTATTCTTGACAAGTTTTTCTGTGATACTAATCACTTTAGGGATTATTCAGACATTATTATTTGAGTCAATTAATTTCTTTTCCGAACTTGCAGAAACCCGTGGATGGTTCACATTCGATTGGGATTTTGCTGGCATTACTTCAGGTACAGGTATCGCAGCAGCGATATTCCTGTTAGTGTACATAGCTGAATTATTGATTACTAAATTCACCATTGAACAAGAGACCAAGTTTGACTTTATGCTATTTCCAAAACAATTTGTTATTTACCTCACTGCTGTCTTACTTGTTGTACAATTTTTCGTGCTAGACACATTACTGATGGGAGTAGCATTTGTGTTTGTCTTCATCACCTGGCGTAGATTAGCATCAGCGGTAAACAAACAACGCTATGGTATGCAACTTAGTGATAGTACACTTTGGCGCAACATTTCTCTCGGCTTCTTCTTAATCGCCCTAGCAAAATCAATCACGATGAATTATGGCGGCGCGCTAGGAGAATTTTTCTTGACAACTAACTGGAACCCTGCGCTAAAACCAGTATCATTCGGAGTCAACAGTCTACTACTGACTACGTTACAAGTCGCATTTGGTGCACTGATTATTGCAGTACCTCTTGGTGTTGGATGCGCAATATATCTTTCAGAATATGCTCCGCCTAGACTGGTTGCGGTGGTTAAGCCAACATTGGAATTACTTGCTGGAATACCCTCCGTAGTTTACGGATTCTTTGCCTTCATTTACATCGGACCTCTGGTAGTAGAATTAGGTGAATATTTCTATGCAAATGGCTGGATAGATGAGCCGCCAAATGTATTGAACCCAATTAATGGAGCAATTGTCGTTGGTGTTATGATTTTACCACTAATCGCTTCTATGTCGGAAGATGCATTGAGAGCAGTACCAAATGAGTTGCGTGAAGGCTCTTTGGCCTTAGGAGCAACAAAAATTGAAACTACTTTCAAGGTGATGATACAAGCATCTCTCTCTGGAATTATCGCAAGTATAATCCTTGCTTTGAGCCGGGCAGTAGGTGAAACAATGGCTGTTACTTTAGCGGTTGGAACGGTGGCAGTGTTTACTGCAAACATGTTCCTTCCGGCGCAAACCATGACTGCATATATCGCTCAGAGAGTGGGGGGAGATCTACCGTTTGGCGAAATCGGTTATCTGACAATTTTTGCGGTTGGATTATACTTATTCGTGATTACACTGACTCTGAATTTAATCGGTAATAGGGTTCTAGCAGCATATCGGGAGGCTTACTGATGAAAGATATCGACAACCTCCAAAAAAGAAGCCGTAAACTACGTGACTTCGCTGAAACTATGGGTTCTTCCGGCCTTGCATTTACCGGGTTAGTCGGGCTACTGTTCCTTGCAATATTGGTCTGGCAGATTACTGCTCCTACTTTCATTGATGGCGAAAGTGGAGAAATTCCTGCTGCCAATGAATTCATCACCGAAAGCGATTATGAAATGGAATGGGATTATCCCAACACAGACTCTAACGGCGCTCTTACTACTGATGCAATAGTGCTAGAAATTTCGTGGGACGGCGGCGACGAGGTCCACGAATTGCAAATCAATATTATCTCAGAAAGAAACGTCTACGAAGATGTCTACATCAATGAATCCGGTTTAAGCACTAATATGGTTGAAATAGGTAGGAAAACCAAATTCCATCTTTATTCGAGCCTAACTGAAGTCGTTGAAGTAAAACAAAAATCTGGCCCGGTTCCATCGGCAGATGAGACTGGAAAGCCCCTAGTTTCATCCTTCGTAATTGAGTATGATATTGCGGTGTTATATGATGATGGTTTGGTTTTTGAACCTCTAGAGATAATCGCCTATGCTACACTCATATTTTTGGTATTCATCTACCGTGTCCCGAAGAGTAATATTCTAGAAATCATGCACAAATTAGTTGGTAAAGAACGCATGGTGCTAGCGGTATTTTACGCATTAGCTTTGGTTACAATAATCGCTGGAAGTTTGTCTGTATCATCAACTCTTGCTGCGCTTTGCTGGATACTTGCTGCTAGAATGATATCCGCACTGACTAAGGGGATTGAGCGCATGTTACACTCAGGCCGCAAATTATCCGAAGTATCTAGACTGAAACATTCGATAAGTAATCGAGACGGGTTGCTGATGTGGAGCAGCATGTTGCTAGTTACCTCGACACTGTTTATTCCTC
>WTIT01000027.1:5149-8078 GCA_011526375.1 Methanobacteriota archaeon
GGGTTGCTGATGTGGAGCAGCATGTTGCTAGTTACCTCGACACTGTTTATTCCTCTAGAAATTTACATTCCATTCTTAACCGAGAGATATCAAGATATATTCTCGCCATATTCATCGGGTATTAGGGCTGCTTTCTATGGTACCATTTGGGTCATGCTCATCGCCATGATTTCATCAGTTCCAATATCTGTTGGGGCGGCGATATACTTGGAAGAATATGCTAAGCCAACAAAGACTACCAAACTGATCCAAGCACTCGTAACAAATCTTGCAGGGGTTCCATCTATCGTATTCGGAATGTTTGGATTAGCGATATTTGTCAAACAGGGAGGTATTGGTTGGGGATTAGGCCCATCGATTTTAGCCGCTGGTTTGACCATGGGGGTTATGGCTATGCCAATTATTGTGCTTGCAAGCCAAGAGGCACTCAGAAGCGTTCCTAGGAGTTTGAGAGAATCAGCTTATGGCGTGGGTTGTACTCAATGGCAAGTAACCAAAGATCACGTGCTGCCATCAGCTATGCCTGGAATTATGACTGGTAGTATTCTAGCAATGTCGAGAATAATGGGAGAAGCAGCGCCTTTGGTAGTTGTTGGGGCAACGGCAATGATAGTATTCGACCCAGAACCATTAGCAGGTCTCCTCGGCGGTAATGTTAACTTCACAGTGATACCAATCCAAATTTATTTCTGGACATCTGAGCCAGACCCTGCATGGCATGCAATGGCAGCAGCCGCCAGCATTTCTCTGATTGCCCTACTGGTAGCAATGAACAGTATTGCAATCGTACTAAGACAGCACTTTAGAAGGAGGCTAAACTAATGAGCGAAGAGGCACAAACCGAAGAGATACCAAACTCAACTAGAGACTTAGAAATCGATGACGAAAAAGAGTTAATGATCGAAGACTTGGATTTGTGGTATGGTGATAAACAGGCATTATATGGAGTATCATTACCAATTGCCAAGAATAGTGTTACAGCGCTAATAGGTCCTTCGGGATGTGGGAAAAGTACGTTACTCAGAATGATGAATAGAATGAATGATTTGATTCCAATCTGTCACTATGATGGTAAAATCTCCATGGGTGATGTCGAAATAACCGGCAAAGATGCCGATTTAGTAGAAATCAGGAAAAAAATCGGTATGGTTTTTCAAAGACCGAATCCATTTCCCAAATCAATTTATGACAATGTTGGATATGGCGTTAAATTACATTTCAAGCCCACTAGAGAAGAACTTGATGCTATTGTTGAGAAGAGTTTGAAGCGAGCTGCACTATGGAAAGAAGTGGCGGACCGGCAACACGAGTTAGGGACCTCATTGTCGGGCGGACAACAACAAAGACTGTGTATCGCTAGGACTATTGCGATTGAACCAGATGTTATTTTGATGGATGAGCCATGTAGTGCATTAGACCCAATTGCTACAGCAGCGATTGAGGAATTAATTCTAGAGTTGAAGAAAGATTTCACGGTTGTTATCGTTACGCATTCGATGTCGCAAGCTGCAAGAGTGAGTGATTATACTGGCTTTATGTATCTTGGTAGATTAGTAGAATTTGATAAGACAGAGAAGATATTTTCGGATCCAGATAATGAATTGACTAAGCGTTACATTACTGGAAGATTTGGTTGAGGTGAAAAAATGCCAATTAGAACAGGACTAGATAGTAGAATAGAAGAAGTGAGAACCGAATTGAGAGAGTATTTTGCTGAGGCTAAAACAGCATACTCAGAAGCGATCGAAGCGTTCACTAAACTAGACTCGGAAGTTTACTCTGAGGTTAAGAAAATACGCCAACATGCAAGAGAAGTAAACTGGGACTTAACAAATAATTTGTTGCTTATTTTAGCACTAAACCAACCACTAATGAAAGATTTGAGAATCGTTGCGGCATATTTGCGTAGTGTAGATACCATCGAGAGATTAATCCGCCATGCACGAGATATTGCAAGGTCAGACCGGTCATTAGATGAAAATGCAACCGAATTGCCCGAAGTGATAATCGAATCAGTACTTGGTATGCACAAACAACTGAATGCTTTAATCGATATTACTTCAAAATGTTTCACCGAGGTGGAAGAAGTGCCTGGAGATGAATTGAGAGCGGTATGGCGTAAGATAAAAGACGAACACAAAGTTGCCATTAATGCTCTTTCAACATTAAAATCTGACACAATGGGCGGTAAGTCAGCACGACTGGATGTTGTAAATATCGTCAGCCGGGTTGAACGCTCAGCGTATAACCTAGTCAGACTTTGCAGTCTGTGGCACCATGCGCTGAATAACGAGAACATTATTCTTGATTAGGCCGATAAAACATAGCATCTTAATGGTGCAGTTCCACGCTCGGCTATGGATAGGATTCCAACGGCTAGACCTTCTTGGACCGATGAGATGCGCGATGCAGCGGTTTCAACCCTTGATTCCAGACACTGGGTAAAGGGTCCCAAGGGGCGAGAGTTTGGCAAGAAGTTTGCCGAGCATTGTGGCGCCCTTGTCGCTACACCTTGTCAAAATGGGTCCTCATCTTTGTGGGCAGCATTACGTATTCTTGGTGTCGGTAAGGGCGATGAAGTAATAGTTCCATCTTACACTTTTATTTCAAGCGCTACTGCCATTCCCCTTGCTGGTGCTGAGGCAGTATTTGTTGATGTAGAGCCAGACTATTGGTGCCTTGATGTTGATGCAGTAGAAGCGGCAATTACTGAGAAAACCAAGGCAGTAATTGGTGTTCATATCTACGGTCAACCTTACGATCCTCGATTGCTTAAACTATGTCGTGAAAAGGGAATTTACCTAATTGAAGACGCGGCACAAGCCCATGGAGCATCGCAAGTAATGTTGGATGGAAGTGAACTTGTTGCAGGTTCGATGGGCGACCTTGGTTGTTTCTCGTTTTTCCCTTCGAAGAATATGGCGGTCGG
>WTIT01000027.1:8178-10023 GCA_011526375.1 Methanobacteriota archaeon
ATTAGCACGCCAAAAGTCAGGCCAGGAGCTAAACATGCATGGCATCAGTATTGTCTATCAACGGAATATCCTGATGAATTAGTTGCTCACCTAGACCAGCACGGAATTGATGCGAGAAGGTATTACGTCACTCCATGCCATCGTCAAAATGTATTTGCAAAACACCCTCAACACGAAGCAATTCTACCAGTGACTGCAACATTGTCAAGTACCTTGGTGGCAATTCCAGTTATGCACGAACTTAGAGATGATGAGATCGAGCGAATTATCGCTGCTGTAACGTCTTTTTCAACTCCTCAGCATTGAGTAGCGTTGTTGCTAAACTGGCATTGGACCAATTTTTCAAACCGGTTAACTCGATACCAATCCATTTTGGAAATTCGAATTTTTGATTGATATCTTCTAGCTCAATTTCTGCAAGTATGAGTCCAGCAAGAACGCCTTCAAATTCATCAACTTCCCAAATCAACCCATTGCCGGCATTAACACAATATCTGGTTTTCACAACGCAGGGATGTTCATCAAGATCGGGGACATTAGGCAGACCTGACAAAACCCATTCCAATTCTTTTGTTGCGATACCTTTCTGCTTTCCTTTCATAGTAAGAAATACTGTGTCATTTTGTATTCTAATTCTGCTTACCCAGTGATCTTTCTTAGTGAGTGTTTGAAATTCTGCTGTAGAGATAGAAACCAAAGAAATTCCTCGATAATTGATTGCCGATTCGTGAAATTCAATGTAACTGGAATCAAGATAATACTGGGTAATCTGCCGTATGTCGGCAGTATTTCTCCAAGGTTTATCGCCTCTTCCATCCACGAGGAAGCGCCGCTCAATTTCGGTATTGATTGCCAATGTATTCCCCATTATGGGCTCATGTGGCTAAGGTATCAACATTGCGACCTTGGCTGATAGAATTATCCAATTACCACACTGTATCAAAACAACTCACCAATTCATTGATAACTAATCGGGCTATGCTAACTCTATGCAACGCAAGAAAATCATGGCAATGCTGATGATTTCATTATTCTTTACCGCCGGCTGTTTAGGCGCTCTAGAAGATGAAGTGGAGATACCAGATATCGACCTTCCTTTGGACTGGATGACTATTACTCCTAGAACGGTTTCGACTCCTGAGTTGATTGAATTTGACGATTGTGATGACTTAGAGGACAGTCTAAAAGAGGTAATTCTAGAAGATTATCGAATTCAATTACTGCAAGCGGTGGAAGAGCAATATTACTACTTCTGGGATGATGTAATGTTTGACGGCGACATGGTCGCCGAGGCATCAGACAGCGCTACTGGCGGGACTAACACACCGACACCAAGAAGAGTTGAGGGAACAGATTATTCAGGCACTAATAATCAAGAAGGCGGAGTCGATGAGGCCGACGTAGTCAAAACAGACGGATACTACATCTATTTCTTGAACGGAAAAAAATTAGAGATTATGGGTGTTCCAGAGTTCGGTGAACTAGTCTACCAATCTAACACAACCATTGAAGGAAATCCTAACTCAATGCTACTTGACGGCGACAGGCTAGTAGTAATTTCTTCAGTTAATTCATGGAATATACCGCATACAAATCCACTCTATGCTGCTATGGAATGGGATGAAGAATACTCCTCTTGGAGAACCTACTCTCTAACTAAATTCAGTGTATTCGACATAAGTGACCGCTCTGATATTGAACTTGAGAAGGAATTATTCATCGAAGGTTCATACATCACCGCCAGAGAAGTAGATGGTACAATCCGCACGGTCTCGCATGCCTGGATGGAAACTATGGGATTGAGGAGCTGGCTAGAACTTCCTGCTGGATATTGGGACCTAAGTT
>WTIT01000027.1:10123-16234 GCA_011526375.1 Methanobacteriota archaeon
ACTATGGGATTGAGGAGCTGGCTAGAACTTCCTGCTGGATATTGGGACCTAAGTTATGAAGACCCAATACGCTTGGAGATAAGGGAAAAAGTCGCTTATCAGACAATGTTGGATAATGAAGAAATTATTGCAGACATGGAATTATCTGATCTTGTACCAAGAATCTATGAAAGGCAAAATGACAATGTAATAACTCATTCAATCACCAATGATGACTGTGCAAGTTTCGTTGCTCCACAAGACGGTTTCTCAAGAGGCGTTAACAGCATCTTTTCTTTTGACCTTACAAGTTCGGACTTCACCTTTGAAGCAGACCATATTATCGGCAATTATCCATTGGTTTACTCTTCAGCAGATGCATTGATACTGGCCGAGAAATCTTGGGACTCTTGGTGGTTCTGGAACTCAGACGATTCTGATGAGGCGACAAACATCCACATGTTTGACATCAGCGATTCTGGTACAACAGAATATATCGCATCAGGCAGAGTAGATGGCACTATCCAAAACCAATTTTCACTATCCGAGTATCAAGGAGTACTCCGAGTCGCCTCAACCGAGGGACAATGGGGCAGATGGTGGTTGGACAATCCAGAGCCAATGACTTCCAACGTAGTTACTCTACAACCAATCACTGATGCAACAGGCCATACAACTCTAGAGCAAATCGGCATTATCGAGGGTATTGCGCCCAATGAAACGATTTGGAGCGCTAGATTCGTTGAAGACAGAGCATACATCGTGACTTTTGAGAATATGGATCCGCTTTGGACCATAGATTTGTCCGACCCAACAAATCCAACAATCATGGGTGAATTGAAAATCCCAGGTGTATCAACCTACATCCATCCAATCTCCGACAATACATTACTTACCATCGGAATGGGCCCTGCAGACCTAGAAACCGGTGAAGGATTGGATTGGAGCAATGTTCGATTATCACTGTTCGATGTTTCAGACTTTACCAACCCACTAGAGACAACCACACTGACAATCTCGCCAGTAGAAGATGAAAACAATCCATGTTGGTCTTGGTCCAGTTCTGAAGCCACATATGAACACAAAGCATTCCAATACTGGGCGCCTAAGTCGATGCTTGCTGTACCAATGAATACTTACACTAGCGGTTATTATGACTATGAAGCTAGGACTTATGTTGAATGTCAAAGAGAATGGGTTAGCAAATTGATGATAACTAACGTAACTGAAACCAGCCTAACGGCATATGGCGAAGTAGACCATTCAGAGTTTTATGACTCCGAGCAATATTGGTGGAACTCCTACAATATTCGCCGTTCTATCTTCATGGGCGATTATATCTATGCGATTTCAGCGAATGGCATAACTGCAACCAATTTGACCACCATGGAGAACTCTGCAAGCATTCATCTAGATTATCAGAATCCATATGAAAACTATTACTGGATTATGGAAGACGCCACTGAAGAAACAGCGGAGGAAGAATCTTCCAGCGAAGAATCTGATGGAGAAGATAAACCGATGGAAGATGACGGTTCAGCACCAAATGCCAATTGATTCGGAGTGACTCTGTTTGAAATCAGCCATCCTTTTGTTAGGTTTCAATAGAATTGATTATTTCACCAAGGTACTAACAAGTCTCGAGCACAACAAAGCAGCATATGAACATGATTTGTTTGTTTACATCGACGGTGGGCCAAACGCTAGGCAAGAAGAAATCAAAGAACTGATGGCAAACTCCAAATTTCCAGATGCTGAAATTGTTTGTCGAGTCAATAATTGGGGCATAGGCCGACATTTGATTGACGCCCGTAGAAGATTGTTTGATGAATTACACTATGATAGAATCCTCTTGCTAGAAGACGATCTAGTGCTAGGAGAAAATTACGTCGAAACCGTGTTCAAAATTTCTGATTGGGCTAGCAAATATGACGATATAGGGACAATAACTGCCTACAATATTAATTCAGCATCAATGGATGAGCAGGCCAAACAAGAGAACCAATTAATTGCGACTAATCGTCATTTTTGGGCCTATGTTATCACTAAGCCAGTTTGGGATGAAATCAAACACATTATCTATGCATATGAAGCGAGGTTCCTAACCAAATCAACCTATACAAATCGAGCTCATCGCAGAATTAGATGGCTATTCATGCGCAAGTGGATAAATCGGCCAAGAGTGATGAAATCTAGTCGCTTAGTTCCTGATAAGTGCGTAACTCCACCGTTTCCTAAAATCCCATTCAGAATTGCTACCAGCCAAGATGCAATAACCGCGTTAGCACTTTGGCACCACGGCTATCACCGAATAACTACACGGGTTTCGAGAGCCGAATATATCGGCATTGAAGGGTACTCATTTTCGCCAGAAGTCTATGAGAGTCAGGGGTTTCACAAGCAAAATCTAGGAGATTATGCACACATTCAAACCCCAGAAGAATTTGTTTTTGCTGATGTCGACAACCAGGGCAACCCTCTCAAACCGACAGAGTATCGATGATAATGTCATGGGCTCAGTAGTTGGACTAGTTGGTTGCGGCAGATGGGGCATGACCCATCTCAAGACCCTAAACATGCTGAAAAATAAGGGGCTGATTTCAGCAATCCATGCTTGTGATATCGATCCACTGACGAAGTCTGAAGCAATCAAATACGCTGATACATTTTGTACAGATTGGCAAACTCTAGTTTCTAATCATGAATTGGACGCGGTAGCAATCGTCACCCCGGTTGATACTCACCATGATTTAGCATTATCAATCTTAGATTATTGCCAAGCATTGTTCATCGAAAAACCAATCGGTCTCACAGAAAAAGAAGCATCTTCAATTATTGCTAAAGCGCAGGAAACAGGCAGCAAGCTTCTCGTTGGACATATTCTTCGATTTCACGAAGCAATAAATGAGGCGATGAGCCTGATATCTTGTGGTGAAATCGGTGAACTACAAAGGATAGAATTCAATCGAATTACTACAAGGCAGCCGCCAAACAATCCCAATATATTCGAAGCGATGGCTATCCACGGAATTGATACAGCGTGTTACTGCTTTGGAGAGTTAGAGCCCTCTAGATTAACGGTTAGTAATGTGATTCTTAATGACTCTAATTATCCAATAAATGCTAAACTGTCAATTGAATATCCTGGAATGAAAGAGGCATGTATTGATGTTGGGTGGAATGGCGATGAAGAAAATCGCGAGATTCGATATTTTGGCTCTAATGGTAGAATAACTGTCGAGACAGGCTCTTCAAGCAGTTTAACTATAAACAAAGCAGCAAATGAATCCGTACGTAGTTTTACTGCTTCAGAATTACCACTAACAAAAGAATGGCTCTATCTCTTGGAATCAAACGAAAATTATCTTCATCAATCAATTTATCCACAACAGGGGGCAATAATAAGAAGCGTTAAGTGGGTTGAATTTGCTAACCAAGAAATTCAAAACACTTCTACTGAGTTGAATGAGAGCATTGAATAATTGGAAGCCTTTGGCTGCAAACATGGGAATATCCTACGCCAATGTGCAAAGGATGATGGTTGCTGTAGCAATCATTACAATCATTACTGCAATCATGACTCGCGATGCCTTCACCACGGCATGGACTGCTATTGCATTATCAGTAGTTGTTGGTTTTCTTTGGGGCGTCTCACATCGTGAAACAACATTCAAACATCTCGGCGTAAATTCATATGGTTTCCTCAATGTGTTTTCTTTTGCAGTTGTTACAATTATCTTTGCTGAATGGTGCATGACTATGTGGGGTAGCGACTCTCGCGTTGAAACATATGGCTTGTCTTTGGTAACCATTGCAACATTTTGGTGGAGCATTGAGATGATGGAGCCCACAGTTGTCAAAGATAACGAGTGATTCATCCCCTATTCATGCGAAGGGTCAAAGGCTTCGGCTAACGACATTGCGTCATGGCTAAGCATGGCGACCACCCAGAGTTACCCGAAGTGGTTGAGAGCCTACTTGACGATGACGTTCACACATTGTTCCTCAAAGCGGATTGCCCTCCTCGGGTAAAACGAGGTAACATCGGTGAGCTGAAACTGGTTGAAGTTGATGAGCACGATGGAAAATGGGATACGATTCGCATGGAATCGCTCCAAGAAGAATTAGTCGATCTTGCTGAACAAAATAAGCACCGCAGCGATTGCTTTTTAGAAATAGATCGAAGAGGTTGTCAAGTAGTCCAATTGGGTGATTTGCGTATAGCCTGTGCTTGGCCACCGTTTGCTGATGCTAGAGAAATCACCATTGTTCGACCAGTAGCAAAACTTTCGATTAGCGATTATGAATTAGATGAAAGACTGATTGAGAGACTTTCCAATCATCATCGAGGAGTGTTCATCTGTGGCCGACCCGGTTCGGGTAAAACGACCCTTGCTCAAGCGATTGCTGAATATCTAGACAATGATTTGGGAACCATGGTCAAAACTATGGAAGCGCCAAGAGATTTGCAGTTAGCAGACAGAATTACCCAATATGCCCCGCTTGAAGGCGATTTAGAAAAAACCGCCGAGATAATTTTCCTAGTCAGGCCTGATTTCGTTATTTTTGATGAGGTTAGAAGAGCTAGAGACTTCGAAATTTTTGCTGATGTTCGACTCGCAGGGGTTGGCCTACTCGGTGTTACCCACGCAAACTCAGCACTGGAAGCAATCCAGCGTTTGATTGGCAAGGTCGAATTAGGGTTAGTCAGCCAAGTACTCGATACAATTCTTCATGTTGAAGCAGGACAAATTCAACAAGTACTCGAGCTTAGGATGACGGTAAAACCACCTACTGGTATGCAGGAAGAATTAGCTAGGCCAGTTATTGAAGTCGTTGAGTTCCCCAGCGGAAAAATTACTCATGAAATGTTTGCTTTCGGCTCTGAAATAGCCGTGGTTCCAGTAGAAGGCCAAACAGGCCATATATCACCAATCAAAGCCCTGGCAAAAGATTCGTTGGTAAGAAAGATACGCGAGTGGATTGGCGTCGAATCGCAGGTACAATTTACCACCAATTCAAACGCCAATGTGTATGTTCCAGCCAACATGGTATCAACCCTTGTCGGTAAAGGCGGCTCAAACATTCGCCAGTTACAAGATGAACTGGGTGGCATTTCTATCTCGGTCAAGACTTTCGATGAGATGCCAGAAAGTCTAGAACGCCCAAATCCATACTGGGAAGATGTGCAAGATAGGCGCAGTCGCTCGAGCAGGGCGTGGGAACATTCAGGCAAAAGCCAGCGCAGAAAAGCCCGAAAAGGCCGCAGATAAACCTCTCATAAACGGTAAATTAGCATATTAAACAGGCAATCCACTTTAATATTAAGCCGAAGCAGGGAACACCATGAGCGCTGCGGATGGGCAAAGCGATAGCGATAGAAAAGAGGGGGACGCTCTGGTAGCATTTCTCTTAGAAAACAGAACACTTGTAAATTATGCATCAATAATCATGATTATTTTTGCAGTTTGGGCAACGGTCGAATCAATCACCAATGCCCTAGGTATGACTTGGTGGCCTCCGGAAACAGGAATACCTGCTGATGATTTATACAAGAATCCAGACAATGTACAAAACATCAACAATGGCTGGATTATCGGTTTAGGAGCAGTTTGCGGCACACTCGGTTTCATGATTCAATACTTCTACCGAGCAGCACCATATGTTGATGCTTCAATGACTGCAACAGCAGCACTTATTCTACAACAAGCCACTGGTGGTGTTGGCGGCGGTGCCTCGGAAGAGGAAGTAATCGCTAAGGCTGAAGTCGCTGCTACAATCGCTGCAGATACCGTAGTTAGGCAATCCAATGAAGAAACTATTGAGCAGGCCAAAGAAACAGCCGAAGCCGCTGCTGCTGCCGTTGTCGAAGAAATGATGGCTTCAGTTAAGGATCAAGTCGAAGCAGTTGCAGAGAAGCAAGAGGAAGCGATTGCTGAGGCGAGTGAAGAACCAAGTGTCGAAGAGGCTGCTGAAGAAGCGCCTAGTGAGGCAGAGGTTGAAGAAGCAGCAGAAAGTGCGAAGGACGATTCCAGCGATAAAAAGGATGAAACTCCAGCAGGGGCTAAAAAATTCTGAGGTGAAATAAATGTGGGAACATAGAACAGTATCAAATAAAGAATATCAAACAAC
>WTIT01000027.1:16334-18924 GCA_011526375.1 Methanobacteriota archaeon
AGGCCACACACATGGATTTGGCCAGCGGTTGACGGCAACAGAGACACACCTACTGCTTTCAATTTACTAGTTAACCTACCTGACCGCAGACTTTCATTCGGTGAAGAAGGAATTACCGACGTATTCATGACAACTGGCAAGACTTCGATGTACTCCCTGATGGGTATGATGAGTTCTTCAACCGTCAGACAAATGTTCGGTGCAGGTTCAGAAATGGTTCCGCTAGAATTCCACTGTATCGAGCCAGGACTCGATGAGTGGATTGCTAGAGCTAGTGATGAAGACAAGTACGCTCGACTATTCGAGGTATGCGCTTGTTTAGGTTACATACTGACCGACCCACTTGTTGGACAATTGGGCGGCTCCTCCAAGAGACGTAGACTAATTATGTACCCAGCCGATCAAGGCAACCTACTAACCTGTGTCAACGCCAGCCAAGTCGCTGATCACGCTCTAAAGTCCAACTACGAAGCAACAGTGTTCACCAAACTTGACCAAGCTGACTTCATGAATCGTGTAACTCGACGTTTCAAGGCTTATGCAGACTTAGTCGCTGCCAGCGAAGTCGCTCAAGGAGCCCGCTGGATTAGCCAAGCGGATTTCCACGATGGAGAGAAGAAAGTAGTCGGACCAAGCGTACACTCAATCATGTCTGTCAGAGGCTATGACATAATTGATATGGAAGAATACATGAATTCCTTCGATGACATTTCCAGTGCACCAGACAGATTGATGAGAAGAATAGTTCAATCAATAGCAACTAATGCTTTGAAGACGATTTACCCAATCGATTTACTTGGTGAATCTGCAGGCTCTGCACCATACTCACACATCTTCGGTGCCAAAGACGACAATCCACTTGTCTACTACACAGATATTAGATTCCTAGTACCAACATCAATCGACAAACTGAGATCAATTACCGGCTCTAGAGGCGCAGACCGTGGAAGAATGCGTGAAGCATACACTTCTCTAACCAATGCAGACCCAATGACCAGCCTATCAATTCAAGATTTGACACTACCATTCCTTGCTGATTTAGGCAATGATTCTTGGCAAACAGGTACAGGAATTAAGGAAACCGAGGTAATTATTGAAGTTACCATGGCAGTAAACCCTGCAAGAGTTTGGCGCTCCCTCCTTGAACCAACCACCAAGGAAGTCTTCGACTTGCCTAAGGGTAACAAGGGAACAGCAGCCAACCTATGGGGCGACATCTTCATCACCAATGAAGCACTGCACGACAAGATGAAGCGTGACAACCTTGGACACTACCTAAAACTCCTCAAGTTGGCATATCACTGGAGCAATGACGAATCGAAAAAGATTCACGGCTTAGATAAGTGATTTACTTCTTAGAAGACTTATTCAATAGGTGATTTTTGCCTAGTAGCATGTCTCAACAACCTAACGATGGTTCTGGCCGTGCTCCAGTTGCCATAGTTAGGCCAACAACGTCAGTGACTAGCGGCGTTGCAGTTACACAAAAACTAGTTTCCGCAGCAGTAGCATTTGGTAATTTGTTGAAGGGTACATTCGGGCCCAACGGCCTCGACAAAATGCTTTACAAAACCAATGGCGAGACAGCAGTCACCAATGATGGTGCTAAGATCGTTGCCGAATTACTCGTCAAACATCCTGCCGCAAAGGCCTTTGTTCAATTGGCAGAATCCCAAGAAAACGCCTGTGGCGATGGCGTTACTGGATGCATAATTTTTGCCAGTGAATTGATGCGAGAATCCGGCGTATTGTTAGAAAAAGGCCTCCATCCACTAGTCTTAGTTAACGGCTATCAAGATGCTATGCATAAGACAATAGAAATTCTTGAAGCGAACTCTAAGTCGGTAAGCATTGACGATTTACAAGTTCTAGAATCTGTGGCCGCAACATCGATGACCGGCACCTCTGTAGAGTCGGTAAGCGAAATATTAGCCAAACTAGTTGTCAGTGCAGCACAACATGTAGCTCGGAATAATGAAGGCGCATACATCGTTGATACCGAACTAGTCAGGATGGCAAAAAAAGGTACAGGCAGCCTTTCTGATACAAAATTAGTCAAAGGTATAATCATTGATAAAAACCTAGATTTGGAGAAATTACCAAGGAAATTAGATAGCGGCAAGGTCATAGTTTTCTCATGCCCTCTAGAGATAGAGAAGACTAGTTATGACGCAGAAATTGAGATTTCAACAACCGAACAATGGACATCATTTATGGCTGCGGAAGAAGAAATACTCAATCACAAAGCCAAGCAAATTATCGACAGCGGTGCGAAACTGGTAATTTGTGCTGAAACAATAGATGCAAGAATCATGCATCAATTGGCTGATAACGATATCTGCGTATTAGCATCCATGGAAAAATCCGGTGCAGAAGATGTAGCCCTGGCAACCGGGGCATTGTTAATCGATCATGTTGACAGCATTGAAGAATCAACAATGGGTAAATTTGAGTCCATGGCTGTTGAGACCTTCGACAGTTCTGAAGGCTTACGTGACCGGCTTTACTTGAATGTAGGCGAGGATTCCGGATTGACAACAATCGATGTATCTGGGGGCGGTGGAGCGACCAGTGAGGAGTTCATTCGTGG
>WTIT01000027.1:19024-25727 GCA_011526375.1 Methanobacteriota archaeon
CAGATTCGTCTAGGAGGACAGAATTGCGGCATCGATATCAACGGAAAAGTGGCAAATCTAGAACATGTTTGGGAATGTACGGATACCGTACTCCACGCCCTTGAAGCAGCCTGTGAAACTGCTTGTGGACTGTTAAGAGTCGACCAAGTAATCTCCGCTCGTGGCGATTAAATCCATATCGCTATGTTCATACGGCTCGTAGGAGACCAGATACTGGGTCGCATAAATGACAACGTCAATGAAGCCAAGAGCCTTGCTTAGCGTCTATGATAAAACAGGTATAGTTGAATTTGCTAAATCATTAGATAGCCTTGGATTTGAACTAATCTCAACCGGTGGAACTGCAAGAAAGCTGCAAGAAGCCGGGCTTACAGTGATTGGAGTTTCTGAGGTCACTGGTCATCCAGAGATTTTTGACGGCCGAGTAAAATCATTACATCCGGCAATACATGGGCCTCTGTTAGCAAGGCTTGAGAGCGAAGAAGATAGGATTGGCTTAGCAGAATTAGGCTATGGGCCAATTAGTGTTGTAGCATGTAACCTATATCCGTTTACTGCTGCAGCAAACCAGGAACCAAAACTGAAAGATCCAGACCTGCTAGAAATGATTGACATTGGTGGACCGACAATGGTTAGAGCATCGGCCAAAAATCATCGCAATGTGGTTATAGTTTGTAATCCGGATAATTACTCCAAAGTAGTCGAAGAATTACATTCTGTAGAGTCCATAGAGGCGTTGTCGCCGGCATTCCGTCAACAACTTGCTCTCGAGGCTTTTGAGCACACAGCAGCGTATGATGCTGCGATTTCAGACGAATTACACGCTCGCTGGATTGGGCGAGCCGAATCATTTGCCGATAAGTCAGAACAAGAGATTAGATTACCAGACGCACTTATTGCATCCGCTGAAAAATTACACACTTTACGTTATGGAGAAAACGGCCACCAATCTGCTGCATTATACATTGACCCGAAAGCAATCGGCACCCATTCTACATTAGTCACCGCACACGTCGAAGGGGGTAAAGCAATGTCATACAACAATTACTCTGATGCCGATGCTACACTACGATTATGTCGTTCACTATCGACTGATGAATGGCCAGAAACACCTCATGCCTGCGTTATCGTCAAGCATAACAATCCGTGTGGGGCCGCGTTAGGCAAGACACAGGTTGAGGCCTATGAAGCCGCATTAGCAAGCGATCCAGAATCGGCCTTCGGCTCAATTATTTGCTTTAACGAACCAGTTGAAGTAGATACTGCCAAAGCGATGGAACCTTTGTTTATCGAGGTACTCATGGCACCAGATTACCATGACGAAGCTAAATCGATAATCATGCAAAAGAAGAACCGCAGAATATTAACCATAGAATCACCAAACAACAGACTGGCGCCTTTAGAGAGAATATTGGTAAAGAAACCAATCGAGGGCGGCTGGATTGTTCAAACTGAAGAGGCTCCAATAATCGATTGGACTAAGGCTAAAGTTGTGACAAAAATAGAGCCTACTCAGGCTCAGATTGATAGCATGAAGTTTGCCGTAAGAGTTTGTGAGCAAGTCAAGTCAAATGCTATTGTAATGGTTCAGGGTACGGCTACAGTCGGCATTGGGCCAGGCCAAACCAGTCGTGTAGAGGCGGTAAAAATCGCAGCACGCAGAGCTGGGGAGCGAGCAAAAGGATGCGTCCTTGCTTCTGATGCCTTTTTCCCGTTCAAAGACGGCTTAGAACAGGCAGCTAACGCTGGAGCATCCTCCATAGTCCAACCTGGAGGCTCGATTCGTGACCAGGAAGTAATCGATGCAGCAGACGATTTAGGCGTCTCCATGTTATTTACCGGACATCGCTTGTTTAGACACTGAAAGTCGAAGCAATCAAAACAAAGCACTCTATCCTCTAATCATGGCAACTAGTGCGGGCACAACGCGAGTTGCCACAGCCGAAGATCCACTAAGATGTGCAATACTAATTTCTGGCTCAGGTAGTGGAATGCAGGCAATGCTAGAGCATCAACAAAATCCTAACTGCGCACATATTACCACGGTTGTAGTTAGCAATAAGTCTGGGGTAAAAGGCATAGAGCGGGCCAAGAATTTAGATGTGCCAACAGTAGTCGTCGAGGTTTCACCAAATTTATCAGGAGATGAAAGAAGGATTACTCATGAATTAGAAATTGAACAGGTATTGTTTGACTATGAAGTAGAATTAGTCATTCTTAGCGGATACATGCGCTTGTTAAGTCCGCAGTTTGTCGAACGATGGGAAGGAAAAATTGTCAACATACACCCTTCATTATTGCCGGATTTCCCCGGCGCTCACGCTCACAGAGACGTTATCGCATCAGGGGTGAAGAAATCAGGCTGCACAGTCCATTATGTCGATGCCGGAATGGACACTGGCCAAATCATTGCGCAATGTGAAGTGGAAGTATTGCCGGAGGATGCCGAGGAGACATTAGCATCTAGAATTAAACACTTCGAGCACATTCTGTATCCTATGGTTATCGATGCTATTGCGAGTGGAGATTTTTCAAATCTGCAGGTAGATTGAAATTATTGAACTCGCTACTGATGATTTTATTTTGATGGGTAGGGAACCTTTCAAACAAACCAGTTAGCGTAGCAGCGGTTGAAACAAGTTCAGTTTGGTTTGAGATCCTAGCGAACAATGGTTGGCGATTACCAAACTCATCTTCAGGTACACAATTTTTCTGTGATATTAATTCAGTAATTCCAATTTCTGATATGTTAAATGCATCACATGGTATTAGTAAAATATCATCATCAAGTTGGTTGATTGCCCATTCAATAACAGGTAAAATACCGTGACAATTTTCAGGGTCAGGCCAAACTTCACCATGAAACAAATGCATTCTATCGTTACTACCACATAAGGTAACAATCCGTGTAACATTTGCTTTCATGCACTCATCGTAGATTCTTTTTACGCCGCCAAACATGGTTGATTTATCTTGTTTCATTCGAGTACTATTGCCACCCGCAAGGATCAGTACGGTAGTCATTTTAATCGTCAATGTAATTCATCAAGTTTGTTCATTGCATCTTCCAGTTCTTCAAGCAGGCTTCGGACCCTCTCCATCAGCGCTTTTCTTTCCCGACTGCTACGCGCTTCAGGTAACCATTCAAGCAACCTTCTAACGTCCTTAGCATCTCTTTCTACAGTCCACTGAAGAACAGATTCCATGACCGGGTCTTCTGTTGGTAAGAATCTCTCGCCCATGACATTGCTACTTTCTCAAAGTGCATCAATTATCCTGTTGCAATAATCTGTTTCTTATCCTTTCAAACAACTCGCCACCACCGGGCGCCGAGATCACTAGATCTCGTAGTTGTGAAGATTCCTTATCTCTAACTGAGATGAATAACATGGCAATTTGATGCCATAGTGGACTTTGTTGAGCCATTGCAACTAGCCATTCATCATCGGGAACAGGGTGGCCACTACGATTCATTTCCTCAGCTATTTCAAGAATAATCTCCATCGGTTCTTGGTTACCAAACAAATGAATTAGTGCCATCCAAGGGTCTTCACCTAATTCTTCCTTTGATAGATTTGCCAGTAATAACCCAGCCAATTTCAAATCCTCTCTACCGTGACGTCGCCAAAGGGCAGGAATTAGTTTTGCTAGCCTACGAGGGCGTTCTTTCCCGTAAGTTAGTAGCCACGAGGCTATAGTTCGCATTTCCGGGTCTGGACAGCCGTAGTGAGCAGAAAATCCACCATGGTCTGCAGTGATGTCGGCTCTTGGACGGGTGATCATTCCGGGATTTCCAGCGGCATATGCCGCATTGAGAAATTTCAAACAACGACGATTTGACTTGAGAACTTTTGGCGAGGTTTGCTCAAGAAATTGGTCAAGTTTAACATTCATTTTTTGGCCCCATCCGCCGCTTTCTTACGAACGACATCGAACAAGTCGCCAACCAAACTAACCGAATCTCGAAGTGTACCTAGCATCTTATCGATGACATTCGGGTCTTCGAATTTTTCCTTAACAATTTCTCTTAACTCCTCTTCAATTCTATGATGTTCGTTATCATCAATCTGGAAAATGTCTCTTAGGTGGGCAAGCACTCTGAACTCATCTCTCGATAATGAGGCATTAACAATTGCAATTTCGAACACCTTGGTGTATATCTCATGTGCTTTTTTGGTATCAATCGGCTGACCACCTTTTACTTCCTCATCATTGCGAATTGCCTGATAGATTTGGGACGGCTCGTCTTCACTAAGTCCTAGCGCGCTGGCGAGTTTGATGATGAGTCGTTTTTCTTCTCGAGTCAGAACATTGTCCACCAGCATCACAGAAATGGTGCTGTGAAACGCCTCTAGACTGTAGGATATAGGTTCGGACACAACCCTCCCATGCACTTACTATTATTGAATTAGTTGCCACTAAAAAATCACAAATTTTGCTAATTTTTAACAAGAGCATTCAATAATGATGTGCTTCTACGGGTTATTGTTCACATTCCATTCATACTGCGACTTTCGGTCGGAGTTTTGGTTTTGAGGGCTTTCCCTCATCCATTTTGGCCGGTCTGTGGACTATGAGGAATTCATATGGCAAAGAAACATAATAATCGAGGAGGTAACAACTCGAAAGGAAATAAAGCAATGAAATACATGGTTCGTGCTGACATCAAAGTCAACGGAACCGTGCAAAGAAAGGACATAATCGGTGCGATCATGGGCCAAACAGAGGGCCTACTCGGAGATGAATTGGAGTTAAGGAAACTGCAGAGAACTGCGAGAATCGGTCACGTAGATGTGGAAATGGAAAACAAAGGTGGCAAAGTCCACGGCTTGATTCTAATTCCAAGTAGTCTTGACAACGTTGAGACTGCAATCATCGCATCATCATTAGAAACGATTGATCGGATAGGTCCATGTACTGCAAAGATAACAGTGATGGAAATACAAGATATTAGGGCTACAAAGCGTACCGTTGTCGTTGATAGAGCTAAGGAACTACTGCTTGATTTGGTTAACTCTGGTGAAGCAGCGTCGAAGACGGTAATCGAAGAAGTGCGTTCTGTACTAACAGTTGGAACAGCAAAACAATTCCACGGCCTAACTTGTGGCCCGAATATTGAATCTTCATCTTCACTAATCGTAGTTGAGGGAAGAAATGATGTAAGAAATCTGCTAAATTGCGGCGTAAAGAACGCCATTTCTGCCGACGGAGCAGGCTCAATCAAACAAGAACTGATCGACCTCGCCAACGGTAAGGAAACAGTGATTCTAGCAATCGATGGCGACCGTGGTGGCGAGATGCTATTCAGTCAGTTAAATGAAATGATGAAGGTAGACTTTGTCGCACAGGCACCGGTCGGTCAAGAATGGGAATTACTACCACAAAAGACCGTAACAAAATGCCTTTCGATGAAGATAGAAGCATCAAAATTTGCCCACCAATTAAAGCAAAAGCAAGATGCTGATGATGAAAAAGCCGGCGTTGAGGACAAAAATTGGGCGGATGATATGGATGAAACATTCGAGAAGGCAACCGCGCCTCAAGAAGTTCAAGAATTCTTCAATCACTTGGATGAGGTTCCACCACGCAAAGCAGTATTTGTGATGATGGATGGAACAGTTACCGATCCGGTCGGCCCAAAGGACTTGGCAACAGCCGCCAATGAAGCAGATGGAGCAATCGCAATCATTTACAACGGCACAATTAGTGATAAGACTCTCGATATTGCTTCTGAAGCGGCTATTGAGACAGTTGTTGGAACTAAGGAAGGTAAAGGCTATGGTAAGCGTGATGATGTACAAACCTGGCTTGCTGAAGTTCACCGTTAATCACCGGATATAACGAGCATATAATGAATCGAAGCCGCTCTGCGGCAAACATGAGCGACGAGCCACCGGCTTGGCCAGACGATGACGAAGACCCATTTGCCCCTGTTTCGGACACAATTGAAGAAGCAGTCGACGAGCCAACTAAGGCAGAACAGACTGAAGATGAAATAGATACTCATGAGGCAGATAGCGATGAGGATTCTTCACCAAGTGCTGAATCAATATCTGTTCCGTGGACTCTACCAGTTAGAGTGGCTCCCGTACTGGCGATGTCTGGTGAAGATGTCGCAGAGTATCCGTTGAATGAATCTCCAGATGGTAGAAAAAATACCTCACTTATTGTTACTGATAACTTGATCCGCATCATCGAGGTTACTTACGACGATGACGGGCAGCGAAGATTGAATGTCAAAGCCGTATTGAAAAATGAGTTAACAGGGTTCTCTCATAGTCACAATGAGTTAATGCATAAGCACCAATGGATGTGGATTACGTCGTTCTTAGTTGGGCTTGCAACACTATTCGTTCCATTTATTGGTTTTCTAGGACAGATTCTTCTCGCAGTTGGAATAATTGGTTGGACATATATGCATCTCGAAGTTCACAACTTAGAGTTTTCAACCAGTGGCTCCAAACATAAGGTCGCATTTACTGGTTATGGATCTAATAGACCAATGTTTAGAGCAAGTATGGCGCTGTTAGGCCCAACCATTGCCAAGTACATGGATACTGGAGAATTTGACACGGAATCAATAATTTCACTGCATGAATCTTTGGCAATCCCAACTCAACAAATACCTCCAGTAGTAATTGATGAGCAACCACTTAACGAAGTTCCACATACACAACAAATAACAGAACCGACCAGTGAACCA
>WTIT01000027.1:25827-31089 GCA_011526375.1 Methanobacteriota archaeon
ATACACAACAAATAACAGAACCGACCAGTGAACCAACGTCAGTTCAAGCTGTAACCGCACCTCCTCCACCGGTAATGCAACCTGAGCCGCAAGGCCCACCGACAACAGCCCCACCTCCTCCAGTTATGCAACCTGAGCCGCAAGGACCTCCGACAACAGCACCACCTCCTCCAGTTATGCAACCTGAGCCGCAAGGCCCACCAACGACAGCCCCACCTCCTCCAGTTATGCAACCTGAGCCGCAAGGCCCACCGACGACAGCACCACCGCCGCCAATTGCCCCAACAGGCCCGCCATTACCCCCGCCACTACCACCAGCAACTCTGCCACCACCATTGCCACCAGGCTCTATGATGGCCCCTCCACCCCCAATGGGCTTTGACAGGGGAGAGATACCACTCGATGCGCCACTACCACCAGCACCCGAGATATCAGTAACCGCAGCGCCAATCGAGGAATCACTCTCTGCCGATGAGAAAAACGAACTGCTCGAAGAATTGCAATAATCGCTAAGCTGAGACAACAACTCCGCTTGCGCTAGATAAATTCAGTGTCTCAAGTAATTTGTCTACCTCTTTGGTTAACTCAGCAATTTCATTCAGTGCTGGTAACTCCTTGTCATCTTTCTCTAATGGTACACGGAAACCAGGTCCGGGGATTCTTTCCAGTGCTTTGCCAAGGATAGCAGAATCTAGTATTAGGTTATTTTTTGCTGCTTTGTGGCGCGCCTCTAATCGCATTTTCACCCAGTTTTGGTAGCGTTTAAGGCCACTGGCTATTTTCATAATGAGTACTTTCCTTTTACCATCGTGTTCGTTTGATTGCGGCAACAATCTAAGTATCAGCCTCAGCATACGATCTACTCTAACATCTCTTGGTTCTATTCCAACATTTTTTGCTAAGCAGCGACGGATTTCTGAAATTTGGTTTGTAACATCACCATCTTGGCTGTATTCATTACTCAATCCTAGTTTTTTCATCATGATGTGCAGATGCTCGATTTCAGCAGATTCACTTACTTCAATGCTCTTTGGCGGTTTCTGTTGTGGCGGCTCTGGCTCAACATCCTCTAGAACAGACTCTACGGGCTCTATTTTAGAGTCTGCCACTTTTTCAGCTTGCTTTGCCAGTGCCTGTGCTTCAGGTTCTCGCCATAAACGCTGACGTGTGATGCCCAATTTTTCCTCTTGCAAAGTTTCGTCGTCCGTCATTTCATCTTCGCGAACTATCTCATCCTCATGATGCGGCTCTTCCGGCTCCATTGCTTCTAGTATTGCTTCATGGGTATCTTCCAGGGCATCGTTATTTTGATGCAGTTGTTCCGGAATTGGTAACAGGGTTTTTCTAGTCAGTTTTGGTTGCCATGGCTTAAAATTAAAATCCTCATCTTCGACTGGACGAGTCGCTAAAGCTTTCATCATCGCTGGTACTTGTTCGGTAATTGCTGCCAAGCGAAGTGGATCTCTCATTTCTTCCTGAATCTGTAGTGCCAGCGAAATGTTACGATTCCATGGCATGCTAGACAATCTTCTTCTCAAAGCGTCGTGATTACTCATCTGTTTCCTAATATCTGGTAGCAACTTCGCCATTCTCACAGGGTCTGATTGGAAAATTTGTCTGATTTCGTCTGTATACCAGCCACCTGCGTCAAACAGGTTTAGTTCGGAATCTATTTTCTCAGAGATTCTTTCACCAATCTTTCCGCTTATGATAGAATTTCCAGATAGAGTAGCATTGTTTGTCGAGCCATGTTTTCTAGCATCAGCAACAAAAGCTTCAAATTCGGCAATAGTGAATTTGTTTGAAGGCGTATCCTCAGATGCCTTTCCAACTGAAATGAGTTCCATCAGTTCTTTTTCTAATAACGCTCTATGTCTAGCACGACGCCTAACCAAACGTACAATCATCATTTCAGTGTCTTCAATGACCTCTTCACCTGCATCTATTTCTCGCAGCAAATCAATGCGCTGTTCAATTTCTGCTTTTCCTTCAAAAGAAACGTCAATATCAAGCAGTTTTTCGATGCAATCAAGACGTTTTTGCCAACTATCAGAACTAATTTTTATCATTGCTAAAGAATTCACCGGATCAGCTGCTATTCTAGTATTCCAGTCATCTAAAACAAGCCCCTGGTTTTGGTATTTCTCAATCAAGGAATAACATTCCAGTTCCGCTTCTTTCCAGCGCAATTCCAAATCCTCTACTATTTCAGATAAAGAAGCGGTTTGGTCTAAATAACCAATATATTCTGTTGCTGAACGAACATCAGTCATACGCTTGCTAAAGTAGTTATATCGCTCTACTTGAGCCAAGTGGTTCTCGATTTCAGTAGTTAATTCGGGAATATTCGTCTCCCATTCAAACATGTCTTTTGCTACAATTACAGACTTTGGCAGGATAATTCCAGCTTCAAGCCAATTAACAATTTGCAAATTAACGCTTGAAAGCCGCTTTTTCAAGTCTAGGCCCATTTTGGAAACTTGCTGTGATAAGTCAAGAACAGCCTCCTCTGAGTCATTGTTCAGCAATAATTTCCGTTGAGTTTCATATTTCTCTGCTAACTCATCATCATATTCGGCAATTTCATCAATTATCTGTAGCCTAATCATCTCGTGCAAATTATGCAATTTTTGCCGGTAGGTAATTTCGTTTACTGCATCAATGAGATTCATTTCAGCGATATATTCTACATTATAACCTTCAGATTGTAAACTCTCTATTGCGCCATACACAGTACGTTTTTGCCGTGCTTCATTTTCTTCAATCTCGGAAAGAGCATTGTCAATCTCGCTAAATGAGTTAGGGTCTTGCATCATTGGCATTAACAAATTGACTCTTGGCTTTGATGATTCATCCAAAGCATCGCAACGCGCTAAAATGAGTTTTCGTTCATCTCCCATCATGACAGATTCCCAGGTTCGTTGTGCATCATTGAGTACCAATTCCCAACGACGGTTCTGTTTAGCCCACTCATTATACCGCTCAACAATTTCTTCGAAGTTCATAGGATTAATTAGCGCATCAATCCATTCAGCAAACAAGCCATTGGAGATATCGATCCTTTCTAACCAATCATAACTCATTCTAGCAATCAATTGTTCAGTTGCGCTAATTAGGTATTCTACTCGCATTAAAGCTTCAGTGGCAGACTCCGAATTTTCGTTTAGGTAGGTTGCAACTTCTTCAATGTCCCAACCCTTGTCAGCCCAACTCTTTAGTTGATTGTTAAACCAACTGTCATCAGTAGGGGCGACATTTTCCTCTGACATGGCTTGACCTAGATACCGGTGACAAATGATAGTCTTTCAATGTGAGTCTTACAACATCCATTATTATGGCAGTTTAACCAAAAAAACCGAAATCGGCTTTTATTTTAGGGGTCGAAAAAGCCATTATTGCAGTTGCTTACCGCCGGAGAGCATAAAGGGTCAAACTAAACTCCATCCGCATGGAACCAATTACAGCCTTGTTTGGGATTGCTTGCCTTGGTGCAGGTGGGGGCGTTGGATACTGGTTGAAACAGAACCACGAGAAGATGCTAAAATTAAACGACTTCAACATAGTATTGCAGGAATCGCAAAGTGCCCATTTCATGCAACTTAACAACCAAGTCTCAGATTTGAATACACAGTTGACAACTCTAAACAACATGGTTGATGCATTAAGGGCAACAAATCCAGAATTGGATGGGGCTTTGAAGGCTTACAATACCATATTTCAGTTAGAGCAACTCGATAAAAAAGGCGAATCAATAGATGAATCACACGCCTTCACCGAGGCATTATCCGCTCTCGAGACACTAGTTTCGCCAATTTCTGTCGAAAGCGAGGTTGGTGCCACAAATATCCTAACCCAAACTAGCTCAAACATGGTTATGCGCTTGATTGAAATTTTTGATACTCACCAAATGAATGTTCAAGCCCTTGGATTGAAACCCGTTTCAGCGCATAAACTAGGGCATGCAGCAATGAGCCTCCGTCGCTACGATTGGGCTGAAACCTGTTTTGGTATTGCTTATGCCTCTTCTCCAGGTAATGCAAATGTGCTTGAAGCATTAGAATTCATTGCCATCGAACGTGGCGATGAGGTACTAAGGAGACACTGGCTTGAAGCAAGAATGACAGTTAGTCCAGATAATCCGGATTTGCTAAGAGCTCATGCACATCTACTTGCCAAGATGGGTGATATGGAAGCAGAGAGAGATGTTCTGCGACTTGAAGCGCTTGGCCTCGATACACCTGCTGACCGTTCACTATTATCTGGCTTGAGGGCGCGTGCAGGCTCTCGTTCTGAAGCATTAGAAGCAATTGAACAAGCATTGGCAGAAGACCCTAGCCAAGCCAAAGACTGGCTATCATATGCTAATTTGCTACATGAAGAAGGCGAAGTAAGCAAGGCTTTGGATTCGGTAAACAAATGTCTTGATTTGGACCGCCAAAATGGTGATGCGTGGGCTCTAAGTGCAACAATTCTCGCCACTAAACCAAATCGCCTCAAAGAAGCACTCAAGTCAGCAATTCATGCTGTTGCATTGGATGCCGGCGGCTGTGATTTGGTGTTACTCAAAGCCGATTTACTTGCGGCAGATGGACAAGCAACTGCTGCAGAAGAATCACTGGTAAAGGCCCTTGACAAGGATATGATGAATGGTGAACTAAGGGCGAGAATTGCTACAAGATACTTGCTTGATGGTCGGCCTGATGACGCACAAGGCTTGCTAGACTCGACGCCTGTTGGTATTGATCACGCACTATTACATGTTGTCGAAGGGCGCCTTCATCTCGTTAATGCAGACAAGACACGAGATGGTACTGGCGAGACAGATGCAACGCTTCTTTCAGTTGCAATTTCGGCCTTTGAAGGGGCTTTGAAACTCAATCGAGAACTCGGCGTTGCTTGGCTTGGACTAGCCAGAACTCAACGACTGTTGCGGAATATGGATGGTGCGGAAGAAGCACTCACAAGGGCTCGAAGACTTCTCCCCGAAGGCGACTCATCAGCAGCCGCTGAAGCAGCATTATTAGCGCTTGACCAGGGAGACATTACAGCTGCAGCAAGCCTAATCGACGTTGCAGATATTCACGGCGATAGCCCAGTAATATCGTATGTCCGTGGTAACATTGAGGCTAGAACAGGACACCTCGACAGAGCATTGGAATATTACGGAAAGACTCTGAAATCCGATACTAACCATATTCGCGCTAGACTGAACAGGTGTAGCATTTACATGGCATTAGACGAAGGTAGAAAAGCACTTGATGA
>WTIT01000041.1 GCA_011526375.1 Methanobacteriota archaeon
TTGAATTCAATTTCGACATTCTTGTAATCATCTAATGTGAAACTGTAGACATCCTCTGTGTCAGAATTACTCAAACAGCCTGTTCCACTAATTGGATTGTTGGTGCCTAGTGGGATTCCAGACTCACTAGCATCTTGTCCTAGACCTAGATCGTTTTGTGTGCCGCAACTAAATGGTGGAACATAAGTTGACTGATCTGGTTCACCAATCAGCAGACGGTAGGTTCCTCCTGGATTATTACTGCCTCCAAAACCGCCCCAGTATGTTACATTGATGTAGTAATCTCCTGCTGTATTCTCATAATCGGTACCTTCCAAGGTTACAAATTCGTCAAATGATGATGACAAACTTGTATCAATCGCGGTTCCGTTTGGCAGCAACAGCTCCAAATCGAAATCTACGCCATCAAATGGTGCAACAACCAAGGTCACTTCTAGTGGCTGATTTGGAGAAATACTGACTTTATACAAATCAGCTTCATCATTAGAATCTACACAGCCTCGGATTTCTGCTTCAACATCAAGTCCTAAATCAGCAGATGTTGCAACATCTTCGCCTACGTCTGCGCCAGTAGAAGCGTCATCTTGTGGATTTGCACATGCATTTACGCCGTTACCGACGGTCAAGGTGTCATCAGCAGTGATTTCGTTATCTGTTTCGCTCTTTTCAGCAATCATTTCATCGCTATCTAAGACGATGAAAACATTGTATTCACCTTCAACGATATTTGTTGGTATTGCGCCGTTGATAGTAAGCATTTGAGTGGCATTAATTGCCAATCCACCAGACCATGTGGTGTTTCCGATATTGTGGTCGACCCAAGTATTTCCGATGTCTACACTGAGGATTACTTCTGCCATGAAAGCGTCAGATAGGTCAAGTGTTCCATCATTGATTACAGTGACATCAAATGGAACTACATCGCCCGGATTCGCCGCTTGGTTGAATGTTACATTATCTACTGCAAGGTTAGGGATTGGTACGCTGTAATTCGTCCAGACATCCATGCTGTAGTTACCACTACCGGCGTAGTGTGAAACGTTGACGTAATAGGTTCCAGCTTGGTTCTCGAAGGATGAATCTAATGAAGTCACAAATTCATCGGCATCATTGAAATTACCTGATGAGTCGATTATGCTACCATTAGGTTGGTGGAGCAACAAATCAAAATCAACACCAGAATCCATGGTAAGAGATACCGTGATTGTGTGATTTACTGGTACATCGAATGCGAAAACATCCCCACCATCATTTGAATCTAAACAGCCAGTATATGATGCGGTAACATTGTTGCCCATGTTGGTTGGGGATTCCGTCCAGTTTTGCGGAGCATCTTGACCGGTGTTTGCGTCATTTTGTGGGCTGTACCAGTCGATGCATGACTCTGTGTAATTGGTCCAAATATCAAGATCATAATCGCCGATTGAGCTGCTAGACCCTTGATTGTACGGGAATACTACAACCCAGTATGTGCCAGGGGTAGATTCGATAATCGAACCGACACTGGTTACCGATTCAACTGGGTCGCCATAATACGATGTGTCTGCTGCGAAATAAGAACCATTGTCCTCATATGCAAGTGCTAAATCATAATCGTTTTGATAATTTGACATGGTTACCTCAATGTTGTAATCTTGGTCCATGGTAAATTCATACCAGTCTTCGATGTCTGTTGTATCTGCACAACTTGTGAATGAGGTTGTTGGGTTGGTTCCGAGGTCTTTTGCGGTATTCGTAGTTGCATTTCCAGCATCACCGGGAGAGCCTCCATCATTTTGGATTGCTGGGCATGGTTGACCCACTGCATTTCTGATATCTTTCCTCAAGTCATCCAATAGGATTGGTTCTCCGAAAGGATTTGTATTGATTTCATCATCTGCATCTGTCGATGATTCATGAATATTCATCAACGGAGATAATGCAGTAATTATGAACATAATTCCAACTAAAAATCGTACATTGCGCATGTCGCTCACATTGTAATGTGCGCGCCGCTAAGTTATGAAACTACGGGCACGAGGTTAGTTCGCCAATGTTTTGGGGGATGAAGCGTTGACAGCCTCTGATAC
>WTIT01000037.1 GCA_011526375.1 Methanobacteriota archaeon
TTTACCTAACAAACCTTTAGGTGGTGTCCTAAGTACAACATCGTCTAATTTAGCTTTTATTTTTTCTAATATAGGTACAGACTTAATTTGCCGTATCTCATATAGCTGATCAGGTGTCCTACCATCAGATCTAGCCTTTGCCTCAATAGTATAAAGCTTGTTGATAAGCTCTATAAACTCATGTACATATCCTCTAGAGCCTTTCTTTGAAAGTGCTTTTGTTACATCTATAAACTTCCTCCGAGCATGTGCCCAACAGCCCACAGATATCCTATCACTACCTGGTGTACATACTCTGGAATAGCCACTAAAGTCATCTGACTGAACATATCCTTGATAGTCTTCTAGTACTTCTAAAGCATTAAGTCCTGATCTATCCTCTTTATACTGGAATACACATCCAACTGACTTATTGTGATATACCCACATATATCCTTTACCTGATTTAGAAGGATTATCCAGCACTCTAACTGTTGTTTCATCTACCTGAACATATGGTTGGAGTTTTATTTGCTCCAAAATCTCATTAACAACCGGTTGAACCATTATTCCTAATTGAACCATCCATCTACTCATGCTAGCCCTTGAAAGATCAACCTCTAGATCCTTCCATATCTCTTGTTGTCTATATAATGGTAAATGATAGGCATACTTAGATTGTGCTATATGAGCTAAAAGGCCATTAGAGGCTACACTCTTAGGTATTACTTGCCCTATTATCGGAGCTACTAGAACACCATGCTCTTCATGAGCTTTAACAGCATACTTATAACGAACATGTTTAATCACCTTTACATCAGCAGGAATAATTTCTAACTGCTCAGACTCAATAGTCCCAATCTCTTCATACTTTAAACCATTATCTAAAGTAAGATCATCTTCACTAAGCCTATGCTCTACTATCTCACGAGGGAGATAATCTGGCAATGATTTACGCTTACCTTTATTTTTATTGCGGGTATAAGTTGAAACCACAGTATCTTGTGACTCTTCAGTATCATCTAAAGATACTTCTGCCTCATCAAACAAGCTTATTTGAGGGTTATCTATATCAAGATACGATTCAGCAGAGAAACCAAACCTTTTAGCTTTAGCTAATAACAAAGCTTCTTTTAGTTGTTCTATAAACTGATCTTTTTGTTGAACTTCCAGACTTAGACTTTTCACAAGTTCTTTAAGCTTAAATAGCTCATTTTGTGATTTTGAAAAGCCTTGGTTTTGCATGAAATTTGCTGTTTAAATTCAATAAGGTATTATACCACGAAAGCCCCTTATGATCATTATTACATGGTGATTTATTAGTACAAAATATCATACTTTTTTGCTTTGTGTCCTTGAATATTTTGATAATCTAAACCAGACAGTAACCATTGTAATTGCTGTGTTGTTAGATTATGTGTTTCTTGATCATAAATAAGTTTAAACTTAGAGCTTTCTAAGCGTTTATACCATAAGCAATAACCATTAGTTTCCCAATATAAAATTTTAATCTTATTCATTTGACGGTTACTAAAAACATAATAAATACCTTCTTCAACTGAGTTTTTAAAATGCTCTTGTACCATTACTGATAAGCCATTTATAGATTTACGCATGTCTACCGCAAAATTAGCTAAATAAATTGGGGCTTTGGCTACCAACATCTTCTTAAACAGGAAGCTTTAAGGTTATACCATGTGGAAGGCATAATTCCATATATTTATTCTCTGGATTTGTTTCAGGTTCAATATTATCTAACCTAGTGAAGCTCAATGGTTCATTAGATTTTTTAACTGGATTATTATTTCTCCATCTACTGCTAGCTGTAAATAGTCCTTCTGATATGCCTTTAGTTCTCCAGTATTTAAAATCATTGTAAGTCAGGTTATTTCTTATGCAAAAGTCTTGTTGGGTAAGTTCTGACTTCTCCCATTCTTGTATTATTGAGTACCACTCTGATTCTGTCATATATATCCCATGATAAATAAATTACTTTGATATATATGCTATAGATTAAAAATCTCTATGGAAGGTGTACTTCGTGAGCCGCTTAC
>WTIT01000113.1:0-37768 GCA_011526375.1 Methanobacteriota archaeon
ACTTGTAAACTATCGGTCTCGAGTTGTATTTAGGATTGGAAGTATCTGCCTCCCACATTCACACGCGATTTCCAACGCATGCTACTCTTTGACAGTCACGTGGTCATATCATGTACGGTTACGGGACTTTCACCCTCTATGGATGTGCCATTCCAGGCAACTTCACCTTCCATGACTTAGACAAAAGACTGCCAACCACATCTCCCTCACTTTCGTTTCGGGATTCGGCTTGTCCTATTCCGTGTTCATTCGCCACTACTTACGGAATCTCTATTGATTTCATTTCCTCCTCCTACTAAGATGCTTCAATTCGGAGGGTTCCCCATCGCATCGCGATTATTCGGGAAGTCCCATTCGGCAATCTGCGGATCCATGGTATTCATGCACCTCCCCGCAGCTTATCGCAGCTTGTCACGACCTTCATCGGCACTCGAGCCGAGCGATCCCCCAGTTGGGTTGTAGCATCACATGTATGTTACCACACCATGCGAGTAACCCTTCGGTATCTAATTCATGCCAATTCGGCTTCCACAGAAGACCATCTCCTCTGGGATGGTCCTCCTCAGCCCTTCCCCTGACATAGGCATGCCAAGGTGCTAAGCAAGCAACCGACCTACCTCCTGTATATGAATAAATCGGTTTGTGACCTTGTTTTGACCGGTAAAAAAATAGTCACGTGCCACGTTTTTTAGATTTTTAGAAAAATCACAGGAATTAGCCAAAATCACAACAATCTTGCTAAATTTTCATCAACTATTGAATCTCCTTTGAACATCGTTAATTTAGCCTTGGCATTTACACTCTGTCCAAGGCTCACTAAAGCGGCGGCTTCCAAGTTTGCGCCCTCAATTGAATTTGGGTGTTTCGTGTTGTGCACTTGTATGATCTTCATAGCCTTTTCAGACCGGCCGCTTACAAGCAATGCATGAGCAAGATTGAGCAATATGGTTGATTCTTCAGGCGCTGATTTTGCGGCTTCTCTTAACGCCAAAATTGCTGATTCAAATTGAGAATTAGCCATCATTTGGTTCGATTCGTCGTCATCCTTAGCCATTTCAATCGCCCTTTGTAGCAACGCTAAGCCATAGTTGTTGTAAACAGATGAATCACCCGGCATCCTAGAGGCTATTTTTTGGAATTTAATCGCTGCCTCGGCCCAACTATTTTTGGCGATTGCAAAATATCCCAACTCTAAATCCTCTCGACACTCTGGATTGTTAGATAAATCAACATCTAGAGCTCTTGCTGGATGAAGTTCGAGTGAAAGAACACTAGATTCGTCCATATTGTGCGAGATGGTAGTTTGTACTGGATTGGTTTGTTGATGATCAAAAACTACAACATCCTCTTCATATTGATGTACTACCTCGACCACCTCAGATTTTGTGGCATAAATTTCCTCAAGATTTGCCTCAGATGCAGAAATTCTCCATTCCTCTGGAATCTCATCAATGCCGTTATCGGGAATTTCAAAATCGCTAGGCAAACCACTATGATTGGAGGCCTCAACAGATTCTAATGGCTCGATTATTGGTTGAATTCTAGGAACCTTAGGCCGACTAATGATGATTTCTGGTAATGCATCATCAGTATTTTCCAAAATTGTGGGTTTTGGATTATTTGGTTGCATTTGGGCTTCTTGATTGACTTTTACATCTTTGGCCTCGCTTTTTGCCGTATTTTCACCAGTAGATGCAAGGCTTTGGCTCACCAATGGCTGATTTTCAAAAGGGATACCATCTGCATGACTTCCTATGCCAAATGGCAACCTTGAAACTTGAACGTTAGATTCTCCAGAAAATCCAAACGGCAAACTACCGTCAGTAACAGTGTTGTTAATTGGATTGTTAGACACAGTTTCTGATTCATCAACCGAACCCTCTAACTCATGCCACGACTCGGCTGCGTCATCCAACCCCGGAATTTCTTTCGGTAGATCATCTGTGTGTGAATCTGCAATTGATAAATCGACCAAATTCTGACTTCCGCAAGCTGGGCAAGAAATTGCATTGAGTGACAGTAACCCACAGATGCTACATTCAAACATGACCAGACCTAATTAAACCAACACCACATTGGCTTTCAAGTGTACGCTAAAAAGATGAACAAAATGTTCATTCAGACTCCGATGCGCCAATTACGGCACCCTTTGCTTTGGATAGTTTAGAACTGGCTAAATCTTTGAGTTCATCCAAATCATGGTCAACGAGTGAGTCAGCTAGATTTTTCCCCTTTGCTCTACCTCTGTATACTTGGTAAATTATACCAATCATGGTAATGCCGAGAAGCGCTAATTTCCACATCATTCCTCCGCCACCAACGGCATAGACAAGGACCATGTATAGCGTGACTATTGCGGTTGTTAGAATCATCATTGGGAAACCTGCTTTGAAGAATTCATTGAATGAAACAGGGTATCCTGCTTCCTCTGACATTCCTGCCATAACTACGTTTGCTGAGGCTCCGATTAAAGTCCCATTACCACCCAAACAAGCACCAAATGCTAAAGCCCAAATTAGCGGACCAAGTTCGACATTGGCTCCTTGGGAAATTTGTAGCACGATTGGAATCATGGTTGCTGTATATGGAATGTTGTCAATGAACGCTGATGCAATTGCTGAAACCCAAAGTAAGATTACCATTGCCGCAGTTAATCGAATGATTCCATCATCACCTTGCGGGAACCATACAATTGCTTGTTCAACATATTCGCCGATGAAGTTGATAACTCCCATGTATTGGAGAGAATGAACTAGTACAAACAGACCGGCAAAGAAAAGCAGAGTCGTCCATTCCACCTCTTCCAGAGGCTCATCCAACTCATGTCTGTTGGTAGCTAGAAGCATCAATACAGCCCCACCCAATGCAATCCATGAAACAGGCATGTGGGTAATTGGGTGCAAAAAGAAACCAAGGATAACTAATCCAAGAATGAAGCCACTTGTTGTTAGCATCTTGTAGTCCTTGATGCCATATTTTGCTTCTAACTCAGCAACATCACGAATTCTCTTTCCAGAGAATTCATCCCTGTACATCCATTTCAATAACATGAATGCAGGAACAACAGTCATTAGAATACCAGGTGCCATTTCAATGATAAAATCGTTGAAGTTTACTCCCTCACTTGCAAGTTCAGCATACTTACCGCCTTCTGTACTTTCGATAGCATCTGGAGATAAACCGGAACCAATCATAATGTTTGGTGGGTCGCCAATCATAGTTGCAGCACCACCGATATTAGAGAACAGAACCTCTGCAATCAGTATAGGAACTGGTTGTAAATCCAGTACTTTTGCCAATTGTATCGTGACCGGCGTCAGGAGGAGAACAGTGGTAACATTGTCCAAAAATGCTGAAAGAACTGCTGTTACGATACACAAAATAACGACTAACGACCATATCGAGCCTTCACTCTTTTTGTATGCCTCAACAGCGAACCACTCAAACACACCTGTATGAGATATGACCCCGACCATAACCATCATACCGAGTAGAAGTCCAATGGTTTCCCAATCGATCATTGTTGTAACTGCCTTCAAACTTAACGCGGGTTCGTTGGTGAAATAGTTCAATGCAATTACAGCAGTTAACCCACCCAAAGCCGCAGCGAGAGTTCTGTGTACGGTCTCGAAAATTATCAGGATGTAGACACAGATTAGAATTGCTAAGCCAACGCCAATTGCAGTATTTTTCATACCATCTTTGATAGTTAATGTAAGGTGTAAGTCATCATCACCAGAACCAGCAGCAGTTGTATGTCCAATTATCGATAGACAACCAACCACCAATAACAGAGTAAATGCAATTCTTTTTGAACGACTGTTTCGGTCTACTAAATTGAACATGTTCATCCCTTAAACCGCTCCAATTGTAATGAATCTTTGAGCATTGTGTATGAAAATGCTAATGTTTCCACAATACTCCAACATTGCCTCTTGATGAAACCAGTGTTGAATTTGTTGATTCTGCAAGATGCGTCCAGACATTTTTTACATCGTCTTTTTGGAATAAACCTCGATTAATCTTGATTTTGACTATTGACTTAGTTGTTAGCTGATCGGTGATTTCGGCGATTAAATTCTCGGTAATACCTGACTTGCCAACCCTAATTGTCGCTTTTAAATCCCTTGATAGCGCTAATTTTTTGATATCTTTGGGAACTTCAGACATTTGAATCACTCCTATGAAACTTAGGCCCTCCGCCTAATCGCTTAACAAAATTACATGTCAAACAGGAAATTATTGTTTGACCATGTTTTATCCTAACCCTTGTATTGGTTACATTACGTAATTTTTTACATTGCTTGCAAAATAATAAATTAACTTCCTTAGGCATTTTGAGCCGATGCTTTCTGTTCAAAGCTAACAATTTACTCAATGCATTTTTCTTTAGTTCAATTGAACTTTCTTGATTATCATGAATCAGAGAAATAAGTTCGCTTTGCACCTTTGCTGAATGCTTTTTCCGGTGGTCACGCGATTTCTTGTGCGACCTACGGTAACTCATCTAATCACCTTGACAACGCTTGCAATATATCATTGGTAATCTGATCGATGACTCTGTCTCCGTCTATCCTGTGAAATATACCTTTATTCTCATACCAGTCTGCCAAAGGCGAAGTTTGTTCATGATAAGCTGACAACCTCTGTAGTACAGTCGACTCATTATCATCCGCTCTTCGCTTCATTTCGGTACCACCGCATTCGTCGCACACGCCATCAACACTTGTCGGATTGAAGCTGTCATGATATACCGCACCACATGATGCGCATGAGTATCTTCCACAAATCCGGTCCACAATTCTCTCATCCGGGACTTCAATCGCAATGACATGGGTAACTGTAGTTATATTTGCGAGTGCTTCAGCTTGCGGCACTGTACGTGGAAAACCATCAAACATAACACCATTTATTGCATCCGGTTCTTGTACTCTTTCTTTGATCAAATCAATAATTATCGAGTCCGGTACTAATTTACCTGCATCCATGTATTGCTTCGCGGCGAGTCCGGTCTGGGTGCCGTTTTTCACTGCTGCCCTCAACATATCTCCGGTGGAAACTTGAGGTAAGCCAGTGGAATCAGTAATTCTAGCGGCTTGAGTACCTTTACCGGCACCAGGCGGTCCAAACAAAACTATGCTGCTCATAGTTGACCGACTTATTCATCTAATTTCAATGTACCACTTATCGTTGGTTCTTATCGAGCCACATTTGACCGTAGGCGTTCCATTGCTCCATTGACCAGCCAGGAGGCAGACCGGTGGCTGGAAGCGGAGGTGGAGTAGCTGGTATTGTTGTTGACGGAACAGTTTGTGGGGCAGGTTGTGGGACAGGTTGCGGAGCAGGTTGTGGTAATTTTGGGACGGATTTTTGTGGAGCTACGGGAGGCATTCCACTTGGAACTTGCCCTAACGGTGGCAGACCTGCTGGCGGCATCCCTGCTGGTGGCATTCCAGCGGGAGGCATACCCAACGGAGGTAGTCCAACCGGAATAGGATTTACACTAGGAGGTGGAGTGAATTGGTCAGCCATTGATTTTGCTAATGCGGCTGCTATTTCTTCTTGAGATACCGAGCCGCTGGTCATATCATCTTGTGATAAACCAATATCTAGGGCTTTGTCCCTTCTACTACTAGCATCAGGTAGATTACCATATGCATCTGCACTTACTAACTGTGTTCCGTCATCTTCGGTAGAACCGGAATTTCGCATTTTACGTGACAAAACCAAAATTACTGCTGCCAACGCACCTAAGATCAATACAGAAACATACCATGGAACAATATTGAACAAGCCTTTGTTACCCTCAGCTGGTGATGAAGAAGTTTGTAGGTTGAAACTAGTAACTTCCTCGCCCTCCGATTCCAAGGTTACAATGAGCGTGTACGGTCCACGCTCGACGCTATCTTTGGGACTCACTTCAACTGTGACGGATTGTACTTGCCCAGGGCTAATGTCAACAGTTTCTGGTGTGACTGCAGGCCGCCATCCGTCAATCAAGTTGCCAGCATCATCGACGATCTTTACAGAGAGTTCTCCTTGTAGGACTACATTTCCATCATTTCTAACTTCTATAGTGGTTGATTGACTACTCCCTTTGGGAACACTTTGAAGTGGTTGGAGAACCTCATCATTGAGAGTTATGTTACCGAAAGTAGATTCTGATACCTTCACGTCCAAAATAACTGTTTCATCGATTTGTCTATCTCCATTCGTTGCGGTGACTGAGATCGATATCTTGAACGCACTATCGGTGACATCTTGATTGATTGGTGGGATTATACCCAACTTGACAGTTTGATTTTCGCGAGGATCCAATTGAGTCACTGGATTGGCAAAACCAACAATCCAACCATCGGGTGGCAGGGAATAGGACCACTCCAAATCAGCTACCGAATTGCCGTCGTTAGAAATAATAAAATCGGCATATGAATAGTCATCACTTAGCACACAATCGATGATTTCTGGAGATTCTAGATCAATAGATAACTTATCGATGATTACCAATCTTGTGTTGTTGCTAACATAATCAAAATTAGACACCTCTGCCTTGATGTTAAACAAATTGAAGTCGCCCTCTAGAGAAGACACAGGCGATGCTATGATGATTTGTATCGATTCAGTTTGACCTGCAGGAACTATCACTGGAACTTCATTACTGTAGAATAATCCATCATATACCAAATCAACATACCAACTAGGGTTTGAAGGTTGGACGATTACATCTAAAGAAATATCAACATTGCCTAAATTAATTACCTGGTATTCCAGAGTAACTTCTTCTCCACTATCGATCATGACATCTCTGACCTGAAGATTAGTACCTACATCCATGCCGTTGTTAATCAAATTAGTTGTATATAGCGACAATTCATCAACCTCAACTGTAACAGATTGAGAATAATTTAGCGTCAAGTCAGTCGAGGATGTAACGTAACACTGTATGGTATCTTCAAAACCAGAGGCTGGGCTACCTTGTGATATTTCAGGGACAAAAATCCTCACTGGCATAGAGAGATATGTTCCGATATCCAACGGCTCAAAGTCCAATGAAGAGGAGTTTGAATTACCAAGCATAATCTGCCATAGATTCTCAGAAAAACACTCAACCGAATATTGAGCTTCTGAGTTTCCTGTATTCAAAGCAGATATTGCAAACGAAGCTGATTCACCAGGCAATGCAGACAGGCCATTAGTACCGCTAACTACGATTTTCACATCATCAACTTCGTCGATGATTATGGTTAATCGGATAGAATGTGAGACTGTCGGTTGAGTTTGATATGCGACTGTCACATCAACATAGAAGGTACCAGAACGGGCATATCTTGGATTGTTAGGATCATCCAAATTTGCATTAAGATTGTCGAAAATTAGGGAAACTTGAATGTCATCACCCGATTGACCTTGCGGCGAAAGTTGGTAAGGTCCAGTTTGAGATACTCCCTTCTGCCAATTGTCCTCTGGTGAGATAAAGTAGTTGAATACCGGATGTTTTTCTTGTACATTGGTGTATGATAATGTAACCATCTCTGTCCCTGTACCTTCATTTCTAATCGATATTGGAATATTGATTTCTGTCTCATTCCTCACATCAAAGACATTTATTGCCGCCTGTTGACGGTCTTCTTCGCTTGTCGGAATATTGCCTTCACCATCAAGCGGTATAACCCGAACTCCCAAGGCGGTAACTTCAATTTCGATTTCTAAAACGTTGTTATTTATTCCAGATGATTCATCATTCATCTCATTTAGAACATTATTTGTATCTAAAGTTAATTTTAGCGTATGAAGCCCAGTTGTCGAAAAAGAGTGAGTTGTTATTTTTGATTCTATACCACTTGATGCAACGCCATTTGATTGGCCTTGAAACAAAATAGTTCCCATTGTTAGATCCTCTAACTTCCAGTCAAAACTTCCTGCATCAGCAGTACCTTGATTCATCCATGAGACCCTAACTGAAACAATGTCGTTTTGCAGTGGCGATTCTGAGGAGAGGAATATTGAATCAGAAAAAGCATAGATATCTGGACGGGCGACTATTGAGGCATCTCCAGTCATTACTATACTGAAATCTTGATCAACACCTCCTCTATGAATAACTTGAACCAACCATTGACCGGAGTTGGTTAGCGAACCGGAAGGGATGCTAATTCTCTCCACGTTGTTTTTTGTATCACTTGACACTCCAATGACTGAATAACCTCCATTGAAATTATTGCCATTATATTGGTTGCCATCTGGATCAAAAACTATCAAATCAAGGTCATTAATCAACTTAGCATCTGATTGTGATGATGTGGCACTGCCTGCTTCATCATTCCATGCTAGAGTTATTTCTAGACCGTGTGTTATATCTAAATTCAGTTCGTACAGTAGACCAAATGACGGTTGAAGTGTCTTTCCATCGTCATAATAGGTAGCCAACTGGGTAGCACCATCCATTGGCATGACGGTGTTTTCTATGTTTAATTGACCCCAACCTTCCTGATTATTTGGCACATCTAGAGCACCTAAATCCTCGGCTCCGTTTATCATTGCTGCCTTAATTAGTGACGCTGAAGGAGATGAGATGCCTACTTGCTCTCGCAGATATTCCCTCGTAAGCGCAGCGAGTCCTCCAGCAACTGATGCAGATTGTGATGTTCCGGACAAAGACATATACAGCGGGTCTCCGTTACCATGGGTTCCGCTTCCACAGGCAAAGCCGCTTGGGTTTCTCGCTTCTTCTGCTCTTCCAGAACAAATTTCGATTCCAGGCGCGACAACGTCTGGCTTAATTCTGCCATCCATCGTCGAGCCATCCCTAGAAATCGCGTCAACTGCTCCTTGTGGTGTAGTACCACCGGTACCTGTGGTGCTAACACCGACTGAGAGTACATTCTTTGCTGTCGCAGGGGTCGTTACCATCGAACTACCAGTCCCGTCCCAATCACCGACAGAGAAAATGGGCAGAAGACTACGTTCATCTTTGACAAATTGGTCAACCGACCTAGAGTCCGCGGTATACTCGCCTTCGCTGCCAGATAAGCCCCAGGCATTGATAGCAATACGAGCGGTTTTCTGCTTTGCGTCTGCTAATAAATCATAGATTGAACCCTGTCTACCAAATGTTCCAGTAGGGTCATACTCCAAAGCATACATTGTTACTGAAGCTGCTGGAGCAATACCTTTGGTTGACGAATCGCTTGAACCATCGCCAATCGCCGTCAGGGTTACGTGGGTTCCATGCCCTCCATTCGAGTCTGCTGGTGAAGTATCCAGGCCAAATTGTGTGTAAATAGCTGCAACTCTACCTGCGATATCTGGATGGTCACGGTCTAGGCCAGTATCAGCAATAGCCAACATCTCACCAGAGCCATCTAAAGTGAATGAAGCATCAGCATCAAGGGAAACCACGCCAGATATTGCTCTAGCTACTCCGTTGTGAACTTCCATCGAAGATGTTGGTTCAATCCAAAGAATTCGCCCATCTCTGGCCGCGTTGAATAAAAATTCCTCACTATCACGCATTTCGACTTGACACATTGTGAAACCACACCAAGCATCATTTGCACCGAACCGTACCAAGTCTAGAGCAAGTTCTTCGTATCCACCATAACCCAAGTCGCTTGCTGGAATTATTGACACAGTCGTGTACACATTATCGTACAGTAAGCTCGGATGCAAACGATAACCTGGCTGAACATTACCGACGTAACGGATTAGTTCAGAGTTGGTAAGAATATCAAGTGTATTTGTATGGGTTGGTAAAATTCTTACAATGAAGTTCCCTTCGCCAAGTATATCCAGAACTGTCAAATGACCAGCTTCTTCTAATTCTGTTATTAACTGATAATCGTAATCGTGAAACTGAATGTACTTCATCCCAGTTACATCATAGTCATTATAGTTAACATAAGAAAGCGGAATAGTAGGAAATTCATCTGCTAATGGGTCAAACGATCCATGCGCTAAGTTGAGTAGTCCAGATAATTCTCTTATTGAGTGTCCAGTTTGGCTTTCACCTGAGATTAGATTCCAATGACTTTCAGAGTTGGAGAGTCCGTTGATTGAGTTGAGTTCACTCGAAGATTCAATGCTCGATTCACCAACCAAGACATTACTATTTACTAAAGGTGAAAATGAAATCCCGAGAAGCAAAATAATCCCGATTAGGACCTGCCTCGGCTTCAGCATATACTGGGGAAATCTGTTAGGTTTTTGAAAACAACCGTTATATGTGGAGAAATTGCTCATAAAATATTGTTGTATTTAGCGATTGATTGGTCAGTTTTTGCGACCGAAGCCAGCCAATCCGATTCGGTGCCCATCAGCGCTCTAATCGCATCGACATTCTCCGGAATGACATCTGACTCTTGGTGAATCGCTTGGAAGTAATATAATGTGTTACCTTCTAATTTCACACCATCACGCCAAACAAAAATTTCATGCAAGTCACCCCACTTTCTCCCAATATCTCTAGCGTACTCCATAACTTCTGCAGTTGTTGTTATACCAGTTTCACCACCATCCATCAAAATAATTCTTGGTTGTTTAGACCACATATCAATGACTGATTCAGTGGTTAGGCCATGGCCATCGGGCAATTGTGCAACAATAACGTGGACATGCATTATGGTCGTTGGAACAGCAACGGCCATCGAGTTTATTGAAATTTCAGGCTTCACCGTCATTACATCAGGCCCGTGATGGGAAGGAACTTTCAAAACAGGCTTGATGGCATTTATTGGACCCTTGCTAGAGTCGCCAGGATCTGCTGCTCTACGAATCATAGTACATTCAACCGAAAGTTTACCACAGTGATTGTACAAAGGCACTAGCGTTCTAGACAAACCTGTTGTATTGCAGGAGACTACTCTCGTGCCATCGGCATTTAGATTCTCAGCGTGGTTAGCAGAAGAAGTGTAAGACATTCCCGTCATTGCATGTTTTTCTCCTCCTTGGAAAATCCATTTTACTCCTGCTGATTGATATTTGTCTAAGTTACTCGCACCTACTTTTCCTGGAGAGCAATCTATCACTATATCGGCAACTTCTAACAAATCAGTCAAGCCACCATGACATTCATATCCTGCAGACGCAAATGCGGCGATTTTGTCTGAATCGTCATAGGTACAATAAATTGGATATCCTTTCCTAACCGCTAAATCGCAACCGAATGCTGGCCTGGTTTTTGTCACACCAACAATTTCCATGTCATCTTGTGCATCAACTGCATCCGCAACTCTCTTTCCAATTGTACCGTATCCATTGATAGCGACCTTGATTACCATAATCTCACAATTCCCTGTCGATAGAGAACATCTATTAACAAATCGTATCAATTATGAAATGAAAAAAAGTGTCTTGGATATCTGAATATTAAGAAGAGTATATGTTTATCCTACTGTGACAGAGTAATATGGCGGATACACTAGATGTGGTGGCACGGTCATTCAACATCAACAATAAACTAGGACCTAAACTAGAAGCCGCCGCCGAACAAAATGCCATCTTACGAATAGGATGGACTAATGCTGGCGACCCAGTGCCTAAAAACGGCGAATTGGGATTGTGCCCCGGAATCCCAAAAGGAGCAAAGATACGGGCGCTTGGAACCCTAGGGTCATGGACTGCGGCATTTGGTAAAGGCGGGGTTTTCACCATCCAAGGTGATGTTGGATCGTTTTTGGGAGCTGCCAATAATGGTAACCAAATCACATGTGAAAGATCCGCTGGAAATTATGCGGGCTTCGCAATGTCCTCAGGTAAAATATCAATTTTAGACGGATGTGGTGACGATTTAGGTTCATGTATGTCTGGTGGTTTGTTAGCTGTCAGAGGCAATGCTGGACTTAGAGTTGGAGGTGGCATGACCGGAGGAATTATTGTCGTCGATGGCGATATTGGAAATGATCCGGGTGCTGGAATGACTGGTGGTAAAATCATTGTCAATGGAAGGTGCCCTAATCCACCTGAAGGAGTTGTACTAAGACCAATAACAGATTCAGAACTAGTCGAACTAAACAAAGAAATCGATGACAAAAATTTCCAGATACCCAATGATTCAGTTTGCTTAGAATCTAGCGGGGAGCAAAAAAATAACAATCATAGCGTTGTTTCTGCTGGTGATTTATCCATGATTGGTCTAGTTCCATCCGGACAACCAAGAAATATGTTCTATTCTACATGTGATACTGTTGCCTTACTCGGAGAACGTGCTGAATCTAATACTCCGATTGCTCTTCCACTGCCAATTCTACCACACATTACTGATGGAAATATCCTTGTCAACAAGAAAAAGCCATCAAAACTTGTTGAAACCCAGCCATTTGTTGTTACGCATAATCCAAGAACTGTTGATTTCATTTCAGTCGAGATGAATAATCTGACCCACTGCACAGACGCCTTATCAAGCAGTGGCGGTGCGGTTGTTAATTTGATGAAAATGCCAAGTATGGATGCTGAAGAAATAGACGGCATGCTGGTTGCTATCAGATCTTTACTTGGCCAAGAAAAACCATTCGGCTTTGCTGATGGAGTAGGGCGAATAGAAGCCCTGCACAAATCATCCTCATACCATAACGCAGACATTTCAATATGCATTATCGAAGATGAGAGTGGAATTTCTGAATCTGCAAGTCTACCATTAATTGGCAGAAGTAACAAGGCAAATTTGGAAAACACCTACACAGACAGTGGAATTGAATTAGGATTTTCAGCGAATGCAGAGGACATAGCTAAGTTACGAGCATCTGGGCTAAAATTCGTTTGTTGCTCATCACCAAGTGACAGTTATGATGAGATATCAAACTGGTTGGATGAAATTCAGTCTAAATTGTCAACTATTTTACAAAACCTTGGACTCGAATCAATTGATTCCTTAAGTAGACAAAACCTAAGAGCGCTGGATTACGAAACGGCAGCTGTTAGTGGTTTGAGATTATCTGGGTATGAAAGACCACTCCCGCACTGGTTTGCAAGGTAGGTGAGATAATGCCAACAATATCTGTAAACCAAGATTTGATAACAAAATTACTGAATGTGCATGGATTAAAGCATGATGTTGAGGAATTGTCGGACCAATTACCATTGCTTGGTACAGACATTGATCGCTGTGATGAAGATACTCTGGACATCGAAATTTTCCCTAATCGACCGGATCTGTTGTCTGGAGAAACTTTATCGCGAGCGATTAGAAGTTTCATTCACCATCAAAATTCGGGACCTGATTTACCAGTAAATGAGGGTGATGTAGTAATTAGCGTAGACCCTGAATTAAAGGATATAAGGCCAATAATTCTTGGTGCTGTAGTCAAAAATATTGATTTAGAAAAACTGGGCATCGATGCAGATGATTTCATAAAATCACTAATGGATCATCAAGAAAAACTACATTTTGCCTTGGGCAGAGGTAGAAAAAGAGCCTCAATTGGCGTTCATGACCTTACAACAATAACCCCACCGTTCCGTGTCAAAGCAGTATCTGGTGAACAACAATTTGTCCCCTTAGCAATGGATAAACCAATGAGTATCAATGATATTCTACTAAACCATCCAAAAGGAATTGACTATGCTCATTTGTTGGATGGTTATGACAAATTTCCTGTGATAGTTGATTCTAAAGAAAATATACTTTCATTCCCTCCAATAATCAATGGTAATCACACTACTGTGACATCTTCAACCAAAGATTTCTTCATTGATGTCACCGGTTGGGATTTCCGTTCTTGCGAAGCATCCCTAATGTTAGTCGCCTTGCAACTACAAGAACTTGGAGGCACTATTGAAACTGTCACAATAACCGACTGTGATGGTGTTACCAAGCAATTCCCCAATGGTAATTCTGTTGAACATGTACTACCTACAACAATGCTTGATGGTTTACTGGGTAGAGAACTAAATGAACAAGAATTAACCAAATCAATTAATCGAATGGGTGGACGGTTTATTTCCCGTGATTCAAAAGAGATTAAACTTGCAATGCCTAGATGGAGATTTGACATTTTGCATCCGGTAGATTTGGTTGAAGATATCGCCATAGGACATGGTTTCGAAGATTTAGGCGAGGATATTCCACGCTCACCAATGACAGCAAGACCAAGAACTGATAATAATCTACTCCGCAGAATAAGAGATTCCATGCAAGGTTTGGGAATGATGCAGATACAGTCGCTCACCCTGTCTAATGATGACGATCAATTTAGGCTTGTAAGGTGGAATAATGTCGGTGAAGTTACCAGAATAACTAATCCAATTACCATTGACCATACGCTACTACGCCAATATCTGCTACCGGGATTATTACGTTTATTATCCTCAAATAGACACCATGATTTGCCTCAAAGCGTATACGAATTAGGAACTGTAGTAAGAGACCACAAAAATTCATCAAGGCTTGCTTTTTTAGTGGCCGAACGAACCGGTGGATTTGCTTCAATTAGAGGGAGAATTCAAGCATTTTTGCGAGATATAGGTGCTAGTGCATATGAGATTCAACCATTGCCCGATAATGATGGTCCATGGCTGGCTGGCAGGGCTGCAAAAGTAATTGTTAATGGCAACCACATTGGCTGTTTTGGCGAGATAGATCCTCATGTCGCAGAGCATTTTGAATTGAAGGTGCCGATGAATGGAGCAGAATTTTGCTTACAAGAATTAGCAAATTCAATTCCTGACCCTGTTTGAACACACAAAACATAGCATTGTTTGAAATGCTAATCTTCATCCACCAAACATGCGCAGATTAGCAGTATTACTTGTAATACTAATTTGTGCAGCCTCACCGTTGATGGCACTTTCCAGTGCCAACTCGAAATCCACCAGTGATTTGCTCGATGTACAATCAAGTGGTGAACACATTATTCACCTAGGGGAAACTATTGAAGCGATTATAACTGTCAAGAATCAGGGTAGTGATACTACGATTATCGACTTTTCATATGAATTACCAGGCAATATTTCAATATCTAATTTGCCTAATGATTTTACTTTAGTTTCAAATCAAGTAAGACAATTTAGGTTTTACTTTTCATGTGATGATTTTGCATCTTACAACACTGTACTAGCTTATGTAAACATCACTTCAGACATGGATTCAATTATCTACGCAAATGAATTCACCCTAATTATTTCGAGACAATCTGACCTTAGGTTTGGAGTAACCGAAGATTCAGAATTCATCGTAGACCCTGGCCTTCGTACCAATTTGGCAGTTAATATGACAAATTTTGCTCAATTCGATGATGATGTAAGTTTCTCAATCACCACTAATTCAGGCTGGACATGGGGATGGGATATGGACTATGTTGAAAATGGGAAAGCAATCGAATCTATCGAAATTGGCGAATTAATATTCGCTAGATTATGGATTGATATCCCCAAAGTTATCGATTCTAACCCATTGTATTTGTCGGGACCGAGGTTTTCACTCACTGCAACATCTAGTTTAGACCGTGCAGAAGTAACATGGAGTTTTGATTTGCTGATGTCTGAATTTCGTAATGTGACACTGGATTCAAGGGGAGAGGACTTACAACTTGACCCAGATTCAAATGGAAGATTGCCAATAACTATCAAAAACTCAGGTAACATAGAAAATAGATATGATTTAGAGTTACAGATTGTTGATGAATTTGGAACCATAGTAGACAGCATACCTGCCTCTGACCGTATCGAATATCAAGGATGGATAGTGGCTATTTTTGGTGGCTATGAAGATGAGTTAATCATTCCAACCAACAAAAGAACCTTTGAAATTGGATTCCAGTCACCTAATCAAAATCAAGGTAAAATAGATGTTAGACTAAGCATTATTCCTGTTGGAGCCATCACAAGAACAATTCAAATTGACTTGACATCCGAAATAATATGGAATCGAGATTTTGCTACGGATTTGGTATCGCAAGAATGTACAATATTACCAACAGAAAGTTGTAATCCCATATTTAGAATAACGAATAATGGCAATTATCAGGATATATTTCGAATTGAGGCAGTTCAAATTCCAACATTTGTAACCCTAGAAAATGGTCAGATATCTCTAGAAATACCCAAAAACACCTACGTTGACATCACTGACATCACAATTACTGCTATTGAAGGTGTAGAAGCATTTTCTAATTCACAGGTAATTTTTAATGTCCAACCAGTAGGAATTACAAATGCTGTACAAACTGTTGCCTTCGATGTAGTTATAGCACCAAAAATTGATTGGTCAATTCAAGATTTGACTGAAGAAAATGATGCACTAGGGAGATTTAATATCGCCATGACTCTGCGAAACAACGGTAATGCAGCAGATGGTATAATTGTTCAATTGCAATGTTCCCATTACACACCTATGACCCTCATACCACCTACTAATTCTGTAACTGAACCAGGTGTAGAGTTCCCTCGCTCATTTGAAATAAACGACATTGATTTTGGCTCAAACTTCACCGTCCGTGCTTGGGCAGAAATCCCCACTGATCAAAACAGTAATGGAACGATGTACCTTAATATCAGCATTAGGTCAAGTTTTTCTCCCGATGAACCAATATCATTCACCACTGCAGTTGATTATGTAGGCGTGCCTTGGCAAGTAGAATATACTAAAGAGACAGATGAAGGATTTTCAGAGATACTCTCGACAACAGTTGAATTTGTATATGCGTGGAAATGGATTTTACTATCGATCTTAGCCTCGACATTGATAATTGGGAAAGCATTTTTCGACAGAAGGGATAGAAATCAACAAATGGAATTTATCAATCAATTAGGCAACCAATCTAGTTCACCCCAACAGGATGATTGGATGGCTAAATTCAGCAAAAAAGTTGAAACAGATACAGTAATTCAATCACCAACAATTTCTCCAGAAAATTTTACCCGAGGATTTCAAAGTAAAAGTTCTGGTCAAAAACCCATCACTACGCCAGTCGAAGAACGTTTACGTGATGCAGCTAACCTAGTTCTTGATACACATGACAAATCAACTGTCGTCAAGGAAGCAGATGAGCTACTTGATTCGATCACAATTACTGGTATCAACTCCCCTGCACAGGAAAACACGAAATTGGAAATGAAAGATTACAATCCAAATATGACTGAAAGAAGCGACCCTCAAAATTTGCTCAATGAAAAAACTAGTAGCCAAGAGTACACAAAGAAGGTTCCTCTACCAGAAAACGATGATTTAGATTTTTGAGATAACATGATAGAAATTGGCATTGATGAAGCGGGCAGAGGACCTGTGATTGGCCCACTTGTGGTTTGCAGTGTAGCAATCCCAAAATCTGATATCGGCCTCTTAGTCGAGATTGGAGTCAAGGATTCAAAAGATTTAACGGCAAAAAAACGCCTAACGATAAAAGAATGGTTTATCGAAAACTGTGACAAAAAAGGGTGGAGATATTCATTGATCTATTGTTCACCTGAGAGAATAGATGAAGCTGTATTTAGCAAAGGGCTAAACATTTTAGAAACTGAATTATTTGCCGAGTCAATCAATGGTCTTAGAGTAAATACTGAAGGCGAAGTAAATATTACCTGTGATGCTTGTGATGTTGATGAGTTACGGTTTAGCCGAAGGGTCATGCAACTGATAGATGGATGGCCATGGGATAATTCCGTTTTGAGTAGTTATCACAAGGCTGATGAGAACTATCCAATAGTTGGAATGGCTAGTATACTTGCAAAAGAGGCGAGAGATGCAGCAATAAAATCAATCGAAGAAAATGTTGGTTTTCCGATAGGTTCTGGTTACCCTAGCGATAAGAAGACTATTGATGCTGTTCGAAAAATGATTAATGGAAAACCCCATGATCAGTTGAGGTGGTCATGGTCGACTGTCAAGCGGATTTGGAGTGAGAAATACACATCTGAAATCCCCAAGAGGGCGATTGAAAGTGGCAATCAAACCACCTTATTTTAACCACTCAATTCATGAAGTATCGGCCATAGGGTTGTTTGTTTGACATGGATTGGTCTCCGGATGAAAAAACAGAAACCATGCTTTGGCATATGGCTATTCAAAATGCAATTGAATATTCAGGTAAAGCTGCACCTGGTTCGGTTATTGGGCGAATAATGAGCATGAGGCAAGATTTGAGACCTCATGGCAAAATTTTGAGCCCTTTGATTGCACAAAAAGTCTCCCAAGCAAATAGCTTGGCCAGTGAACAAGGGCTTGATTATTTGAGAAAAATACTCGCTGAAGAGGCTCCCGAATTGTTAGAAGAAAGGGAAAAGCAAGTCAAACGTGAGGGGCTGCCGGAATTAAAAAATGCAGAACAAGGCAAAGTTGTTTTGCGATTTGCCCCTAATCCAAACGGGCCACTATCTTTTGGCCACGCAAGGGGTATTATAATCAATGGAGAATATGCCAAAGAATACAACGGCGAACTTATACTGCGGTTTGATGACACCGATACGACAGTAAAACCACCTCTCTTAGAGGCATACGAGACAATTCAAACGGAAGCAGAGTGGTTACTTGGATTCAAACCACAAAGAGTAGTTATTGCTAGTGACAGAATTCTAGAATATTACCACCATGTAGATTTAATGCTCGATGGAAAATTCGGTTATGTGTGCCAATGTAGCGCAGAGGATTTCAGAGAATTCAGAGTGAATAAAACCAACTGCCCTTGCCGTGATAATGATGTTCAGTTGAATCAAAAATTGTGGTCTAAAATGCTTGACGGAACGTTCCAACCTGGTGATGCAGTTGTAAGGGTAAAAACCGATATGTCTCTAAAAAATCCGGCATTAAGAGATTGGCCAGCCCTTAGAATTCAAGACACTGTTGCTAACCCACATCCACGGCCAGAGATAGGTTCCAAATATCGCGTTTGGCCATTGTTAGATTTTCAAAGTGCGGTTGAAGACTATTTACAAGGTGTAACGCACATAATTCGTGGAAAAGATTTGATGGATTCTACCAGAAAACAGACTTTGTTGTACCAACATTTTGGTTGGAAATACCCCGAAACAATGTATTGGGGTCGAGTCAAAGTTCACGAGTGGGGTGGATTTTCAACCTCACAAATGCGTCAAGATATCGAATCAGGAAAGTATACCGGTTGGTCAGACCCAAGGCTTCCAACCATTGCTGGATTGAGTGGTACCGGAATACAAGCTGCAGCGTTGCGAAACTTCTGGAAAGAGTTAGGCGTTACTCAAAAAGACATAGCGGTTCCACTCGCAACATTGTATTCACATAATATCAAGGTAATCGACGATGATGCACCCCGTATTTCATTCATCAGGAATCCTGTTGAGATTGATATACAAGGTACTGATGAACTAGAAATTGTTGTGCCCAGACATCCCAATAACAAACAACTGGGAACTCGTAACATCAACTTAGATAGTAAAACGATTTATCTAGAACAAGAAGATTTAGCGCACAATGAATTAAGATTGAAAGAATTTGGAGACTTTGTTATCGGCGGCGAGGTTGCTAAACTGGTTTCTAAGGACCGAAGTGATAAGCGGAAAATTGTCCACTGGGCATCAAAAGATAGTAGTCAGGATGCTCAGTTAATGTTGGTTTCCAACGGAGAATTGACATCGATTAAAGGGAAACTAGAGAGTCATAATTTGCCTATTGGAACTCCTGTTCAAATCGAAAGGATCGGTTATGGAATTATCTCAAAGCCTGATGTTGTAACATTCACCCATGATTAGGAAGTAATAAATCTCGAGACATGCACGACGATGCAATGTCAACCGATACTAAGACTGTTGCAGATCTAGACCTAAATGATGAACATATCACTGCAGGAGTGAGTGATACACTACAAGAGGCTGCTCGAAGATTACTAACTGTTCCTGGCGGCATACTCATTGTTTTAGATGATAACTCTAAGGTCAAGGGAGTAATTGGATACAAGCAGTTATTAGTCGCTATCGACAAAGAAATCGATACAAAAACCGCAACTTGTGGTGAGCATATGGAAATGGATTTCATGGAAATTAAGCTTACTGAAGAGTTGTCGAGCGTCCTAAAGAATATCAGAAAGAGGTCTCCACAAGCAGTTGTTGCAGTAGATAATAATGGTGACTTTAGTGGTTATTTTTCACCTAGTGATTACAAAGAGAGTAGAGCAATTGTAAGATCTCTCAAGCGTCTAAAGTTGTAACTAACCAACAATTTTGATAGTCTTACCACAGCCAGAACAGGTTATCTTTAGTGGGCGTTCTTCGCTTAACACCGGAATTGGAGTTGCACATGCTGGGCAATTGACAGTTGGGATGCTAACAGTAGCAGGAGTCTCTTGCGCAACCATGGCCGGCTGTAATCTTCTGGGACTAACAAACGCAGTAAGTATCCACAAAACTGAGGCACCACCTGATGCTCCAAAGACAAATAAAGGCGGATAAGCAAAGACATAGACTAGTGCAGCAATAGGCAGTAATGTCAATTCGAGCATCAAAAATCTCCTGTGTTTATTCTTAGTTATTGAAAGTGAGAAAAACAATCCTGCAAAAATTATTACCAATGTAATGATAGTCAATGGCATTGGCCCAAACAACAGATTATCATTTGGCTGGATAATTAGTGTAAAACCTTCATCTAACGTGGTTGAGGTTGATTCCATTTTGATTACTTCGCCCCATGGATACCTCGAATGGGAAAATGAAATTGCCTCGGTTTCTAATAGTTCAGCATCACCAAATGATGTTAAAACCGATGATGTAGCCTCAACTATTATTGTATAATCTTGCCACAATGCTGCGGTTTGGGTTGAGGTGAAACTACGTAAAACATCTACTTGCTGTCCACTTACTAGTGTTTGTAGTGTGGAAAATGTAATTGATAATGGATGATTAACAACTCTTGTTTCACCCATCAAATCAACAGAAATTGATATCGTATCAAAATCACTCGAGTCGCCGATTAGCTTCTCGCTCTGTATCTGCATGCCGTTTATATCGCTCATGTAGGTTCTGTATCTTGACTTCATCTCCCTTTCAAATTGCTCTTTCTCAACATTTTCAATATCACGACTTTCTCTATTTTCTTCAGTAACTCCGCCTGGATTCCAACCAAACAGTACAGAGGTTGATGAGAGATCATTATCACCGATGTGATCCATACCCCACCGCATCCAAAACGCCATTTCTCCATCGATATCCAAAGTGGTTGTTCGCGCCATCTTTAGGTTGCCATCATCGCTTGATAGGTCGATAATTTGGGTAACAGTTAACGGGCTTCCAACACCACTTGTCCTAAGCGGTTCATCTTGGGGATAGAAAGTACCAGTGCCACCACCAGTATCAGTTACTTCGAAACTAAATTGCGCTGACCCCTGTATTAGTGGACCACTTGATTGCAAATTTAGCCTAATCGAAACATCGATCAGATTTGTTCCAGTTTCGGCACCTAACCATGTCCATGTTACTACGATAGAATCGCCACGTTGAGTTTCGATTGGATCTCCATCTACCTTCAAACCATCAACAAACATTTCGATAGAGTCAGAATATGCTAGAGCATCTAGACCAAATGGTGAATCTAATACTGCGGAAAGATAAATGTCACTACCCTCGATTTGTGGTTCATCTATTGATAATTCCATCAGCGGGATCTCTGCTGATACGCTGGAAGGGAATTCTTCGGAGCCCCACAGAAATTCCAATTCAGCATCTCCTCCGGGCACATTGAATATCACTGACCGGGCACTAAGCTCCAGCTCTATTTCACTAGATGCTGATACAGACATCTCATCGACAGGTATTGTAAACTCAATTTGACCCTCTCCTTGGGCTAAAACTGATGATTCAAAGTTAGTTGAATCTGAAAATACTTGTGAGCCTATTTTCACTGTTGCTGTCGCATTTATCTGAGCGCCTCCAGCATCACTTACTCGATAGTTTATGATAAAACTCCAGTCTGATTCAGGAATTGCACCTGGCCAAACACGCCCCAGACTCCACACCCCAACGGTTTCTTGAGAAGTGATGGAGTTAGCGATTACTGCATTACTCGAATCTTCGACTAAAAGCTGAGAGAATGGTGACAGTTGTCCGGTTGAGCCACCAATAAGATACAATTCCACCGGGTGGGCATCATCACAACAAACAACGGTTGATTCTGCTTCTACTGCGTTGATAAATGATGAAGAAAAAGGAATAGATACTAGCATCAATACAAGAATGAACTGTGTCATCCGCCCGAAGAATCTGTCCAACACAGACCTACCACAAACTCATGGCTCATAATTTACACTATCATGTGTGAAGCAAAATAGTCTATTCATGCGTGGGTTTGAATCTTAGAGCGCTTTCTCTAGTAAGTTACCAAGTTCTTTCTCGAATAAGGATACTAGAGCTTCTCCGACTTCGCCTTGTAGATCATCTGGAAGCAGTCGTAATCCTAGCCTTGTTGCGGCTCTTGTTGCTTTCAATTCTGCATATATCGATCGTGCTTTAGATTGGAAGTAATATGATACCGCTTCCTTAATTTCGGCCTTAAGATCTGGGTCGGCTTCAACCTTATTCCTAATATGAGTTTTCAATTCATCCTTGACTATGTCTCTGAAGGCTTCTATAACTAAGTCTTCTGTGGACATTAAGTCCTTGATTTGGTCTTTGATGCTACCAGTTAGCAATCTCTCGATGGCCATGACCATGCGAAGTAGCCATACTGTTTGAAATCATCGTAGGTGATTATGATAGTTTTCCTTCGGAAATCAAACCTCTTAGAACGCTTGCTGCATGAGATTTACTAGTATCTTTTTCACTAGGCCAAAGAGATTTAACTCGATATATCTGACTGTGCAAATCTGCTTCATTCTCGCTAATCACTATCCTAAACCACAGTAGTTCTTCTAACCGTGGAGTTGATATTTTACCGTCCGACAAAGTTGGCAAGACAAGTTCACTCATTGCTTGTTTTCTTTGGTCAAAATCCATTTTGGACCACTTTTTTGTCAGTCTATTTAGTAAACTTGTAGGGAAATTAGGTATCATTTCGGTATCTGGATTATTTATCTCTGGCAGTGGCAAAACTCGTATTGAACCTTCATTTTGTAGGATGTCTCTAATTTTGGTATAGACAGGATCATATGAATTATCCAGTGATTGACGCAACCATTGACCACTTCCTGATAGGGCTCTAAGCCGTCTAACTCGTGGGCCATTGGGAGCAATAATCGATGCGATTGCTGCACATTGAATTACCACATCAAGGGCTCCATTATGCTGCTTTTCCGAATTAGGATGAGAAACTGAAACCGACAAGGGAACGATTCTTACTCTACCTTCATCGTCAATTTGTTCTTGATCCCAAGTTTCCTCAAATTGTTCTATACTTATTACAAGCTGAGACGAAGTTGAGAAATCATATTGCTCTCCCTTAGGTTGGTGGGCAACCGATTGCAGAATCTTACGGGTGTAGGGAATCTTGGAATCAATCATTGCTGATTCTAAAAATGCCAATGAAACAATACTATCGAGGTCTGCTGTAGCAAAAATTGCCACATTGTTAGATTTGGTGATCTTCTCTGTTACCGAAATTATTCTGTCTTTTGCATGACGGAATAAATCAGTTTCGAGTAAATCTTCCATAGTAATCAAGCAACCCGTTAGGATGCTGTCTACAGCAGGCTATAAGAATCACTCGACCATTAGTCTTAGTTCATCTCTCTTGTATCGCCAATCTGAAGGAAGTTTACCTTCTGTAATGTAGTACTTTGCGAGTTTTCTAATCTTGGCTTCGGTTAATTCCAATGACCTTTTGTTGTGAATGTCCTTATGATTACCACTGCCGAGGTGTTCGATTATTCGCACTGCTTGTCTCATCAAGTTCATCATATCTTCGGGGTATGTACCACCAATGTTGTTTTCAGCAAGAATTGTTCCGATTCTCTTGCCGGTAACTAGTCTGACATTTGGCACTGCATGCTGATCTCTTAACACGGTACCGATTTGTGCGGTTGAATGACCAGCTTTGCCCATTTCAACGACTAGTTTTACAACTTCATCGGAGTTGGTATTGGACCATTCTGGAGCCTCTGTAACATATGGCTTAGAGGAGCCGCTTTTTCCTTTTCTTGACTTGTACATACGTGCCATGTTAACCACTCAAGCACCCTTGCGACTTGCCTCTCATTATTAACCACTCCGCATGTTAGCAGTTATTGGACTATTTGCTACAACCGTTGATGTCCCTTAGCAAGCATACCAGGTGTTGTTGACCATTCCCATCCCGATGCTACGGCTCTTGCTAATCCTACAGGTTGGCCATTTTGCAAAACCAATAAGTCGTCACCAGAATTAATACCAGCGTCATAACTTTCCAGTATATTAGAAAAAATGTCACCTTTCCATGAAACCTCGGAGTTCAGATGTATCTGTCTTAATGATGAATTCGCTGAAATTAGCGGAATTGAAGATTTCGCCAACGAAAATCCCCTCCGATCATTAGACCAAAGTGCAATCTGTTTACCCTCAAGCTCGATTCGCCAGAATGGTGGTTTCCCACGGATACTAACGTTCTCAAGCCAAAGATCGTTTTCCATCTTGTAACGGGCAATACTAGCGAAGTTATCTAACAATATCTTGTGATGTTTGCGATTTCTTGTGACATGCTGTTTGCTGACCTCAGCGACTGTAGTGCGTAAATTCTCCAGTGCTTCACGTGAAGTCGCAGATTTTCCGACTCTTGTTTCGAAGTAGTTGATACCGGGTAAATCAAAAGACATAGAGGAATGGTTAATCACTGTGTGATAGTTATTACTCTCAAGCAAGGATTTCAACATGTGGCTAGTGCGTTCTATCTCATCTAGACTCCACTCACCTGTTACCGGAATGTCATAATGCGAAGCAGGCCAGGTTTCCTCTAAATCTCTTGGAACCAATCCCAAAGGCGAGGTTACCATTACTTCGTGGAATGCACTATGCCCTATAGCATCCAGGAACTTTCTGTGTGATTTTGACATCCTGTACGGCTTTCTTGCTGAACATGGCAGTAACATCAGAACATTATCTAGACCTTCAGGTGGTTGATATTCATCTGTCATGAAATCAACCCACTTTGATACCACTGGATTGCTAAGAGATGTGTGAGAATTGCAATGTAAAATAGTGCTCTTATCTACATGAGAAATTCCGATATTGGTATTTTCCCTCGTTAATTTATCATGGTAGCGAAGGTGCTCAACTAAACTGGGGCTGTTTAGTGATTGTTGCTCGACAAGTGTTCTGAGAGTTCCGTCCGCAAGCCTTGCTTTTACCTCATTAATGGCTGACTTCCAGTGGATAAGTTGAGACTCCAAGTCAGCTTCTTCACCTGAGGATGAAACCAAGTCTCGAGGCCCAGCAGCGGTTAAGAGAACATTTGATGCTGTGCATTGCCGTGATCTAGATAAATCAAAAATATCAACTCCAAACCAAACAAGAACAGCTAAATTATCTGGTCCGCCGATGCCAGGAGTCCAGATTAATGAGCCTGGAAATCTATGTTTAATGGTAACTAGGGCATCAACAAGTTTGCCTTGTTGTGAAGCAAGTTGAGGTGCGTCTACTAAAACTACTATGCTTGGTTCAGTTGCTAAATTTAGTAAAGAAGAATCATGATTCAACCTTTGCCATGAAATCGGTAATAGTCCGCCATGGCCAGCAGCCTCACCAGCATCTGCCTCATCAAGAGAAGGTGGTAGAACATGACCTATTTTAGTTTCATAAATTGGTGAATTTTCTGTAAAATTCGGAGGAGACAATGGTAAGTTAGCAGTTACTGTTAGGGTTTGAGGGATTTCGTTGTTTGTTGATGCATTGAATGGTGTGATTTGAGCGTTAGTTTCACAATCCCCGTCCAGACCAATCAAACAGGGAGTTGTTGCCAGTGGTGATTTTCTATCACCCAAGGCCCAACTTCTCGCATACATGTAGCGATGAATTACTGTACGACCTAATTCATTCGCCATAGTTAGCGCTGATGCTATTCGTACAAGAATAATTCCTTTTGAACCCTAACTTCAAACATAACAAACTAGACGCCGTGCCATGGAGGGTCGTACTAGAACGCTGATTGTCACCCTTCTGGTTCTGTTTACTGCAACCTATGTACAGGTTGATTTGCTTGACAGGGCCGATGGTTCTACACTTGAAGAATTTGAGATTGCAAGTACTATTCCACCACAGACTACTCATGAATGGGACATCGTATCAGGAAATTGGTACAGCATCCAAACCAACTGCTTGTCATGTACTTCTGAACTATTCATTAATGATGTCATGATACAATCCGAGCAGATTAATTACTCTGGTCAAATCAACGAAAATGGCAAATTAAGACTCGTTATAGATAATCCACAGGCAGAAAATTTTGCTATATCAGCCATAGTAGATGTAACTGACAACCATCCAAACACTAGACCAGGCCCACAGACAGAAATACAACTATCAAGTGTTTATCATTGTAATGAACTTGATGATTGCATTGACAAACAATCTCCAATTTTAGCCGGTCTCCAGTCGCCAAACCAAACCACCCAGTCAATCAATGGCGTTCTAGAAAGTCAACAGAAAGATCACTTTGGTTTTGCAGTAACTCAGGGGCAAACTATTGAATTAAATTTGGAACATGTGAATTCTGACATAGAAATTAAATCATATTTTCAGAATGAAACTAATGAGTTTGAAATTGTCAACAATTTAACTTCTGATTCGACATCTAACAATAAAGCAAATCCAAACTTAATCTATGTCAACATCAATGAAGATGGGCGATTAATAATTAGTGTATCATCAGAAACTGTAGATACCATTTGGTCAGTTGGAATAATAGTCTACAACCAATCACAAACTAGTGTGATTCAATTAACTGAGGCTAAGGAAATTCTCGGTCACGCAACAAAAACCATAGTTATCGAAATGAATGATACAACAGCAATAAACCTGCAGCCAAATATTTTTGACGTCAACTACACGTATCAATCACTGGTAAATTCAGAATGGATCTTCTCTGGTAATGGTGTATTAATTAACGATGTGGATAACTTCATTTTTCCGCTACCGGGTAGTACAGCAACTATGCTAACAATTTCGGCAAATGTGTTCCACATAGATTTGACTAGTACTAACTTTGACGACATTAATAGCGGCTTAGAAGCCCCTTCATTGCCGCCCATTCTTGCCTCGACAAATAATTCATCGTGGCCTGTGCTAGATGTTCAAGGTCCGAACAGAATCGGAGAATTTACTCACTCAGTTGGAGATTCAAGTGATGTTTACAGAATTGAGATTGACGCCTGGGAAGATTCGATTCATTTCGTCAAAATTGATATTGAGGGTGATATCAACTCCTTTGAGATAGAGTTGATTGAAAAAGACCAAAATGATTGGTCTGAAGTTGAATCTAAGACGAAGACCATAACACTAGGTAAATTGACTGTGGCATTAGAGTTATCAAGAGGAACTCATTTCTTCAGAATTTCAATGCTCAACGCTACAACGAACACCGCATGGGGCGAATATTCTGAACCAACAAAATACACGATAATTACCACATATGAATTGGTCGATGAAGGTGAAGAACCTTGGTTTCCACCCGACGAAAATGCCAAAAAATGGGGCAATGTTGCTCGTTGGGTAATGGGCATTCTGTTCTTAGTTCCAGCGCTTTATCTAGTGATTACGCAAACTAGAAAGAAGAACTACGCAAAAGAGATGTCATCCAAGAAACAAAGGCTACAATGGCTAAAGTCAAGACTTGATGAGGGGATCAGTCCTAAACAAAATCGTCGTGAATTAGCTAAATCATTGGATGCAGTTGCTACCTTGGACTGGGATGATGCTTGCCAAACATGGGGAGAAGCAGACATATACTATCGAACAGAAAATGTTGCTATTGCTTGTTGGAGACTAGATCCAAGAATTGCCGAAGACTCTGAATCATGGCCAATCATTGTTGGAATATACATTGTTAGCGGAAGTTGGGAAATAGCTGCATTAAGACTTGATTCTCCGGAGGGACAAGCGTGGGAGATAAAATCCGTAACACCTAGGTTCCTTCACGGAGGCTATGAGGTATTTCTTGACACAATGTTGGAAGGCAACAAAACATTCCTGTCTCTAGAATTGGTTGGCTCCGCTAATTCTGTAGATATCGAATTGAATGGTCGATTGAATGGTGAACCATTTGCCTGTAGGGCAGCAAAGACCCTGTATAGGGACGAAGAAGAATAATTACTTTCGGCGATTCACAGCATCCTGTTTGATTGTATCCTGTAGTTCTTCGTCGGTGTAAGTTTGTCTGCTAGATTCTAATTGCTTTATCTCCGATTTACTAACCTTCTTGGGCATTTGTAACTTGACTAGAACTACTACATCCCCTCTTCCTGAACCTCGAATTCGTGGCAGTCCTTTGCCTCTAATCTCTATTGTTTCTCCGGAGTTAGTTAGTTTAGGAACTACAATCTTTAGTTCACCGCCATCAATGTGTGGCAAAATTATCGTTTTACCAAGCACCAAATCTGTGTATGGCAAAGGCAATGACATAATTAAATCTGCACCAGATCTTTCGAACCAATCATGTTGCTCCACCTCAATTTCAATGAATAAATCACCATTTTCACCCCTACCGCGCAGCGCAGGTTCGCCTTTACCTCTCATCCTTAATCTGGTACCATCCTCAGCACCTTTGGGGATGTTGAAGCGAAGTTTTGTCTCTTTGAGTTGTTGTCCACTTCCTTTACATGATTTACATTTTGTTTTGATTATCTGTCCCATTCCCGAACAACTTGGACAGTCACGGATTACATCCTGGACAAATGGCCCTACTTGCTGTCTTGCCCTTATTTTTCCCTGACCGCCACAATTACTGCATGAAATAATATCACCATTTTCCGCCCCTGTTCCACTACAATCCTCACAAGACGTAGGCAGTTCTAATTCTAATTCTTCACTTGTACCCTCGAATACCGATTCCAAATTTACGCTGTATCGAAAAATCACATCATTACCACGATTTCTAGACCGTCTAGAACCTCCTCCAAAAAAACTTGAAAAGAAGTCTCCACCCAAAATATCCTCTAGATTAATGTTAAACGAACCACCGCCAAACCCACCAAATGGTGAACCACCGGGTGTATTATGACCAAATCGGTCATACATTTGGCGCTTTTCAGGATCCGATAAAACTGCATATGCCTCTTGGATTTCCTTGAATTTGTCTTCAGCGTCATCCTCAGTACTACGGTCAGGGTGAAACTTTCTCGCTAGGCTTCTAAAGGCATTTTTCAAGTCTTTTTCGTCTGCTGACTTGTCAACACCAAGAACTTCGTAGTAATCGCGTTTATCCGTCATACGAGTCCCCCTTGATGTTGTGCCGTACCAATATTACCTTTCAACATCACGGAAATCATAGCACATCTAAACCGCAATTGTCACAAAACCTGTCCCCTGACTTGATTGGATATCCACAACCCCTACACCTTGGTCCTTGTTGAGGTGTTGGCTGGGCGAAACTAGGTGGATTACTAGAGGGAAGCATAGCCATTGATTCCAAGGTTTGCTTTCCCAACATGTTGTTATTTGGTGGTGCGAACGCAGAATAATTCTTCTCTTGGTGAAGTGTTTTTTCATTGTTGGCGACTTCTTCGATGGTAGATTCTTGGGCATAATCATCGACATAATTTGACTCTGGCCCTATTTCAACTTCATTTCTCTCATACGTAATCGGTGCTTGAGGTTTCTCAGCTTTAACCGGTGCTGCTTCTGAAGCAGCCTTCAAGGCAGAAATACGCTTTTGTTCTCTTGACTCTCTGGCAGACGAGCTACTAAAAACTCCAGTCACAAAGTCAAGAAATTTATCCATCGGGCTTACTTTTCGCGTAGCACCAATCGTAGACTTAATTTCTTGTTCATCAAAATTCGATTCGCCAGACACCCTTCGAGTTGCTTCAATCACGCTTTTTGACTCGTTGAGCATAGACACCTCTACCTTATTCTCATCTGACAGCTCCATTTCTGGTGCTTCAGTTGAGATTTGGGATACTCCGGCAGAAAGATTTGTTTGGTTGCTGATTTCACTTGGAATCTCAACATTAGTTTGCCAAACTCCGCTTTCCTCGGCTGCATACGCACTTTTCATTTTCTTCATTACTTTTGAGCGTCGATACTCATAATCTCTTACTATGTTCGATCGACGATAAATAATGACACCAATAAAGACACCTAGGAGATAATATGGAATCATTAGTAACGGTTCAATATCAAAAATGTCCCTTAGTGGAGTAACGACTACATGGGTAAATACCAGTAACAGAACTGGTAAAACAGACACGCTGTTTGAACTCAGTGACTTATTTCCCATTGCCCTCACCTTATGATGTTGTACATGACTAATTTACATTACCATTATTTGTTTCTCGGTCATTAAATGAGCGTGACTTACCAATAACTCCGTAAACAAGGCCAACTGAAAAAAATACATGTAATATTATCATACATATCGGTATGCCAATAATCATCGTAACATCTCGTCTTAAAACCGTAAATCTAACACCCTCAAAAAATAACACAACTAAGTATAGCAATCCTGGCATATACCAATAATCTTGTTCACTAATTAGAAGCGTCACTGTAAGCAGTAAGCCAAACCAAGGTAAAAACTCTCTCATACTTGCCCTTGTATGATGTTTTTTGAGTAATTTTGTACGCCAGAACCCATAACGAAAACTCATCTTTATCCAACTAATCAAGGAAGTTCTTTTGGCCATTTTTACTGAAACCTCATCAGTTCGAAATAACTCATATCCAGCATTTATCAACCGCATAGATAAATCACTATCCTGGCTGGTAATGAAATTAGTATCCCAACCACCAATATCCTCTACCGCCTTCCTTGAGTGTAAACAAAATGCTGGTATCTTTGTTTTTTCAGTTCCAGAAAAATTCTCAAACTGACCACCTCCACTACCCAATGGAGAGGATAAAGTATCTTCAATCCATGATTCTACAATTCCTAGATTTCCCTCTCGAGTAACCACTTTTACTCCAATGGCTCCGATTGGCGATTCGGTTGAGGCTTGCAAATCGGTCAGTTTGTTGACTAGCGTTTCAACATGGGTTTTGGTCACAGTACAATGTCCAATAATCTCTAGCAAATATTCTGTGGAATCTGGAACTAATTCGAGAGCCAAATTTCTAGCCTCGGCCACGTACTTCCCAGGATTATCATAGATGCTGATCTCCGGCGCATTCGGACTATTATTTGCAATATATTCCTCAACAACAGCCTTAGTCGAATCTACTGATCCCCCATCTAACACCAATATTTTGTGCCGGCTGTGAGGATATGTTTGTTGAGATAGTGAAGTTAAGCATTTGATGATTGTTGACTCTTCGTTCAATACCGGAATAACAGACACTACCATTGGCATAGTTTGGTCTGCCATGCCCCACCATCGTCCTGTTTGTTTTCATACTTACTGAGTTAAGGCCGGAAATAAACAGTTTGAAGAGTAAAGCAAACTTAGCCGTTATGTGACTGAAAGCAGAATACTCCTCAACGGAATCGATGAGGGGATAAGTATCACTATTTCATCAAAAGTATGTGGGCCAGAATCGCCACAGTTAGTGTTGACAAGCATTCAAAATATATTTCCAGACTTTACAACTCCCAAAGAAATCGAAGAGCCGAATTTTGGCAATCCGTCAAATTATGAATTCCTACAGGAAAATGTCTCTTTGAATAATTTTCTTACAATGATTAGACAACAAGCTATTTTAGATACAGCACTGGATGTTTTGAGCATGAATTTAGACGGTGATACCACAACTTTCCAGATATTGAGACAGGCTGCTATTGCTAGCAAAGTTGCTTTCAATTTAACAGAAAAAAATCCGCTTGGCGGGGTAATTCAAGTAACCTTAACTGGTGAGAATCTTGAAACTTGGATTGAATCTGCTACCTGGCACAAAGGCCGAGATACTGTACCTCGAAAGATAAATGATGACAGAACGATGGACAAAGATGGAAAAGCATCTACCTGGCATTGATTTCGTTCAAAATTTTGGCCGCAATTTCATAATCTGCTTGAGCGAGATTAATCCCGTCAATATCGTTGAACCAGCCAATTTCTTCGTGTGATGTCCACCTAGAATTTGGCGACAAATCTTTGGAAAAATCCATCGATACTTCGATGATTTTCAGATTAATGGCGAACTCTGAATATTCATGATAGACGCTAGAGACTAGTCTTTTTGGTGAAACATCCCAGCCAAATTCTTCTTCAATTTCTCTAGCAATTGCCTCATATTCTGATTCACCAGGTTCGATTTTGCCGCCCGGAAATTCCCACACTCCTGGCATCTCAGAAGTTGTATTTCTTTTTGCAAGCATTATTTTATTTTCATTCACCAATAATGCGCCGACCACATCTATGACCGGCTTGAATAGAATTCTTCCAATTATCTTTTTCAAAACATTAATTGAATCTCGGACCGGAACAATCTCTTCTTTCGGGAAATGAATGAAACAAGCATTAGTTGATTCACTAGAAGTCTTATTTTCCAATGATTCTAATGTTCGGTAGTATGTTTCATTGCACAAATACGTTCCAGCATCATTTGACAATATGATTTCTTCAAGCGGTGGATGAGTCAGTGATTTGGCAAATGTTTTGTCGACATGTAAATCGGTTTTGCCAATTAATGTAGCTTTCAATTGGCGACCTGAGTTATCAGGAATTCTCATGTCTAATTTGTTTTGCGCAGTTAACTCAAACCTTATTTTCTCACAAGATTCACACAAGCCCATGTGGATAATTAAGTCCCAAGTATCTCCGCTATCCAGTCTTTTTGCGGCAAACCTAGAGCCAACTTCATCCACCGTCAACAACTGTTTTTCTAAGTATACCTCCATACTCCCGTTGCCACTAACACTCGACCTACTATCGTGCCATGGATCTTGGATAGTTAATCTCGATTCGATTTGTTGTAGAATAAGTTGCGAGACATTGGTTTCGTTTGTTCCGAATGGTTCAAAGCCTGTTAACAAGATTCGCCCCATGATTATTCCAATATGTGGTAACTTTTGACCTGTTTGTATACATCCATGGGTTATATTGACATGTAGAACTTCATAGCGACGTATGAGTCATGATGGCCGAGTCAAATTTTGTCGAACCTAAAACCGAGACCAATAAAGTGGTCACGGGGTTCAAAGTATTTCGACAAATCTGGAAGGAAATGACTCTCGGCGTTGGATTTTGGGGTGCACTGCGCCCAATTGTCGCAGCATTAATTGCCGCAGTACCATTCCTATTTTTGGGTCAGCATTTCAACAGAAAACATCAGAAAGGACTCGATTTTGCTTTATTACAAATCCCTCTAGCACTCACTGTTGTGCTTTGGTTTGTTTTGTGGGCTTATTCGATATTTGATGCATGGAGAGATGCGACTAGATTTGTTGCCGATAAGAATATTCAAGGCAACCAAATTTGATCGGTAACCGCAATTTCACCACTCAACATTCCAGATAGGTCATTCAAATCATCATTATCAAATTCATCAGGTAATTCTCCTGTTATGATATTGCCTAAGTTTGCTGATTCAATCGCCCAGTACATAACAGAATCTTCATTATTAGAGTGACCTGGATGGTCTTTATCTTCATGGTCAACTGGGGATTTGTATACTAGGTTTACTAGACCAAGTAAATGCCCGAACTCGTGAACCAGGACACTATTTTCTATCTCCTCTGCAGATGGCCTGCTAAATATAGGCCCTTCAGCATCTTCCACTGTATCTTTGAATATGGCGACTGTTGAAGCATCAACTGCAACACCAAGGACATCATCATTACTGTACTCGGAGGAGGGGAATAGAGCTTGCCAGTAAAGAGTTGAACCAGTTTGTGGCTGGTTAGATTTGTGTTCCCAAGCCTTTTCTCTTACGTCATTTGCTGTCCAACTACCAGAATGTTCAAAATTAGTTTCAGTCAACTCAATCTGAATACCATTTGGTTTATCACAAACTTCCTGTAACCTAGTTTTTAACAAGTTTACCGAACTTTGTTCAGGCATGTAACCTGGTTCATAATCAATTTCGACAACCATAGAGGTATATTTCGCCGAACTTAAGCATGCTAAGGTTAAGCCTCCTGGAATACCCTTTTTGTCTCCTGATTCAAATATATCATCACCTAGACACCCAGACATTGTTGAACAGACCATCAACAAACCAAGCATTACCGGAATGAAACCACTCTTGCCCATGTTAAGACCAACCAGTTAACATTGAAAATATTGTCACCATTCTTCTGGTACTTCAAGCGGGGAAAATAATTGTCCAGGAGACTTGATGTTAGCCAGTTTTTCTCTTACTAAGTGCTCCCACATTCGCAGCGCAGACACACCGTCAAGCAGGTTCATTTCTGTTTCTACCATAGTTACTCGCACCAGGGTTTCTAGGATATCCATCCTATCTTCATCAACCACTGATAGTATCTTGTTGATATCCAATGATGATTGCTTATCATCATGAGTTGGCATATCAATTGGCCATTGATTGACTACTTTATCTGGCAGTATCATGCCAGTTTCTGCAGCATGATTGGTTAGTGAATCCAACATTGGACTCAACATATTTTGGATAACCATGCTGACTTCGATAATCGGCATATTCAGTTGTTTGATTAAGTTGACCATACGCTCTTGCAAAGTAACTAGTCCGTCCACTGCATCAGACATGATAACACCAGTTAACCTGTTTGCCTTGAATCGTACCTTATCGGCGAGGAGTCGCCTCTAAGTCCATCCTCTTCATCATCATTAACCTCAAACCAGTCAACAATCCAATCTCCATCTGTATCCCAATTTATTGGGCTACTTCCTTCGGCTAGATGATCATCATCAAAGTCCATCAAATACCAGCCATACTCGTGTTCCCCAACGGCTCTCACTGGCGCAGTTTGTGGGGAACTAGCGTAGTATATTTCCCATTGGTCAGTCTGCGAACCTGAGACTAGTAACTCATCATCTGATGTGTCTAAGGTTAGGAAATCATTGTCATTATCATTGATTATCAGCACATATCTGAAATCCGATGACGATTGTTTGTCCATTTTCATGTAATTGGTCGATGCTTCTGCTGGTGTTCCAAGACCCAAGGTGTATCCTCTGAATTGCCACCATTCTTCAACAGGATTACCTTGATACAATAATGGCGCTAATCTAACAGCATTTGGCGAGGTTAAATCTTCGTCAGTAAGCATGTAGAACTCTTGGAAATTAGTGTATGGCTCGTAACTACACCCTGCCCCGGAGCAATCATAGTTCCCGTCATTATCTGGGTCGTAGTTTGCATCAACTGGGTCTGCTGGGTCTAAGGTGAACCAAGTATACTCTAACTCTGGCCTAGACAGAATTCCAGAATCGGAAGACAAAGGTAAGCATGAAACTGTATTTGTATCACATTCACCGCCAGTTAGAGAATCAATCCAAACAACTTTTATTTGTAGGTAGGATGAAAAGTTATCATTTGATTCATTCCACCCCATTTTGTATTCATACCAATCTGGTAACATATCTCCATCTGTATCGTTATCGGTTGGGTTGATTCCATATTTGAAGACCTCACGACCATCGCTTAAATTGTAATCAATTTGGTGAGAAACAACTAAACCGCCGCTTAGTTGAGTGATATAAGTAACAGAATCTCCATCTGTATCGTTCAAGTCTGGCCTAGTATTATTATTCCATTCCATTAAGTTAGTGAATGGTAATGAGCCTGGACCAGGTTGTATTACAACTCCGCTAGGAACAAAGTTTCGCTCATCCCAAATTCCCTGCTCAGCAGGAATATCAAGTGACTTCCTGTCATACCATCCATCACTATCTCCATCATAGTTAACATCGTGTGGATTGATTGGATTGGCTGCCCAATGATCTTGAGTGGTAACATCAGGCATGCCATAAATTGCATAACAATATTCCCAACCATCAGGGATTGAATCACCATCTGAATCTGTGCTTGTAGGGTCTGCAACTCCTATTAATGTACGATTAAAGTTGTTAGAGTCATATGAATTGATTTTTTCCATGCGCTCTGCACTGTCTTGACTCTTGGAGGTAAAATCATTGTATAATGCGTTGGTTGCTTCAAAGTATGTATAACCCAATTCTTCGATGTAAGCGTTAATTGCATCGTCACCGAAGCTAAGAATTCCAACTTCTTGTGGAACCGTATTCCGCTCTGAGTATTTACCCCATGTCCTAGATTCCCACTCTCTCAAGTTAGAAAACCTCTCCTCGAGAGAAATGTTGCCATCACCATCACAATCAAAACTGTCGCCATCACTATCTAGCAACACGTCACCATCAATTAGCGGGTTTATACTCCACAGGTTATTTTCCAAATCCCATTCGGCGAACCAATACTCAAACCCGTCATACATCCCATCACCATCAGTATCAGGGTTTGTCGGATCGGTGATTCCCATCAAGATAGAAATAAAGGCATTAGCGGGCTCTCCGTTCTGCCATTCATTAAAATCATTGAGTAATCTCTTTCCACGAGTTTCCTTGGAGATTAACATGTTGAACATTCGTTGTGTTTTTTCTGTCGGTTGTAGTAGGTCACCGTCAATATGCAGCAGTGGAGCATCGGATGGATGGTCAATTCCATTGTCTGGATTCGAAGTAACAAGAGCGAATTCTTGTAAATCCACTAACCCATCCTCATCTGAGTCAAATAGGCCATCACCTGGAACTAATGGGTTTAGAGTCCATGTCTGTGCAGAAGAGTTCCATGTCGTGAATAGTAATTCAACGCCATCTATAATTCCATCACCATCTGTATCGACATTATTTGGGTCGCCAGTTATTCCCGTAAGATTTCTTTGAGTTGCGTTAACAAATGAACCAAATGAAAGGTCTGTTTGAATGCCAGCCCACGCTTGGAAAGTGTAAGCACTACCAATAGTAGTCACAAACCATTTTGGAGAAGTACGTTCATCATCTGCCTCGGTAAGTAATGGGTCTATTGCATTGTATTCTTCCCAATTAGTCATACCATCATCATCTGCATCTTGCCACCTATCAGCTGGCTGTAACGGATTCAAAGTCCATTCGTCTTGTAGCACATCCCACCTTGAAAACCATATTTCCCAGCCATCAGGCATCCCATCATCATCTGAATCAGCATTAAGCGGATCAGCAGCACCCATATCGAGTGGATTTTGTGTTGCTAAATATGACCCAGCAGCGCGGTCATAAAACGATGCTTCGGGTTGTCCGTTGGCATTTACATTATCAAATAAATCAGTTGAGAAACCAAATGGTAAATTGTCGAAATCTACCGGGTCATCTTCATTGAATAAATCATATCTTAGGTGGTATTCAAGATAATTAACAAACGCCTCGTTAGGTTGTAGTATACCGTCTCTATCTATATCGTAACCATCGTTGTCAGGATTATTAAACGCATCAGAGCCATTTAGCGGGTTGATTCCAACCCTGCTAGGATTCCAGTTACAAGAGTAAGAGGCTTCCCAACCATCCGGCAGTGAATCACCATCTGAGTCGATATTGTTTGGATCGGATTCACTCCAATTTTCTGCGTATGTAATGTTCTCACCATGCGACTCTAAGAGGAGACCCTCCATTGCTTGATATTTCAATTGGCTCCATTGGTATTCGCAGAGATTTTGCAAACCGTCACCATCTGCATCCCAATTAGCATCTTCTGGCCTATTGGGGTCGAGCGACCAGTTGTTGCCTCCGGTAAATGTCGAGCCAACCCAACGACGATTCTTTATTTCCCAGCCATCAGGCATTCCATCGCCATC